>CAZJOQ010000086.1:0-14963 GCA_964547625.1 uncultured Nitrospira sp.
TTGTAGCTTCCATGTCGAGGGCCGAAATACTTCCCTTAGAGGCTACCAATCCTAGAATAGTGTCCCGTTAATAACTTTTTATTCTGTCCAAGACCATTCAGGCACCCGTTTTCTCACCCGTAATCGGATGCCTGATGGACGATGCGCGAGTGCACTACAGTTGCACCAGACTGGGGCCAAGTGTTGAGGGCGCGAGGCTGGGGCCGAAGTAGTACAGCATCAGCTTCCCATTGCCCTCGGGCACGCCCGGCACCTGGATGGTGAAGTTTCCGGCATTGTCGGTGACGCCGGCGCCGCTGTAGGTAGCGCCATCCTTGTCGCTGACAAACGCGGCACTGATATTTTGATTCGACGGCCACTCGCCAATGAGTCGACCGTAGAGTTGCAACAGCGGGACGCCGGTGGTGCTTTCGCCGCGCCCGGCCTTGCGCAGTTCAAGCTGGGAGGCCTTGGTGGGCGTGACCTGCACGGTGATGCCGCCGAACGGCAGGCGGAAGTCTTCCGTGCGGATGAAGGCATGCAGGTTGAAGCGGTAGTTGCACTTGCGCCGCTCCGGGTGCACGGGCGGGATCTTGCTCTCGTCGACAAACAGGCGGCCGCGGATGGTGCGCTCTTCATCCGGTGCCAGCTCCAGCCAGCGGTGTTCGAGTTCGAGATCCATACCGTTGGGCAAGCCGCTGGGTTCGAACTCGACTTCGATCGGCGTGGGAAAATCATTGTTGATGGTGAATTCAAAATCGACCGGCGTGTACGGGCTGCCGGCAACAGGATGGAAGTTGTTGACATTCTCCTGCGCGGCGTTGTTGGACAGATCCAGCTCGCCCAGCGTCGAGGCATGCGAGAAGATTTCCGCGCGAATGCAGGTGTGTCCTTTCGCTTTGGGCTTCCAGTCAAAGGCAAAATCCGTGAATCCGCCGGCCGGGATATCCTGCGGCGCCGAATCCGGGAACGGCACGAAGTTGCCTTTATCGCCCATGCCCATGGGCTCGTTGATATAGGCACGTATCACCACATCTTTGGCTTCGATGGTGCCCAGATTGTGCACGCGCACACGGATGATGTTGGTGACGGCGCCATCCGGATGCCAATGCGTGTTATCGCCGTTGCCCACCGGCGGGTCCATGGTGGGATAGGTCTCGGTGCCGTTGCCGGGCCAGTCGATCCAGATGTCGGGGGTGCCATAGGCATGCGGCGCATTCCATGGCCGAATGCGCAGATCCAGGTAATCGCCGGGACCACGTTCGACTTCCACGCGCAGCGCCTCGGGTTTACCGGCCGGCCCGGGCGCGGTGCCGACCACACGCACCAGCGTGCCGTCGTAGGCCGGATACGATGTGTTCGGATCGAACGTTTCGCCGCTGGGAACACCGCGCGCAGCAATAAAGCCGCCGCCTGGCGCGGGCGGTGAACCATGGGGATTGAGCGTGGTGACGGCGGACCGGTACAGAAAATTCGAGCCAGGATTGACGGTATCGGTGATCAGCAGACCGCCAGCCGAGGCGCCCGCCGTCGGCGGTGTGCGACCGGTGGTGTCATCCGGCAGGTTCTGTGAATACATGGCGCCGGGTTGCCGGTTCTCGAGCAGAATCCAGTGCTCGGGCGAGAGCTCGATTCGCGCGAGCTGGCGTGTCGGAAATTCGGCGTTGCCGGTACCCGCATACTCTCCCGCCGGATACTCCAGTGGCACGAGCGTAAACTTGGTAACTTCGGTCGCGCCGGCGGCAGGATTGTTGATATTGACGAGCGATGCCGCCGGCAACCAGCCAGCCTTGTACTTGTGCCAGCCGTCTGCGTCATTCTTGCCCCAGTGATCGTTCATCATGCTCCAGACTTTGAGGTAATCCCAGTCTCGATCAAAATCCACGTCGTGATAGGGTTGCGCATAGATATCCCACATGCCGAGGTTGTGGCCCAGCTCATGCGCCCAGGTCTCCCAGGCTTCCGCGCCGGTGCCGATCTGGCAGGCGGCATTGACCTGTTTGCTGAAGGCATACCCGCCGCCACCCGGGACCGAAATCGTATATGGGCCACCGCACGCGCCGGCGCGTTTGCCGGGTATGCCAGTCATCGAATCGACGAACAGCACCAGATACGAATCCTTGCCGCCCAATTCGTTGTTGACCAGCGTATCGAGCAATGCCGAATTGGCCGATGTGATCGCAATGCCGTTGGCGGCAGCGCGCCCGGCGATATACAACGACAGGGCTTCGCCAACGATGGCACTGCGGCTGCCGCGTACCGTATTGGTACCGGCCTGCGTGACCACACCGTCCACCCGCTGCGGGCCACTCAAACCCATCGCGGCATGCCCGGTGCCAGTGACCACACGGATCGCCGCGTTCTCACCGCTAAAATCGGTCTTGACGCGCAGACCGAGACGATTTGCGCCCAGATTGAACACTTCCACCCAATTGAATTCGCTGATCAGGTTGGGCAGCAGCGCATTGGCCAGGTCGGTCGGGTTGTTGTGTGTGGCGGCCGCCATGCTGATATTGTAGCGTCGTGTCTTGAAATTCTTGTCGCGCACTTCAATGGTCACCGCTTCGGCACCGGTGAGGGACAACGGATAGGTCACAGCCAGTCCCCTCAACGCGGCCTGCGCCGCATCACTGCCCGGCTCCTCTTGCGGCCCATTCAGGCCGAGATTGGCAAGATTGGTACCGGATTTGACCCGCAGAAAGGAGCCTTCCTTGACCTTGAGGTTGGTGAGCTGCATGCGTAGCTCACCGCCGGAACTGGAACAGGTGACCCATGGCGACGGCACACCGGGCGTAGCATTAAAGACATTCTGACACTCAATCACCAGCGCACCGATGTCGGCAAAGGTGCCCGTCGGTGCAAAGGTCACGTCCACATTGCGGTCAGTATCGCGCACGTGAATCGTGGCCGAGGTGGTGGCGCCATCGAGCGTAAGTGGAAAACTGCCACTCAAGCCGCTGGTGGTCAGCGAGGCCGCGACGAACGCGCGATTGAAATAGTCATTGAACGCGCCACCCATGTTCACCAGCCGATCGGACATCGTCCAGGCGACCTGCACGGTGTCGTAACTGGCCGCTTTCCAGAATTCACGCGTGTTGGTCTCGTAGTCCAGCATTTTGTTGTCGCGATAGGTCGTCAGTTGCGCCTGTGTGCCGGTGTAGCGAAAGTCATTGGTATCCACGAGCACCGAGAAGACATTCAACGGCGGGTCATCGACCTGTTTGTAGTCAGTCTTGCGCCAGGGGGTGCCGACGTTCAGGTTGTCCTGGGGACATTGCTCGGTGATGAAGGGATCGAATTCGTTCTGATTCACCGTGCTGCCATAAAACCGATAGGCGTGTGGGCCCAGCCCTTCCGGTGGCAATGGTTTGACGCAGGAAGACAGCGTGACAACAAGGAACAATGCCGTGAAGATTGAAGCGCATGACCCTCGAGAAATGTCACTCATAGTGCCTCCCAGCGTGAATGCGATCACAATTGTGACAATGTCGCGTTACAACTCCGTTTGCAACATGATTCAATCCAACAAAGGTACTAATTCGGTCAGAGGACTCTCCCAAAACCCGTGATGCCTTTCACCTGATGGTCCTGTTGCCGATCCCAACATTCCGCTTCATCCTGACCGCCAATTGTGGTCGTGCGCAGAAAAGTGAACACTAGAGATTTTTAACAGCGTACGGCAAACCGAATGTCGCGTGTGGTATCACTGTTGGAACTGAACCATATCTCGTCAACTGCGGCTACGCACAACGAATCGGCTTTGAGGGAGTGTGAGAAGACCCAACGTGTCAGCCTACACGACTGCGATTCTGAATGACTCTTACTGTTGTCTGACTCAGGAGCAAAAACCAAGCCAGTAATGCAGTTGAACGCTGACCTTCTGACAATCTGCAAGAAATACGAATGTGGTTGGCCCCTTTGACGCTTCGTGTGTATCGGCAGGATGACTGTGGACATAGTCAATGATAGAAAATTGGGGGTCGTGTATCGGAATAGATTCACTGCGTATCGAAAGAGATTCACTGCCAAGTCGTGACACAGGGTGTTTGGGGTCATTCCCTCCTAAATCTGCATGACCGCCTCCTCCGCCCCTTCGAGCAGCCACTGCACCTCTTCCACATAGATCTCAATGGCCTAGTGCTGATGCCGCACTATCCGTTGCACCTGACCAGGCGGAGCGCTACTCAAGGTGCAGAAGCTATTAACCACATCCAACCGAATTTCCCCATAAGTAACGGCATAGTCGGGCTACAGAAACTCTTTCGATGTAGCCATCCAGCTCCCCGCCTTCACGATCAGCTTGTGGTCCCCATCTTCTGGGGTCAGCCCTATCAACTCAAGACCCCTTGGATGGTAACCACATAGCGTGGCGCAGCTTACCCTTTTGTCCTTCAGAAATCATCTGGAATACAGAGACTTTAACCTTCACAGATCACCACATCCACGCATGAGGTTCCACAAATTTCACGTTCCACACCCTACCCCAAGACGGCCCATTCGGCGACTACCTCCCAAATCTAACCCCAATTTCCTTGCACCTGGCACAATACAACGGTTCAGCCTGCAGACCCCTAAGACACAACAAACGCAGTAATGAACTAAGGATCAAGAAGCGGATGGTGTAGTACCTTACGAAGACCGGTCGCGCTCCGGCGAACGAGTCTTCGAGACGTCCCGCGACCGCTCATTCAAGTAACGGACCAGGTCTGCGGCCAGTTGCCGATCCTCCCCACGATCTGATCGGGCTAACGTCCGCATCACCTGCTCATAATTCCGCATGACGTCCTGGGCTCGCCCTTGTCGGCGCGTGGTGCGCTTCAGCCGATCCAGCGTCTCCCCTTTTTGGCTCGGTTCAGGCAGATGCCGCACCGTCCAGCGTTCCTGGTTCGTCCGATGGAGGCGACTCGTCGTCGTCGCCTCAATGCCATGCTCCCGTAACGCCTCCGCAAACCCCTCGCGCCACCGTTGGAGATCTGCCTTTCTCGGATTCAAGCGAATGCCATCGAGGCCGGCGGCCTTCACCGTGAGATGCACATGTGGATGTGGGGACGGATGCGGATCCGGATCGGTTTCATACGTATGGAGCACCATCGCGTACTGAAACCCAGAAAACTCCCGCTTGGCAAAGTCACGAGCCGCCCGTTGGACTGACAGCGGATCGGTGCGTTGCGGCATGGAGAGGACAAGATGAAAGGCGTCGCGCATCGTGGAGTCCGCGGCGATCGGCATCCCGCCATCCCGCCATTCGGTCTTCAGATCCGCCACCGCCTCTTTGCCCTTGATCACTTGGCCATCTTGATCTTCGATCTCGAGCAGCCCATCCCGCGAAATGTAGGTGAGGTTGTTGGAGATGCCCTTCATACCCTTCGGCGCCCGGACGAGTTTCACCACGACTTGCGGCGAACGGCGGACCATGGCCTGAAGTTTCTGGCGCACATAGGTTGCCCGAACCTGTGACGTGCTGAGCCGTCCACCAGTACTCACAAACTTGGCGGAACTCAGGCGAACATGCTTGCTGCGACGCGGTCGTGGGAGGGTCTCTGTTGAGACATTGAAAAGCCGACTCCCCCACTCATCGAGCTTCTCATCGATCTGGCTGGTTGGCGAGCTCATTGGAGGTGCCATCGCTCTACAGTCCCCCGCAAGACATCGGACACCTTCTTCGTATGGGCTTGGATCACGCGAGAGAGTTCGGTGATGACTTCGGTCCTAAAGGCTGTCCGGTTCTGAGGCGCGGTATTCAGGACTTTTGCAATCTGGTTCAAGTTCCTGCCCAAGGCAAGCAGCTGCTGGTTCGAGCGGGTCAATCGTTCCAATTCCGGCTGTCCGACATGCGGTTGCCCGGTCAACTTGGTGCGGATCATCGCGACCAGCCATTTCGTCGGGAGATAGCCTTCGTGTCCGGCCATCTTCTTCAAGGCGGCGAGCTCTGAGGACGTCAGATTGAGTTCGATCCTGGCCGTGGCTCGCTCTCTCCTCGGGCTGACGCGGGACCGAGGAGGAGCTTGTCTCGTCTTCCCATCCATGGCCTGCCGAAGGGCATTCCGCAGGGCATGACTCGGCGTGATGCCGTGGGCCTGACACCAGGCCTGCCAGGGCGCTTTCAGTTCACCCAGATCCACCGTGACTGTAGTCGTCCGTTTGGCCCTCTGCCCCATCAGCTCACCTGTACCAGTCCAAGTCGAGACGTCCCACCCCCCTCACCGAACGGTGTCGGATTCTGGTCATCGAAGGAGAGTCCGGGGGCGGTGATCGGAGGGGCAAAGCACATAGCGAGCAATGATACAAGAAACCTAGAATGTAAGACAACTACGGGCAAGAGCCATATCCTGCCCAACCTCTCAGCAACCTCTCAAAATCTGTCTTAGACCATGCCTATGACGATACGGATCTAAGACCACCGGTCAACCGTTCGGGCCGCGCTCAGGACGCCAGAAATGGGCCCCAGATCGGCTGATCCATGGAACCTCCGGCACGCGAAACAGGCGGGCATGAGGAGTCGGCTGGTCCAGTTTCCAGCCATTTGGAGGTCCCGATTTGAAGGGGGATCTCTTCCTGTTATCCTGGGAGAGGGAACACCCTGTGGGTTGTTGAGGCGATACCCATGCGCATGAATTGGATAAACAGTCTTCGATGCCTTCTGGCACTCGGCCTGATGAGTGGGCTCGTGGCCTGTGGCAGCTTCGCCAACTGCTTCAATAGTGGGTTCGCTCCCGTCGCCTGTGGCGGCGGATACAGCGCCAGCGACAGGTCTTCTATGCCTCAACCCACGGCCACCTCGGCGGAAGGTCGCTGGACGGGCACGACTTCTACAGGCCGCACCCTTTCTGGACTGGTCCTGGAGGACGGCACCTACTGGCTGTTCTATACGGCAAGAGACCATCCCGATATTCTGGCTGGACTGGTTCAGGGCACTGGCACCTCACACTCCGGCTCCTTCGGGTCCTCGAACACCAGAGATTTCAATCTGGAAGGCCCGGGCATTCGCGCAGCGACGATGAGTGGCAGCTATGTACCGAACAAGAACTTTCACGCGACGATCGCGTACGTCACTGGCGACACCGAGAGCTTCACGAGTACGTACGAGACGGACTCTGAGTCGGCCCCGAATCTGAGTCTGGTGGCCGGGACCTATGCGGGGCTCCGTGATGATGATCCCACAGTCACGGTAACCGTGGATTCAGCCGGTAGGCTCTCAGGTCATGCAACAGATGGATGTGTTTTTGGTGGAACCTGGTCTCCTCGTGCGAAGGGCAATGTGTTGCATACATCTCTGACATTCGAAGGTGGCGCCTGTCGTCAGGGAGCCTAGACGGTCACAGGGGTGGCCTTCTACGATACCGCGACACAACGGCTGTACATTGCCGCCCTCAACCATGCCCGGACCACCTGCTTTCTCTTTCTCAGCACAAAGCGGTAAGGCTCACCGATTCGATGTTCTGTCTTGGGTTATTCATTTTGATGGAGGCATGACCTGGTCAGATCATGCCCCCCTAAATGGATCGATGCGATTACGGGGATAGGATGTGTCGAACAGCAGTAGAGGCAAAAAATCCCTGATCCTTCAGGTTGGCAAACCAGCTCTCAGCGAACTCCGTCAACTCCTGTTTTAGCGAGGGTACGACGTGCGTACGTCTGCCCGTCTCGTCATACCGATAGACGTCTTGCACGATCCCCAGGTAGTCGTTCCGGAACGACACCGGTTCGGCTGCCACGCCATCGGGTACATTGTGAAACAGAAACACGATGTCGGGATCTCGCATGAGGTCGCCGTTCTGTTCGCCGTAATGGCACAAGGACACCAGCAGTTGTCCGTCTCCACTGGATCCAATTTCCTCGACCGAGAGTGGCATGTAGCCGGGCACGGTAATTCGGATGGCATTCACGCCATCAAGCAACTGAGTCAGATCCTTTGCAAACTTCCGATAGATGTTCATCGTCCTATTTCCTTTCTTCAGATGCAGGAAGCCCCCGGCCCGAGGGCCGGAGGCTTCCACACTGCGGTCAGCGATCCGATCGCTCCGCGATCCAGCGTGTCGCCTGTTGGGCGACCGCCACAAGCGCGTCAAGGTCCGCCAGGCCGAAAGATTCGGAATTCTTCCAGACTCCATCCTGGCTCTTGTACGAGCGGGCGACAGTCACGTTGTAGAACGGACCGTTCATGCCCTCGTTCTTCCAGATGCTCGCCTTGATGCGGCTGCATCGCAGCGTGGTGACCGGCTTGGGTTTCTTGTCTTGAGGTGCCATAGTGTTGTCTCCTTTAGTTAGAGTTGATGTGTTGGCCTCTCACGAGGCAGTGGAGGCCACACAGCGACGACAAAGGAGACGGAGAGGCCGTCGGCACCTGGCGTGCCGGTGGGCGCGATGCGGAGGAATGACCGCGGAAGAGAGCTGCCTCAGAGGCAGCGCGTGGGCATGATCGACGCAGCCCGATGGCGAAAAGCCAGGGCGGCGGCCGGATGCGCACAGGCACCGGCCCAGAAACCCCAAGCCGACCGCCCGCTCACCAGCAGCACGGCATGGCAGAGCAGATTCAACGGACGAGGCGAGACGGTCCTGTTCACAGACTCAAAGAGACTAAGCCCGTTCGCCAAGGTGGAAGAGGATCAACGCGACGGCTTCGAGACGGTCTTGAGCTTGTTCCAGTTGTCGACCAGCAGGCGACGATGCACCCATCCAGATTGTCGCTGAACGTGGTGGAAGACCGAACGGCTCTCGCGAGGCTGCTGGTAGAATACCACCATTGTCGTGAGAGAAGGAAGGTCAGAATCAGAGAAAGCCGGCGTCCGAAACGATCGGACGATCCTGGCAACTCCTAAACCAGACTGAGTTTGAAGGGACGGATGGACTGGATGGCAAGAACGTCCCGTTGATTCTGCGTGACGACGGTCCTCAGTGTGCAGCTAGTCGAAGAAGAGGTTGGTATCAAGAACGAGGCGCCGCCTCTCACCGAAAGACTCTTCGCAGCTGCATGCGTCCCTTCATCCGCTTCAACGGTTGATCGAGCCTGCGCTCCTCCACCACAAGCGCCAGGGCGCGTTCGATGGCTTCGGTTTCCGTTTTGGTACCAAGCACGGTCTTCACGCGCGCCAGCTTCGCGTGATCGAGTTGGAGATGCTCGTGTCGTCTCGCGGCGCGGTGTCTCATGGACTCTCCCCACTCGATTATGGTGACTCTCTGCACTCTGGATGCTGAGGACGCACTACCGGCGCGCGCCGCCGACCTTCAGTCGTATTGGAACGAGATGGCAGGCGTCCGCGGTCAGTTCCAATTTGCCATCAAGCACGCCGAGAAGCTTTTGTAAGGTTGCAAACGCAGGGAAATGGGCGCCGCTTTCCAAGCGGGCAATCTGCGGCTGTTTCATACCGGTGAGTTTCGCGAGCTCGGTCTGACTGAACCCGCGTCGTTCCCGTAACCTCGCCAGCTCCACGGCAATCCCCACTTCTTGCTCCGCCTTCGCAAGAGCCTCAGCGAATTTTGGCTCCTTCTTGATCTGTTCGTTGATGTACTGTTTATGCGTTTGCATCGCGACTCCTTTGCTTGACCTCTTCGTATCGTTGCTCCGCAAGGACAATGTCTCGTTCTCGCAGTTTCTGCCGCTTCTTCTGGATCGCATGCAGGATGATGAACCGCTGTCCTACAAGTGCGGCATAAAAGAACCGGTACTCAGTCCCCGACCATTCCGGACGCAGCTCCCAGATCTTCCCTCGGACGTGTGCCGCAATCGACGCGGGAAGACGCGGGCCATCAACTTCTAGGCGACTGATATAGGCCAGACATTTGGCTCGCGCCCCATGGGACAAGGCGTCGAGAAATGCCTCAATTGGCTTATCTCCCTGCGCCGTCTCATAGTAGACTACTGTCCAGGCCATGTGGGGAAAATATAACACTTATGTTATAACTCGTCAAGGGAGGGATCGTGAGGGCGAAGGGCTCCCACCGCTTCGATTCCTCTGCGACGTCACTGATCAACCATGTGCCTGTAACAGCCGAGAGCTGGACCGATCATGAACGGCCCCACACAGTGGACTCGCACACCGACTTCTTCTCAATACCGTGTTGCGCCCCTCACCCACATCGAGGGCGCAACAAAATCTCCGCGACTGTGGCCACGCGCGACTGCAAGCGTGACACCGTCCTCGGTGGCGCGGTTGCCACGGGCGTGCCACACCCCTTGACGGGCCACGGCTATTCTCTTGGCACGGCGTCTCGGGACGCGGTGCCTCAGAGGCCTGACTGGCAAAGTCTCCGTCCAGAGAGGCCTGCCGTGCAACCTACAGCGTGAATGGTCAAGTATGCAGATCAGATCTCTTCACCGGGCATTCGGTGCCGTTGGGACTTGGAATAGAAGGGGTTGGGTGGTCTCCTTTTGTACCAGCAGCGTGATCCCACCTCACCAGACATGATTATTGCCATTATTACAAACTTGTCATATCATTGATGGGTACCCGTGAGGAGAACAAGACGTGTCGAAAGATAGTGTGCTCCGGCCTGTGGTCTGGATGGGCGATAGCAAGAAGCAATTGAAGAAGATGCCGGAGGATGTACAAAAACAGATGGGCGGCGAGCTGTATCTGGCTCAGCGAGGCGAAGACCCGCCACACAGCAAGAGGTTAAAGGGACTCGGCAGCGGCATTTTCGAAATCAGGGACGATTTCAACAGTAACACCTATCGGCTAGTGTATGCCGTCCAGATCGGCAAGCGGCTCTATGTGCTGCATGCATTTCAGAAGAAGAGCAAAAAGGGCATCGCGACGCCTCCGAGAGACATGGAGTTGATTACGCGGCGATACAAGGAAGCCGTCGTCATGGAAAAGGAGTGGCGGTCATGAAGAAAAAGAACACCATCGACTATGAAGTCAGTTCTGGGAATGTCTTTGCCGATTTAGGCTTGAAGGACTCCGAGAGCCTGTTCATGCGGGCTGAACTAGGCCATCAAATCCTCAAAATCCTCAAAAGCCGAGGGCTGAAGAAACAAAAGGACGTGCAGGACGTGCTGGATATTGGACAGACAGAAGTCTCCCACCTGATGAATGCGCGGTATCACCGGTTTTCCGAAGCCCGGCTGATGGCCTTCCTCAACAAACTGGATCGCAAAGTGACGGTGCAAGTCTCTCGACGCCGGAAAAACGAACCGCTCCAGGAAGTGGTTCTCGCGTAAGCCGGACTTCGCCTAATCAAGAACAATGACGACAGGAAACGGTACGCCGAGCACGTACCCAGACAGTCAAGGAGGTCTCGTGAGAATCGTCACCTATGGTGCTCGAGGTCGTCGTTCTGTTCGCCGTAATGGCACAAGGACACCAGCCGGTATCCATCTCCACTCGATCCAATCTCCTCGACTGAGAGTGGCATGTAGCCAGATACTGTGATGCGCACCGCGCGTGCATCGTTGAGCAAGTGATTTAAGTCCGTCCTAAAGGATTGATACCGTTTCATGATCGTGTTCCTTTCTTGGTGTGCAGGAAGCCCCCGGCGCGAAGGCCGGAGGCTTCCGTTGACGGTCAGCGGTCTGACCGCTCCGCGATCCAGCGTGTCGCTTGTTGGGCGACGACGATCAGCGCGTCAAGGTCTGCGACTCCGAAGGATTCGGAATTCTTCCAGACTCCATCCTGGCCCTTGTACGAGCGGGCCACGGTCACGTTATAGAACGGGCCGTTCATGCCCTCGTTCTTCCAGATGCTCGCCTTGATGCTGCTGCATCGAAGCGTGGTGACCGGCTTGGGTTTCTTGTCTTGAGGTGCCATGGTGTTGTCTCCTTTGGTTAGAGTTGATGTGTTGGCCTCTCACCCGGCGTGGAGGCCACACAGCGACGACAAAGGAGACAGAGAGGCCGTCGGCACCTGGCGGGCCGGTGGGCGCGAAGCGGAGGAATGACCGTGAAAGACGACGCGATCGTTCGCGATGCACGGGCATGATCGACGCAGCCCGCCGGTGAAAAGCCAGGGCGACGGCCGGATGCGCACAGGCACCGGACCTGAAACCCCAAGCTGGCCCCGCTCATCACCAGCCAGGCATGACAGATCAGATCCACCTGACGAGGCGAGAAAGTCCTGTGCTCATTGGACAATGAGCTTGTGCCTGCTCGTCACGACGGAAGATGGTCAGATGGTCGGCTTCGAGGCGGTCTTAGGCTTGACCCGCTTAACGGCCAGGAGGCGACGATGCACATGTCACGGAAGTCGCTGAACGCAGTGGAATGCCGAACGGCATTCGAGGCTGCGAGGAATCATCCTGTCAGGTAATCGGAGGCGAGAAATCGCTGAGATGCGCGACTGACTAAGCCGCATGAACGAGTCGTCAGCAAAGTGGAAAACAAGCCACTTGCGGGAAATGCCTCACCGGCCTTACTCAGAAGACAGCAACTTGAACAACAAATTGATGCAAAAAGACATTATTTTATGGTACTGCGCACTGGCAGGCGTTGTCTTAATTACTGACTTATGAGTAATACGGCGACTGATCCGTGTTCAGACTCACCGTCAGTCAAACAGGTCGGCGTGCCTGTGCGTCTGAGGATGAGGAACGTGACTTCAATTTTGTAGATGAGAAGCCAGTCTGGTTGGAATGCGAAGCAAGACTTACGTGCCTATGCGCCTTCTGAGGGCGCGAAAGTTCTTGAATGAGGGAAGTTTCTTGGGGTGCTTCGCTTCTTCAAAAGCGTCCCGCGTATGTACGTTTGGGGTCATGAGCGGAAAGGGGATACCCTGGTGGAGGTCCACCTGGGCATAAAAGAGACTGATGGCCTCGGCTTCGGTCAGGCCGAGGCGGTCGAAGACTTTCACAGCCTTCTTTTTCAGGCCGGTGTCGATACGAGCATTGATGCGGTCAGACATAGCTACCTGTCCAGCTTTTCTCATGTTCCCAGTACGCCAGTTGTCGTGCTCATGAACGATGATTCGCGATAGTACTCATGGTACGTGGGTGTCCAATGGCTAGCACGTGACAGCAGCCCCTTCGGGCCACTCGTAATCGAGGGTCGACTATCCTTACGCCGCGCAAATCCTCGATGACCGCTATTCTGATAGTACGACTCATGCGGTTTACTTGGTTCCTGGCAGGATATTGATCTGCTGCTCAAGGACGCGCAAACCTCTAAGCACCTCTTCCCACGAAGGATAGCTCCCAAAGATCATGGCCCGCATTTCGGCGTAGTCCTTCCGAAGAGCGGGCAAGCGGTCCTCTCGCGGAACAAGGTGAAAGGTTCCTGTCCTCGCTGTCTCATAGCTGGCCCAAGCCGAAGCAAAGAACAAGCGCTTGTGTGTGACAACACGGGCCAATAGATCCTGGCGAGCCAACGCCTGCCGACCGATGTCATCTTGTGACAATCGATAGAGGTCGTAGAAGTGTCTTGATACACGTTCTATCGGTGCCTTCCCTGCAGGACGATGATAGTCCGCATGAAGAAGTGTCGCCTTTTCCCAGAAAGTCCTCACGGCTTCCATGGTGTTCACCGAGCCGAAGGCAGCGACGCGAAATGCCTCCGGAAAGGCTTCGGCAGCATAGGGTCGAATGACACGCTGCTCTGCCGGCCAATCGTCCGAACGCGCACCCATCTCCAGGCGGATGGCAGGACGAATGTATGACGGACTGTCCCCAGACAAGCCGCTCGAAGGATAGGTAAAAATCACCGTCTGTGGGTCAGCAGGATCGAGGGCCAGGTTCCATCCGGACGTACCAATCACGCGAGCAGAATCCTTCTGGAGCTCCGGGAGCATCTTGTCACGTATGGTGCGCTGACAAGCGGACACGAGCGCATCAAGTCGGCGAATCGATTCCTTCTTGCTGATGCCTGGTTCTTCCGGATCTCGCTTATCGGCAAACCCGAGATCCTGCCTGCTCAACGAGAGGTCCACATCTTCTGAAAATCGTTCGATGAGCTGATAGGCCTTGGACAGAGAGGTGCCTCCCTTGAAAATGAGCTGGGGTTGAAAGCGCATGACCTCACAGACCCGTCGTAACGTCCAACAGACCCAGAAATCCTTTTCAATGATGACCGGTGACCGCGCCGGCTGCAACTGAATGGTCGCGTGTTGAAACAAATCAGCGCGATCCTTCGGCGACGCCTGAGCCACTCCATCCATTACCTGGCCTCTTTATCAATAATCTGTTGCAGGACCGGCTTCATCCAGGCTGGAGCATGAGCCAGCGCCCGCACAAGGTCAGCCCTGTCCTGCTTGTGGAGCACCGCGCGGAGCCGGGCGATCTTCTCAGGAGTCACGCCGCCCTTCCCGACATACCGCAGCGCCTGAAGTACCAATGCACTGACCCGGCCTTCTACATCCATAGTCTTGGGTCCACGATTCAGAAGCTGGATCGAGTATGGTCCCAGTGTCAGAGTCTTCGTCCGTCCGTTGGTGTAGTACGTAATTTTTGCGGGAACCTGGGTCGTCAGGCCAAGTAGGTTGGCGGCATAGGCACCGGACGGAACCAGTCGCAACCCATTCTTCTTGGCCCAAGCCTGGGCGAGCTCGTCAGGCGATGGCATCGCTGGCCGTTTGAGCAACACGCTTGTCCTGGGCCAGGCGTAGAGGCCTCGTTGAACCCGCTGAATCCGCCCCTGTCGAACCAAACGTGAGAGAGCTTGGTCCACAGTAGCCCGAGGTCCTAAATCCAAAAGGTCTTTTACGGGAACGATGGTGCCGGCTGAAGATTCGAGCCTGGCCAATAGCTTATTGGCAATTGGATGTAAGACTTTCATGGCTAGTTATGTCAGAAAAAGCGATCGTTGTTTCTGACAATAAACCGTTCTCTTTGCAATTGCAATGGAGACCAAGATAGACATGGTGGGAAACAGGAGAATGGCGCACGACGGTAGCTCTTCATCTTATGAGCGTTTCATTCAAGCTGCGACACATTCCTTCAGATGTATGGGAGGCCCGAGATGAACTCTCATCGCGTCATCGTGCTGACAGCCGTGATGCCAGGTCCTTGGCCTTCTATCCGGTTGCAACTATCGCAAGAGACATGACGAGCGTGAGCGG
>CAZJOQ010000087.1:0-14935 GCA_964547625.1 uncultured Nitrospira sp.
AGCCTTGCCAAATGGAGAGGTCTTCCGTCAGTTGATAGCCGATCGCCGGACGGAGAAGCAGTTGATTGATGTGGCCGTCATCGTCCAGATCCGCGAACCGTGGCTGAACTTCTAAGTGCGCAAGAAAGGATGCCGGGAGCTTTACCGTAATAAACACGGGTGCCCATAACCGAAAATCTTGATTGAATGTTGAAGGAGATTGAGCGAAGGTTTCCCCTCCGACCAGAAGACTCCACGCGAAGGCCACCATTGTAGCCCTTAAGCCCCACTTTTGCGTGTTACGATTTATCGCGGCATGCTGCATGATTCCTCCTCAAACAGGCATGTGACCGTGACCCTCAAACGGCCCGCAGGCTGATCTCAATGCACACGCTCGCCCTCCCCATATTTCATCGCTTCAGGATGAGTTGCTGTCATAGGGTAAGGTTATGGATCTGCGATCCGCCTGGGTGAAGTTTGTACCTCGTCCGGCAAGAGAAACGCTAGTCAAAAAATTTGAGATATGAGGCGCCATGGCGACGTGGATTGCGCCCGCAGCGTGATTGTGCTAGCTACTAATCATGCTGCACATTTCCCGGTCTATTGCCATCCCGGATCACGAGATTCGCATACATGCCGTACGGTCACAAGGCGCAGGGGGGCAGAACGTCAACAAGGTCGCGACCGCAGTGCATCTGCAGTTTGATATTCCCGCCTCGTCGCTGCCGGCGTTTTATAAGGAAGAATTGCTCAGGCTGCGTGATCATCGGATCTCAGCGAACGGCGTGATTACGATCAAGGCACAACAACACAGGACCCAAGAACGAAACCGAGAGGACTCGCTTGAGCGATTACGTCTCTTGATTCAGAGCGTGGCGATCCCCCGCAAGAAGCGAAAGCCGACCAAGCCGACGAAGGGTTCTCAGAATCGGCGGATTGAGGGAAAGAAACGGCAGGGGCGATTGAAAGCGTTGAGAAGAACCGTGGATTGACCTGCGACGAGCGGGGGTTGTCCGGAATGTTTTTCCTGATTTGGGACGGCTAGGATCGATGATGTTTGACCTTGGTCGCGTTAGCCTTCGCCTGTTGCAGCAGTGTTTGCGCCTCTGGGATGAACTCATCTTGTTGGTGTTTCCGAGCAAGGGCAAGTGCGTCTAATGCCAGAACCATGGCTTCTTCGTGCCGGCCATGCTGACACCAGACCCTGGCAAGGGCCAGTCTCGCATTGACCGCTTTCGGAGCCTGTTTAACGACTTGCTGTAAGAGTTGCTCTCCTTTTTCTATGTCTCCTCCCAGTACGCTCGGTAGCCTGACCAGGAGCGTCCCCTTCGCAGAGCGTGCTTCGATGTGAGCTGGATTGAGTTCGAGGGCCCGATCGAGTTCGTGCATCATCCGGCGGAGCCCGAACAGCGACGTGAGGGATTCACCGTCGACACGGAGCAGCTCTCCCAGGTTGCAAAACAGTGCAAAGTGGGCATCAGCGCTTCCTTCATCCGAGGCAACGGCCTGCTCCCCTAGAAGCTGTCCGTGCTGAAAATAAACGAGGCGCTTGTCTCGATCTTTGGCCAGTCTCCCTTCATTGCATTGTTCGAGGGCCTGCTTGGCAAGCGATAAACCGGTATCTACCGCTCGTGACGGCATTGGCATCAAAAACATGCTTCCCACAACAATCGCGACCCCTATGAAGAACTTGATCGGCATCGTATTCAAATCCGATTGTCGAGGTGGATCTTACGAGAACACGCCTGATGAAACAGCAAGGTCAGTGCCAACCAGATCGTATGAATGAGCTTCATAACCACTTGATAAACTGCAATAACTCATGGGCGACGCGTAAGGCATCACGCCGACCGGCGGCGGAAGAACAAGTTGGAGCAAAGCCGTGAACAGAGAGGAACACAATATCTCTTCCTGAAATCAGCCAGGGTTGAGCTGGTGTTCGCCTGGCTATATCACTCAGGCATTTGCCGGTTCGGCAGGAGCGACCATCCCGAGAATGTTGAATCCTCCATCCACGTAAACCACTTCCCCCGTAATACCCCGTCCCAGTGAGCTTACCAAGAACAACGCCGTGTCGCCAACCTCCCCCTGTTCGGTGGCGCGACGAAGCGGGGCCGTCTCTTTGTGGAGATCCACCATCTTGGTTATGCCCGAGACACCCCGTGCGGCCAATGTCTTGATGGGTCCGGCAGAGATCGCATTCACACGGATGTTCAGCGGGCCGAGATCGTACGCCAAATACCGCACGGACGCTTCCAGCGCTGCTTTCGCAACACCCATCACATTGTAGTGCGGGACGACGCGCTCGCTGCCGAGGTACGTCAGCGTCACCACGGAACCTCCTGCGGTCATCAAGGGCAATGCCGCCTTCGTGACGGCCACCAGAGAGTAGGCGCTGATGTCGAGAGCCATCGCAAAGCCCTGTCGGGTGGTATTCACAAATTGACCGGACAGCTCCTCGCGGGGAGCGAAAGCCAATGAATGGACAAGAAAATCAATCTGCCCGAAATCTTTCTTCACCTGCTGCATCAGAGACGCAATCTCTCCGTCATGACTCACATCACAGGGAAATGATTTGGCGCCGGGCAATGTCGCAGCGAGTTCTTCCACATTCTGCTTGAGGCGCTCGTTCTGGTAATTGAAGAAGAGTTGCGCTCCCTGGCCGGCTACCGATTGAGCAATCGCCCAGGCGATGCTGTGCTTGTTGGCCACACCGATGATAAGTCCTTTTTTCCCCTGTAACAACATGGACACTGCTCTCCTTGGTTAAAAGACCGCAATCGTTCATTCCGAGGGCCGCGTCGTGTACCGCTCGTCTCCCTCATGAAGTGCAGGACACATGCGATGGCACGCGAGTGACGATCAATAGGAAGCGGTTATACTCCAAACCCCGTTTGAACGTCTGGGCACCGAAGATAGCACGATTGGGCCCAGCTGTGAAACGATGCGATGGCAATGAGTTAGCGTAATCCCCTGAGGCAGTTTAGTAAAAATTCTCGCCATTCCGCCACAGGATCCTGCAGGGAAAACCCTTCGCGTCTTCATGAGAACGACTTGGTAAATTAGCGATTCTACTGATTAAAACCCACATCTCCTCTGGACCATTCGTAACGGCACCAAGCTTGCTCAGTACCCATGTAAGTGCCGAATGGTCGGTACAGATTTTTTAACTTTATGGAGGAGTTTTTATGAAGACCATGTTGATGGCAGTGATGGCAGTCGCAGTGGCAGTGACCTTCAGCGCACCGTCTTTCGCCGAAGAGGGAAAGAAGAAGAAAGACGGCGGACATGTAGTAGTGTTTGCTGAACAAGAAAAGGGCAAGAAGGGTGGTAAGGCCGATGAGACTTTCGCCGAAGAAAAAGGCAAGAAGAGCGGCAAGGCCGACGAGACCTTCGGCGAGAAGAAGGAGAAGCCAGCGCCAGGGAAGTAAGATCTCTTCTTGTTCCGTGTCATTCACGGACAGGGGGCACTTCCGCGAGGAAGTGCCCCTTTTTTATTTCACAACGTTATTCTCAGCGTTTATTTCATCGATCTGGTTCACGACTAACGAACCTTCCTCCAGCGGTTAGCGCCGATCTCCCACATGCTGTATATAGACAGCCTGTAATCCGATGATCGTTTTCCCGTCCCGAATCGTGCCGTCCTGAATTTTTTTGATCGCTTCGCCCAGCGGCATTTCGATGATCTCCAGCACTTCATCGCGATCCAGCTGTTGCTGCCCTTTGGTCAGCCCGATGGCTTTGTAAATATGGATCACTTCATCCGCGAAGCCCGGGGCGGTGAAGATGCTGGACAGCAATTGGAACGATGACGCGCGATAGCCGACCTCTTCTTCCAGTTCTCTTGCGGCGCAGTTCAAGGGATCTTCACCACGATCCAGTTTGCCGGCTGGAATTTCGTAGATGAAGCCCCCGGCCGCGTGCCGAAACTGTCGAATGAGGACGACGGTGCCATCATCCTTCAGCGGAACAACCGCAGACGCTCCGGGATGGCGGATGGTTTCGAGTTCGACCGTGAAACCATTCGGTAACTGCACGGTATCCACGTTCAGCGTCACGACCTTCCCTGTATAGATATTGCGAACCATGCGCTATGCTCCTCAGCTACGTGTCATCACCGTCCTGTGTTCCGATAACGGCTGATAGGGCCGGTCTCAATTATGTTGAGGGACGCTTATAAAATGGAGGCTTCACGATCCTCGCTGGGACCAGCTTCCCTCGGATATCGACCATGATGCCGGTCTCGGGTGTTGCGTATTGTGAACGTACATAGCCCAAGCCGATCCCCTTTTGGAGCAGTGGGGACAGATTGCCGCTGGTGACTTCTCCGATCGGTTCGGACGACGACACTATCGTAAACCCATGACGAGGCACGCCTTTTTCCAACAGCTCAAATCCGACGAACCGCCGGGGCGGTCCCTCGTTCTGTTGTTTGGCAAGCGTTGGTTTCCCGAGAAACTCGCCTTTCTCGAAGCTCACCGCCCATTCCGCTCCTGCCTCGATAGGCGTTGTTCGTTCGTTGATATCGTTACCGTAGAGCAGATATCCCATCTCGAGACGAAGCAGGTCCCGCGCACCGAGCCCGGCCGGTTTGAGTCCAAAGGCCTTTCCCGCACCCAACAAGGCATCCCAGACAACAGGAGCGTCTCCATAGACATAGAACTCATAGCCGAATTCTCCGGTATAGCCGGTGCGCGCAACAAGGCATTGCACACCACTGACTCGAACCATCGTGGACTGTCTCAGCTTGAGCTGAGCCAACATCGACAGACCCAGCGCCGCCACAATGGATCGTGTCGCAGGCCCCTGCAACGCGATCTGGGCAATTTCCGTCGAACGATCTTGGATTTGACAGTCGGAAAGTCCTTGCCTGTGTTTGAACAGCCAGGCGAGAATTGTGGCTCGATTGGATGCGTTGACACACAGAAGAAATTCACCCGGTTGCTCCAGCCGATAGACGAAGATATCGTCCAAGCTCCCGCCCTGCTCATTACAGACCATTGAATAGTGCGCCTGCATGGGCTTCAGTCCGGCGAGATCATTCGTCGTCATGCGTTGGAGGAAGGATTCCGCCCCGGTGCCGCTCACGACCAGTCGTCCCATATGACTGACATCGAAAAGCCCCGCCTTGGTGCGGACGGTCCGGTATTCGTCCACCACGCCGCTGTACTGGATGGGCATTTCCCATCCGGCGAAATCGACGAGCTTGGCTCCGGCGGCACGATGTTGGGTGATGAGAGGCGTGTGCTGCACGGTCGCGCTACTTTACCCCGAGCAATTCAACGTCGAAAATCAAGGTTGCGTTGGGCGGGATGACTCCACCAGCACCGCGAGATCCGTATCCCAGGTCTGACGGGATGGTGAGTTTGCGTTTTCCACCTACTTTCATACCTTGCACCCCTTCGTCCCATCCTTTAATGACGCGTCCATCGCCAAGAGGGAAAGAAAATGGTTGGCCGCGGTCGACTGAGCTATCGAATTTCTTGCCGTTCTCCAACCACCCGGTATAGTGCACGGTTGTCGTTTTCCCAGCGACCGCCACATCACCGGTCCCAAGGACCTGATCGAGATATTTAAGCCCAGACGAGGTCGTGACTTCTTGACCGGATGAATTATTCTCAGTTGCTGCCATGGTGCGTTCTCCTCCCAGGATCAGTGTGAAAGCAACGAGCGCACAGGTCGATGCCAGATGTAGATAGGCCATGATTGTCTCCTTCCGATTCTTTCTATGGCACGGGAACGCACGCCCGGTCAACTGCGGCTCGATGGTGCCGGGGGTTCGGCAAACAGGGCCATGCTGGCGGTATACCCGTGGAGAAAGTTCCGATGCCCGATGGGGCCGATCTCGCCCTGCGCAAAGAAACCTGCCATAGGGATGGAACCCAGTTGTTCTGCGACGGTCCCCGCGTCATGGTTCGGCCGTCCAAAGAGCCCCTGACCGCGGCCGCAGCAACTGAACATGAGCGCGCCGAGAGGAGGAGATTGACGACTGGATCGGTCTGCGGCGAGGAGGGATTTCAAATCTTTGCTGGCTGATTCGGCATCCCGGAGATGAAACTGGACTGTCTGTCCTTCTTGGACGACTTCTCCAACCGCGACGGCACCCGAGGTGCGATCGGCGCCGAGCAGATTCCGAATGAGAAAATCACCACGCTCAAACCGATTCCGATGTTCATCGATGACAATACCGAGATGAAGCGCGCGCTGGCGGTCCTCATCAGATAATGATTCGAATACAGCTTGCAGCCGTTCCAGCGCTGGCTCACCTCCGAGTTCGTGAATGAGATTGCGTTCGGCCTTCGTCACCACGAAGCGCTCACCGATGAGTCGACAACCCTGGGAGATGATCGGTCGAATCTCCACAGCCCCTGACAAGCGGACCCCGACTATCCCTCCATCGAGGACGTCACCGTTGAAGACGAGCCGATTCATGCCGGCTTCCTGCCCGCCTCCAGCCAATCCGCCTAAGGCTTTCGCGCGGGGATATCGTTCTTCCAACAGCCCAAGAATCTCCTGCACCGGGGTGGTAAAAGGGTCGGCCAGCACGAGGAAGGTGGCGTCTTCCGCCCCCGGTTCCGGCCATCCAGCGAGGTGAAACTGGTCTTGCACGGGAGAAAAGGAAGATCGCACTGGGTAGAGATCGACACCAGGGAGGGCCGCAGCCCATACCGTGAGGGCCGGCGAGGCTTCTAATTCTTCCACCCCTGAGATGACCCCTTCTCCACTACAGCCGATGAGGAGCCGAGGACGGAGCACACGCATGAGGATGTTGGTCAAGAGCTCGGCCTGTGGGGCATGATGCGCAGAAAAAAATAGGCACGCGAGATCGATCGAGGTGCCAGCCAGCTGCGCCTGAAGGTCATCGACCACATCCTGAACCGCACTTTCGGTGTCGATCGTTTTCGACAGGGCTGAGGCGAATCGCACGTTAATACCTCGTTGTTCAGAATAAAGACCACGAACCCGGCGAGAATGCGGGATCAGACCCCTGGATCCATCCGCTGAGATCGAGTCTGCGCGAGTTTTTTATAGTACCGCCAGAGGTAGGAATGGTAATCGTCCACCTGTGCGAGGAGATAGTGGAGTTCAGTCGGGTCCTCGGTTTCCAGGGCGTGGATCATCCTCGTTTTCAGGAACTCGCCGAAGGCCTCGGTCTTTTGCACCGCCGTCAGCAGTTGCAAGCCGCCACCGATTTGGTATTCGCCCATCGACCTCGCCTCCCCTGTGCAGGAATTAGTCGGAAGGATAGCGAGACCAGCCAGGAAATAGCAAGGGCATGCGTCTCACTGGAGACGATGGTGCCGGTGCAGTAAGGGAAGGATTTACCCGTGCGTCGGCCATGTGGGAAAGACAAGCGGGATAGGCTTTACTACGACAGCATATCGGTTAGTTCTGGGCCGGGCCGATGACCATCGCTTTCAAACGGCCAAGATCGATCGCTTCAACCTGATAGCCGTCTCGGCCAATCACTGTGGTCGCGGCCGTCAGCGCGTTCAAGATTGCTTCTTCGGTGGCCTCAACCGTGGCGGTGATGAGCGGGTTCAGATAGGTATCAGCCAGATGAGTCAAATTGTACGTTGGTGCCTTGGGATAGTGCGGAATGATGTTGGCCGTGGAGAAGGCCAGCATGAAATCACCGCTGCCGTGGCGGGCAGTGGAGCCGGTGCGGGCTAGTCCCAATGCGGCGCGCTTGGCCAGCCGCGTGAGCTGTCGGCTGTCGAGCGGTGCGTCGGTGGCGATGACGACAATGATCGATCCTTCGCTTTGTCCCGGTGTGAACCCGTGAGACATCTGTTGCGGTGGTTCATACAGTTTCCCGACCGGCACACCGGCAACAACCAGCTCAGGCCTGCGGCCGTGATTCGCATTGACGAGAACCCCGATGGTATAGCCACCTTCATTCTCAGACATTTTTCTCGACGAGGTGCCAATGCCGCCCTTAAATCCGTACGACACCATCCCGGTGCCGGCCCCCACCGTGCCTTCTTTGACTGGCCCGTCGCGCGCGCCGTTGAGCGCCGCCATCACATCCTGCTCCGACACATGGCGGCCTTGGATGTCGTTCAATCGTCCATCGTCACATTCGGCCACAACGGGCGTGAGTGTGTCGTCGGAGATGCCGATCTCCGGATACTGCGTGATCATCCAACTCATCACCCCATTGGCCACGCGGGGGATGTTGAGCGTATTCGTGAGGGCAATTGGATATTCCAGGAAGCCTGATTCAGCCAGCCAAGCAAGGCCGGTCATTTCACCCGTGCCGTTAAGAACGAACGAGCCCGCGGGGACCTTCTGGTGCCAGACATCGTCGCGCGGAATCACGACAGTCACGCCGGTACGCACGGGGCCATGGCCTGGTTTGAGCGGCCCCTCACCTTGGATGAGGGTCGTGTGACCGACTTTCACCCCGGCCACGTCGGTAATCGCGTTTAAGAGGCCTGGTGGATACTGCCCGATGACGATGCCCAGATCTCGAAGACGTTGAGGGACCGGATCCAATTGGGCCGCAGCCGTAGATAGGCAACCAGCTATCAGGATAGCCACACAGGACAACAGGACCAACTGAGTGGGTCGCTTATCAGTGATTGCGCTCACCGGCAACGACTCAAATTTCATGCGTGCTGCCCTGATGCGGAATCCGCACATCGATCTTTGGATGTTCTGCCTGGATTGCTGCACCTAAGGAGAGGGCCTGTTTTTCTTCACCATGCACGACGAACAGGGTGCTGGGCAGTGGGTTGATCGCCCTGACGTAGGCTAATAGATCATTGCGGTCGGCATGGGCGGATAAGCCGTTGAACTTGACGATCTGAGCTCGGCGCTTCGTCGGCACCCCAAAGATGGGCACCACATCCCAGCCCTCGACCAGTTTGCGGCCCAAGGTATGTTCGGCTTGAAAGCCGACGAACACGATCACGTTGGCTTCGTCCTGAATCGCATGCTTCAGATGGTGAATGACACGGCCGCCCTCGCACATCCCCGATGAAGAGATGATGACACAGGGCCCTCGCATGGCATTGAGCCGCTTGCTGTCCTCGGACGATGACACAAAGTGTATGTAGCGCGAGGCAAAGACATCTCCATCCGAAGAAAACGTCTTTAACGTTTCCTCGTCATAACATTCTGGGTGGCGCCGGAACACACCCGTTGCTTTGTCGGCCAGCGGTGAATCGATATAAATGGGAATGGGCTCGACCCGGCCCTCGCCCACCAGTTCCTTGATCCGCATAACCAGTTCCTGTGTGCGGCCCACTGCGAACGCCGGCACGATGATCTTGCTCTTGTGTTGCCGCGCGTGGGCGATCAGGCCCTGAGCCTTTTTCTTCATCTCCTCGTCTGCTTGTTCGTGCAGTCGGTCGCCGTAGGTGGACTCCAGAATCAGAATATCACAGGCCGGTGGCAATTCTGGATCGCGCAGGATGGGCATGTGAGATCGCCCCAGATCGCCGCTGAACAAGACCGTCGTGGTGTTCCCACGAGCCGTATACTTCACACGGACTGCAGCAGATCCTAAGATATGACCCGCGTCGTGAAAAGAGGCCGTGACGCGTGGCGCAATTTTCAGCAGGTCTCCATATCGACTACCCTCAAACCGCCTGACAATCTTTTTGACGTCGCCGCCGTCATAAAATGGGTGAATGCAGGCTCTTCCTCGCCGCTTTTCCTGCTTGTTCACGTAGCGACAGTCGTTTTCCTGCACACGGGCGGAATCTTCGAGCATGATCTCTGCGAGATCGGCCGAGGCCTTCGTGAGGTAGACCTTTCCTGAGAACCCCTTCCCTGGCAACACCGGGAGGGCGCCTGAATGGTCGATATGGGCGTGTGAGAGCAGGACCGCTCCAATTGATTTTGGTTCGAACCCCAGCTCGCGGTTGCGCCGGACCGCCTCATCTCGTCGGCCTTGGAACATCCCACAGTCGAATAGGACACGGAATCCCGGAACTTCCAACAGATGTCGGCTGCCTGTGACCGATCGAGCTGCGCCGTAGAATGAGAGTTTCATGGGGTGGATACTTTATTGTGGCGTGAGATGAGGTCCCAGATTTCCCGAGCTGTCTCGGCATAGTGAAAAAGCTGTAAGTCCTGCTGTGCGATCAGGCCGCATTCAACCAGCAGTTGCCAGTTGATGAGGCGTTCCCAAAAGTCCCGTCCGACCAGGACGACAGTCACGCTCTCGGTTTTACCGGTCTGAAGCAAGGTGAGCGTTTCGAACAATTCGTCCAGTGTGCCGAACCCGCCGGGAAACGCCACGAGTGCCTTCGCGCGAATGAGGAAATGCATTTTTCTGATCGCAAAATAGCGAAACTGAAAGCTGAGGCTCGGAGTAATATACGTATTTGGATATTGTTCATGCGGTAAGGTAATATTCAGCCCGATGGATTTGGCGTTCACGTCGGCCGCTCCTCGATTTGCGGCTTCCATAATCCCAGGTCCACCTCCAGTCACAATAACATAGTCACAATGTCCATCGACTTGACAGCTCGATGAGACTAGGCGGCTGAATTCACGTGCCACGTCGTAATAATTGGCGAGATTCAACTGTCGACGGGCGATCGCTATTCTTTGCTGCAGGTCAGGATCGTCAGGTGCCTGAGCGGCCTCTTCTTCGATCAAGGCGAGGGCATGTCTGGCAGCGGATGGCTCGTGAAGCCTCGCGCTGCCGAAGACAACGATAGTTGATTGAACCCCCTCTTCGCGCTGAATCAGCTCCGGCTTGAGCAGCTCGAGCCCGATCCGAATGGGACGCAACTCGTCTCGCTGGAGAAACTCCAAGTCTTTGTCGGCCGGAATATACGAAGACGGGTTGGTGGTTCCGTGTAGGCTGGACGGTGGAGTGGGATTTTCCGTTTCCATGTCGCGCCATTATAACTGCACTGTCGACAGTCGGCAATTCATAAGCGAGAAAAGACCTTAGTTAGAAGGGATAGGGATAGAAGGGATGGCCGGGGAGACGTCGCTGAAAAGCATGATGTTGAACGACCCAGCCAGGATCAAAAGCGACTTGAAATGCGTCCACCGCTAGTCCGGTTCTGGAAAAGATCAAATCAGGATCGACGGGTGTCCATGGCTTTGCCAGCCACCCCAAATTGACCCGTGAATATTTGAGATCCATAAAACGATAGGTAGCCAGAATTCCTGTCTCGGATTCAATGAGGGTATCGGGTGCGCCAAGCTTCATCACCACGTCGGCGAGTGTGGTCCGTCCGGGAACGATGAATGCGACGTCTTGTGGAGTGAGTGTCGTGTTGAGGGAGATCCTTACTACGTTACAGCCCAGGAATGGCAAGCAGATCATTGCCACCACAATCCAGAAGGTTATTCTTTTTTGCATGGCGGTGCAGTCATTCGCCAAATGGCCAAAAACGGAACCTTAAGCCATTTGTACGTGTCGATGAAATGATGTCTTCGACCACTCCCTCGTTATTCAGGACAATGAACAAATCGTCGCTTTTGATCGAAAGTCGGGTGAAATTCAGAAGAATCAGCAAAAGGCTTCCTGCTTTGGCGTCGTATCGATAGTAGTGCAAAACGTCTCGACCATTAAGTTGAAAGAGGCGATCTGGGGCACCGAGGAGATGAAGTAGTTCCGATCTCGTGGTACTTCCCTGATGAATCACGGCAACGGTTTCTGGCGTGATGGTTTCTCCGACCGTCCCTCGACTGAACGCGCAACCTTGGAAGAGGGCCACGACGAGCAGGAGGAGAACCATATGGCGTCTAGCTTTCATGGTGGTGCCTCGTTTCTCGCTTGAATATTTGAGGTCCAAGAACAAAGTCCTGTTCATAGAGTTCATACGGGGAAGGAAGTAGGCCGACCCGGCGGTATGCCCTGTGCGCTTGCTGGTTATCTCGGGCGACATACAAGCGGATGCCACAGACACGCTGATCTTCGCTTGATTGGGCGAGAATATACTGATGCATGGTTTGATAGACTCCCCGACCACGTTGGTCCGGGACCACATACACACTCTGGATCCACCAAAATACTCCGTTCCGCCAATCACTCCATTCAAACGTGATCATGAGCTGTCCGATGGGCTGGATCACATCGTGGCTTGAATAGTCGGCGATGAGATAAAAGCCATATTCGGGATGTGATAATAAGGAGCGGATCCCGTCTCGTAATCTATCCTGCTCAAGATGGCGATGCTCGGTTTCGAATGCCAGGACTGTGTTGAACGCTGTGATGGTGTTCGTATCGTCTGGTTCCGCGCGTCGGATACGGATGGTGTCAAGCATGAGACTTTACCCGGCCTGTTGGTTCGGTGGGTTAAGCCACCCGGTCTTAGGGCGGTAGAACCCGGCGGAGAACTCCATTTTCATGGCGTCTTCGACGGGAAGATTAACGGGGCGAAGCACCTGTTCTGGGAGTAATGCCAGAAAGCCTGTAAATGGATGGATAGCGGTGGGGACAAAGACCATGAACAAGGTCTGAGAGGGTACGACTTGTATGTTGGGGGGAGCGATTCCCATGACAAAGCCCAATGCCCAACAGCCGTCACGAGGGAACGGAAAGGCGACGACCTTACTTTGGCCAAAGCGAGACCGAAAGTTCAGAACGTCCGTCATGCCCTTTAAGGTAAGGTAGATGCTCTGTACCAGAGGGATTTTCTCAAGTCGACGTTCTATGCGTGCCAGGATATCCTGTCCAGCGACATGATCGAGACAGATGCCCGCGAGAATGATGAGGAGCACCAACAGCAAGAAGCCAAGCCCGGGAACAGAATAGTACATGTACCGGCCTACAAGGCCGTCGAGCGTCGTAAATAGGGTGGACAGGATTAAGAAGGTTGCACAGGCCGGAACGATGACGATCAGACCGGCTACGCAGGTTTTCCAGAATGCGGTGAACATGATGAATAGCTCTGGTATCTACCCAATGAGTGTAACAGATCTTATCGCCTAATAGGCGTTGCTAGTAATGCCTTGCGCTCTCTGAGTGGATGAATTATTCTGTTGAAGGTACTCGATTGGAGGTCTACATGTCATGAGTCTTGATCCAGATCTGCTTGCTATCCTGTGTTGTCCCGAGACCAAGCAGGCCGTGAGTCTCGCTGATGTCGGCTTAATTCAGAAGGTGAATGCTGCGCTTGCAAAGGGCCTGGTCAGAAATAAGGCTAACAGGCTGTTGATCGGACAAATAGAGGGGGGCCTTATTCGCGAAGATCTAAAAATTTTGTACCCTATCCGTGATCGTATTCCTGCCATGCTCATCGAAGAAGGCATTCCTATGGAACAAATCCTGCCAGCCGGCTAAGGCTACTTACTTTTCTTTTTGCTTCT
Organism: uncultured Nitrospira sp.; assembly: GCA_964547625.1. Classification (GTDB taxonomy): domain Bacteria; phylum Nitrospirota; class Nitrospiria; order Nitrospirales; family Nitrospiraceae; genus Nitrospira_D. The sequence continues at coordinate 13,264 of CAZJOQ010000087.1, forward strand.
TGCACGCTGAATCGGTTCAATAGTTGAATCAATCCAGGCCTCTCAGGGTAGCCCTGGTCAGTCCGCTAACCATGACCACTGGGCTCCGTGGTTAGGGTCCAATGATATTGACCGGTTTAACCGGATTTTCTGTTTTGGATCCTGTAGATGTTCCACAGTGGGCACAAAGGTATTCGTAGAGATTCCCACTGGGCAAAACCAGAAGGAGCCGTTCCCTCGTCGGCGTGGCAACCTGGCAGCGTGGGCAGAACAGGAGGGACGCTTTGAGAGAGTCGAACTGCCGTTGGACCTGATCTGCAGACGGTCGTTGTCGACTTTTATTGATTCGTTGACCGGTAAGCATGGTTGAAGATCTCCGTCGAGGTGGGAGCATAGCTAATTTTATGGGGATGGTGGGCTGAGCGTCAAGCAATAGGGCGGTCAGTGTTGTACCACTGACTCGCGATGGCTCAGTTGGAGCCTCCCCCATCCGCAATCAGAAACCTTGCAGGCGTCTCCGGCGTATTCCTGCCTACTGATCATGCCTGAAGAACGATAGCGACTCGGTCAGATAGCTTCAGACAGTCGTTTTAGCGGATTCGATCTCTGTTGCGGTGATCAGGCTGGAGAGGTAGTCTGCGACAAAATTGAGTGCTTCCTCACGTCCATCCGCACGGCGGCCCTTTTCTCTACGCTGCACAGAGAGTTCATGTTCCAGATCTGATTTCACCTCTCCCAATATTCTCTGAAGGGATGATGGGGTGAGATTGGTGTCCATATCTTCCAATTCCTGGCATCGATCTAACACCCAATTGAGCCCTTCAATGCGACCCGCATAATGTTCCTGCTCGGCCGTATCGATTCTGGCCATTGCGGTGGCAAAGGTTTGGGCTTCGTAAATTAGATTATAAAAGCTGGTGACTCCTCGTTGTAGGGATGGATTCATGATTCTCCTTTGCCTAAGGATGAGTCGCAATTATACATGAGATTGGTGAACGGACAAGGAGTATTTTTCTGCCTATGTGAAGAGGAGAGAATGGAATTCGTTCATGAAGCCGTAATACAGAGGCGCAAAATCCTTGAGGCAATCCGGGCTTGTTTCTTTTAATCGCTTAAAAAAGAATACCTGGCCTCGAGGATCCAGCTGCTCAAGGAGCTGGCTGAGCTGAACCATGCTATAACTCCCAGCCGGAACACTCAGGATATAGTGCACGAGCCTCTCGACGAACTGTTGTTCGACATACTCGCTCGAAAGATAGCCTTCAGGGAGTTTACCAGAAGCAAAAAATTCATCGAATGGAATGGCTCGCGCAGCAAAGGGAATTGATTGCTGCGGATGAGCTGTCACGCTGCGAGTACTCCCTCACCTAGTGTGTGCTGTTTTTCTTATGAAAACTGTACTGGAGGGACGGTATCTCGTCAAGTGCGCATAAGGAGCAGGATGAGCTGAGCCGAAAGACTGGTAGTAAAGGATAAGGTGGCTCTACCTAATCTGCGATGGATGCACCTATGCTCCTGGTCAACAGGATAAGGCAAGATGATGTGCACGCCTGTTATCAAATTTGAAGATTACGAAATAGTAGAAGGCTGGCGTGGCCTGGTCCGCGAAATGAGATCTCTTTGATTGTAAAAATCAACTGGGCGGATCCCCTTTCGAAGATCCGCCCAGTTAGAACCGAACCGTAGCCCCTAG
>CAZJOQ010000088.1:0-14926 GCA_964547625.1 uncultured Nitrospira sp.
GGGGGCCGGGTGTAGGGTGAAGCCTTTGTAGGTGACGGTGTGTATCATCGCTGTGAGGAGCTCCTTGCCGAAACAGCTAACGGCCTCTACCGCTTTCGATTCAGAATGCTCGACGCCTGCTCAGACACTTCTTTCACTAAAGTTCCCATCTTCGGATGCGATGGTTCGAAATCAACCGGCCAGTCATGGTGGCGCAACCGTTCACTTGCGGCGGGACCGATCGAGGCGACGACTATCTTATTCAGCGCCGCTCGAAATCGTTCCACTTTTCCGTCCCGCTCCAACACCTCCATAGCATGATCGACTTGAATGGCGTTGGTGATCAGGATCACCTTGACTCGCTCGGCAATGATCTCATCAAGTACCTGACGGATTGGACCGAGATTCTCCGGCAGTGTCCATTTATAGATTGGAACCGGGAACACCTCTGCCCCTCGCTCCTCCAATGCATTTAGCAAATCAGGGTTGGAGATTCCATACTCCTGCACGGCAACCCGCAGGCCTCTCACAGGCCGATGCTGATCCAGGGCCGAAATTAGATCAACCCAGGTATTGGGCTCCGGTACGGTCAGCGTGGCGTTCAGACCAGTAGCCTTGAGAGCTGCGAGCGGCTTTGGCCCTCTCGCAATCACTGCAATGCGCTGGAGGGCCGTTACAATTGATGCCCAGGGATATCGCGGCTTGAGCACGTCGAGCAGCGCAGTGGTACCGACACCGGTGAGGAGCACAAGCAGGTCAACGTGACCAGCCATGAGCCGAACCCCAAACGCCTGCGCCGCCTGATTATCCTCCAGTCGAACTTCGCGCAGGGCCGGCGCGGCGAGTGGCCGACCCCCGTAGCGTTCGATCAGCCGGGTAATCTCGGTAGCCATCCGGCTTTCGAACGCAGCAACTGTCATTCCTTGAAAATCCACTTTGACGATTTGGCGATCTGACTGAGTCATGACTGATTTGTTGATCTGATGATCTATCGATCTGTTGAGTGTCTCCCGGACTTTGCCGTTCGCCTTGATGCTGAAAAGGTTGCAAGTAGCTCTTTGGCTTCTCGTAGGAGGACGATCGTCCTATTTTTTTGAGAAATGCCTGATTCGATAAGCAGTTCAAGCCAAAACATGATCTCATCTGCTTCTTCGACAACCGTTCCAAGCATTGCAATAAATTCAGCACGCGAATGAGCCCGTCTGACGGCCCGATAATTGGCCGCGACAGATGTGCCTGACCTTAGGATCTGTTTTCCGAGTACGCGAGCTTCTGGCATCTTGGGGAGTTGGCTAGAAAGCCTGATGATCTCGAGCGCGAAATCTTTTGCCCTCTACACCAAGTCTTGTGTTGGGCCGAAATCCTTCGTATTCACCAGATCATCGGAGCGACAGATTCCTTACTTTGCACCCGGCTGCGATAATCGCACCATAGCGGGCAAGTCTCAAGCAACAGCCGGTTTCCCATTGACGCCTTGCCGTCGGTCTCCCTACTATACAACTTTTAACTTGATCGACGACCAAGTTACGCTCGTATGACGGCTCCACTTCATAGAGGTCTTCGGCATTTGGCGCTGCGTGTGACGAACCTTCCACGATCGCGTCGATTCTATGAACAGCTTCTCGGCTTCCAGGCCGTCTGGGAGCCCGACCCCGAGAACATCTACTTCAGCTCCGGAGTCGACAACCTAGCCCTCCACCAGCTCTCGAAGACAGAGTTAGACTCCTACAATTCTTCGAAGACCCAACTCCTCGATCACATGGGGGTGATTCTCGACAGCCCGCAAGCCGTCGATCAGATGTACCAGAGCATCGCTCCCAAGATTGAGCCAATGGGCGGACGCATTGTCAAAGAGCCGAAACAACACCGTGATGGGAGCTACTCGTTTTATTTCTCAGATCCCGATGGCAACGCGATCCAAGCTCTCTATGAACCGGCGATCAGTAGGCTGAAGTTCAGTGCCACACCATAAGCTCGATGTTGACCAGTATTCCGCACAATCATTATGTGAGCCTCGTCCCCTGGTGCTGGGTACAACTGGAAAGTGCGGAACCGCCGGGACCCTTCCCCTTCGTGAGTGGTGTGGCCCCTGAAGTCGTCGCCAGCCTCCAGGAAGCCCATAGTCTCATGTCCAGCGCGATCGATACGGCGATTAGCGACGTCTTTTCCAAACGGGCGCCACTCGACGACGCCGATCGGCAACGCCGACTGGAAGATGCCTATGCCGAACTGGTCCACGCGCGGCCATACCTTACGCAACATATTCGCTGCGGTCGTGGACCGGACAGGAAATTCCATTGGGATTTCCCGATCGATCCGGCCAAGTCCTCGACAGTGACGAATGGTGGTCTGCGCATTTTTCATGCAGTTAACCGTCAAGCGCTCCCGATGGGGTTCAATGGCTGCCCGCTCGGCCCATCCGTCGGGAAATTACTCGGACTACTCGACGGAACTCATACGACTGATGAGCTGCGATCCGCCATCACAGCCATGCCTCGCGATTCACAAGGCCTGCTCATGAAATTATTAGAGTCGTTGCAGCTGCAGGGATGCTTGGCCGCTTCGCCCACAGCTTCGATCCGTCGGCATTGGTTCGATGTCGTCCGTGATCAGGACACGGTCCATCTGGGGCATGCTGCCTTGCTCTATCGGCAACGTGAGACCGTGTTCTTATTCGACCCGTGGCTGCTGCCCTGGTTTGCCGAATCGCCATTGCCATCGCTCTGGGGTGGGCTTTCACCCAAACCTGCTGCGGTGTTCCTCACTCACGATCACGACGATCACGTCGATCCCCGCACCTTGCTCCACCTCCCTAAAGATATACCAATCATCGTCCCCAGCCGTCGGAACCGGAAGCAGCTGTTCTTCAATTATCAAGCGCTGCTCGCGGAGTTGGGATTTGATCATGTCATCGAGCTGGCGCATGGCGAAAGTTGGCCGTTTGAAGGTGGCGCGGTCATTTCCGTCCCCTTTTACGGAGAAGATCCTTGCGACTTAGACATGCCAAGGAATTGCTATCTGATCTCCGATCGTGGGCTCAATGTCCTGATTCATGCAGACAGCGGTCCGACCAACGATGGACAATCGGTGCTCAAGGACAATATCATTCAACAATTAGTGGGAAAGTACGGATCGATTCCACTGGTGCTGGCCTCGCAGCAACAGCTGCTTGAAATCCGAAGCCATGCCACCCATGCTCCGCTGTCCCATCCCGGAAAATGGTTGGATATCGGCGAGAATGGCTACCTCACGAATGCGTACCTTGCCGAAGTTTGCGCCGCCGCCCATGCGGGATTGTTTGTTTCGTACGCGACAGGAGGGGCTGACTGGTATCCGGATCACCTGTCCTTTATGTTTAGTCGGCGCAATCCAGCCAGAACGGCCCTTTTGACGGCTCACTGGGAACCTCCCGAGAAATTAAAAGACCTTCTTATTTCGCAGGGATGTCGGTATCATCGTGCCCGAGCCCTTGATCTCTATCGAGCAACAGACCAAGGGGAGATCCAAGTCATATCGGCTTCAGATGTCCTCGCCCCGCTAAACTTGTATCGCTCAGACCACGGCGACCCGCCATTCATGAAGCCCAAAAAGAACAACAGAAGTTCCTTGTCGCAGGAGAATCAATCATGAGCGAGAAACAGTCTCCCATTCTTGTCACAGGCACCGCGGGCTTTATTGGATTTCACGTGGCAAATCGCCTGTTGGACAGAGGGGAGCAAGTCATCGGTCTTGATAATCTTAATGATTATTATGACATCCGATTAAAAGAGGCGCGCCTTGCGCAGTTGAGGATGCGAGACCGATTCAACTTCGTCAAGCTCGACCTTGCCAACCGACGGGGCATGCGTGACCTTTTCGCTGACAGAACGATACGGCGGGTCGTTCATCTCGCAGCTCAAGCTGGCGTCCGCTATTCCCTTGTAAACCCTCACGCCTATACGGAAAGCAACATCGAAGGATTCATGAACATTCTGGAGGGCTGTCGGCAAGCTGAAATCGAGCATCTCGTCTATGCCTCCTCCAGCTCTGTGTACGGCGGCAATACCCACATGCCGTTTTCCATTCATGACAATGTCGATCATCCGGTCTCACTCTATGCCGCCAGCAAGAAAGCCAATGAGTTGATGGCTCACTGCTATGCGCATCTATATCGACTACCCTGCACAGGCCTTCGGTTTTTTACCGTCTATGGACCTTGGGGCAGACCCGATATGGCCCTGTTCATCTTTACGAAGGCCATCCTGGAAGGTAAACCCATCGAGGTCTTCAATGAAGGAAAGATGAAACGCGATTTTACCTACGTGGACGACATCGTTGATGGCATCATTCGGACACTCGATCACCCAGCGACAGCCAACGCGGCATGGTCAGGGGATAAACCAGATCCAGGAACCAGTTCGGCTCCGGCAAGAATCTATAATATCGGCAATCACCAGCCGGTTGAACTGCTGCGCTTCATCGAAGTCCTGGAGAACGCGCTGGGGAAGAAAGCGGAGAAGAAGCTGATGCCGATGCAACCTGGAGATGTGCCTGCCACTTATGCCGATATTGATGATTTGACCAACGACGTCGGATTTAAGCCGACCACCCCGATTAAAGTAGGTATTCCTCGCTTTGTGAAGTGGTATCGCGAGTTCTATGGAATCTGAAGAATTTGACCGTGTTTCGTTAGAAACACCCTACCGGCACAAATCCGGTACCGAAGAGCCTCGACAAGGCGATGTAGCGAGCGTTATCGTAAAATGAGTTGCTTGGCCCGCGTTGGTTGCGCCCGGCAATATCCCCCCCATAGGACGGATCAGACCCGAAGTAAAAGCCTCCGCGGGTCTTCTGTGCAAGATGCATCCATTCTGAATAGAGTGAGCATGCTTCTTGCTGAACGGAGCCGGATGGCGCAATACCGGCATGCCAGTCACGCGCCCAATCCGGCACAGTATTCCCTCCCATCCCAGCGGTGTGGTCAGGATAGGGAGATGCCTGATAGTGGGGCATGCTGGCGGTGATGGAGCGAGGAGCTGTTGGCATATTCTCCAAATCAGGCACAACAGAAATCGGCTTGACTGCCAAAACAGAACAGCCATCCTTCTCTTTATTCGTATACAGATAGGTACCGTCTGCTTGGTGACATTCCCAGGTGGTAGCGCTTCCGGATGACGAGTTATCGAAGGCCGAGGCTGTGGAGGCGACCGCGAGGATTGTTACTGAAAGAGAAAAGGTTTGGATCATTCGCATGTGGCACCTCCAGATCACGGAGCAGAAAACCGTGATGGCCCAAGCCCGTGGTGCCCACACCCTACGCAATACCCTCTTTTTTCGTCTATGCCTCTTTGGAGGGGGAAGCCTGAACTGGAACGGCTTTAAGCAAACCGCTCTCACAAAGATTCGATCTGCGTCGTTTGTTGCGTTCGCGCGTCACAGGCCCTACTTTCCTCGCCAAACAAGCGCAGAGTTACGGTCGGATGAAATCGCTTCCTTCGCACGCATTTCGCCTCAATATATGTATCTTTGCCTTGTCCCACATGGAGAGCTCAGGTATCCTGCGGATCACTTCCGTGATGGCCGGTCGATCGTGAAAATACTTTGGGTTGAGTATCAATTTCGCAGCGCAACCAATGGCAGGACTGTTCAGGCACAAAGGGTGGGATAGACAAACAATATGACCGACTATGGTGTTCTGGGGAATTTACTCTTTATTTACACGGTGTCTATCGCCGTCGTCTTTGTCTTTCACCAATTTCGGCTGCCTTCGATCGCTGGATTTCTTGTTGCCGGAGCATTGATTGGTCCACATGGGCTCAACCTCATTTCCGATATTGAGACCGTGCAGGTCCTAGCGGAAATTGGGATCGTCTTACTGCTCTTCACGATCGGCATCGAATTTTCGCTGAAACACTTGGCTTCGCTTCGCCGGCTACTCCTCATCGCCGCTCCGATACAAGTCGGAGGCGTCATCGCCACTGCCTTACTCGGTGGGTTGTTAGCTGGTTTGCCAACGCCACAAGCAATCTTCTGGGGGTTTCTGCTCTCGCTCAGCAGCACCGCCATTGTATTGAAAGCGTTGGCGGCCAGCGGAGACAGTGATTCACCACATGGACGGGCCACCATCGGCATTCTGGTGTTCCAAGATTTGGCCGTGGTCCCCATGATCTTGCTCACGCCCATTCTGGCTAGCCCCAGCGATGGTGCCTTGAGTTCTGTGTTACTCACGTTGAGCAAATCCATCCTGGTCGTCGGCTGTATTGTCGCAGGCGCATGGTTTGCTGTTCCGAGGCTTCTAGAGCATATCGTTCGCAGCAGAAGCCGCGAGCTCTTCCTCTTGACGGTCATCGTCTTGTGCCTCGGCATTGCCTGGCTCACATCACTCGGAGGGCTTTCCCTGGCCCTGGGCGCCTTCATCGCCGGACTCGTGATTTCCGAGTCAGAGTACAGCCATCAAGCAATCGCCGAAGTGCTGCCCTTTCGGGATAGTTTCAATAGCCTCTTCTTCGTCTCAATCGGCATCTTGATGGATTGGCGTATCTTGCTGGAATACCCCATTGTGGTAGTCAGCCTCTTGATTCTTGTCCTTCTCGTAAAGTTCGTCGCCGGAGCCGGAGCTGTGCTGGCCGCATCCTTGCCCCCTCGCTCTGCCGTGATGACCGGCATCGCCCTGGCACAGGTTGGTGAATTCAGTTTTATCCTGGCTCAGGTGGGTCAGGATAACAACCTCCTGTCCGGAGCGCCCTATCAGATCTTCCTGGCCGTCTCGGTGTGCTCGATGATCATCACGCCGTTCCTCATGCAGCTATCGCCGCATCTCGGTCGTCGAGTCGAGGCCGTGCAACGACTCCTCCATTGGTTTCCTGGGCAAACAACGGCACATGTACTGGAAGGAGAAGGGCGGCATCTCCGGATCAAAGACCATGTCATTGTCGTGGGATACGGGTTGAACGGGCGCAATCTGGCTCGAGTCTTGGGAGAGACGGAAGTCCCTTACATCGCGTTAGATTTAGACGGCGATACCGTACGCCGAGAAGCCGCGCACGGCCTTCCACTCTACTACGGCGATGCCACCAACCCGAATGTTTTGAGGCACGTGAAGATCGAAGATGCACGGGTTCTAGTCGTCGCGATCTCCGACCCCTTTATGGCTCGCCGGGCGGTACAGGTCGCGCGAAGCCTGAACACCAAGATCCATATCGTCGTACGAACTCGCTACTTGCGGGAATTGGAAGAACTGCATCAGCTTGGAGCCGACGATGTGGTACCTGAAGAATTTGAGACATCAATCGAGATCTTCGCGCTGGTATTACGTACCTACAACATGCCGCAGGACTTCGTCATGCGTAAGGCTGAGCAGGTACGTCGGGAGGGATACGCTCTCCTCCGCCGAAGCGAGCTCCCCGAACTGGCGCACCACCTTCGCGGTGGCACCCTGGCTGATGTGGAAGTCGAAACGTGTCGGATTGAAGAACATTCCCCAGCCGCCGGCAAGACGCTCCTCCAACTCGCGCTGCGCCAGAATACGGGTGCATCTGTTATTGCTCTGACCAGAGGCGGCGTGACGGAATCCAATCCATCGGAAAAAACCAAACTCCTTGTCGGCGATATCGTCGTCCTACTCGGATCCCGCGGTGAGATCCAGCGCGCAATGGGGTTTATCCTTGCGAGTGACCCGGACGTTTAGCGCGCCCCTGCCGTGCCAAATTCTTGTGAACGTATGATTCAGCTACGCCACCGGAGCGTCACTCGTTCTTTGAGCGGATGGTCAAAGGGTCGTCCGGTCTGAACCGACTCGAGATGGGCTGCCTTGAGCTTGTAGTACCATTTAGCCGGCATGTCGGCATCCCCAAGAAACATCGACGAGGGCTTGTGACGCAGCCCCACCACCAGATGCTTCATCGCCCGTTCATCCTGCTTCAGAAAAATTTTGGTTAATGTCCGGAAGATGAGGTTCCCAAACGGCAGCCAATGCAGACCGCGCCAATAGGCGGAAAAATCGATACGACATTCCATCTCGGACACAGGCGTGGCCATCAATCGGTTGGCTAGCCATGCCGTTCCACATTGCATGAGCTCCACCCGTTGATTCGGCAACAAGAAATCGATGGTTGTGGTTAACGGCCCGCCATAGATACGCTCCATCCAATGAAACGGGCCACTGTTCTTTGCCGGCCGATGCGCAGTCATCCGAAAACCGTTCGGGATGGGCTCGAATATTTTCGTCTTCTCGTGCATTTTCGCATCGCTGCGCCACCAGGAATGGACGTAGGGGCCATGGACTGGGTCGATCAAACCAATGATGCCATCGTCGGCCGTACAGGTATAAGTGAGTGAAATGTGGAATGATTGTCGAGGTTCAGACGGAAGCGGCATGCGCGGAGCCGGAGGCAACGGATCGATATTCCCCCGTTCATCCGCGAGATATACCCAAATCATTCCATCGGTTTCCTCGGCCGGATAGGACGCGACGCCGATTTTGTCGGTCTTCAGAGTAGGCTCATCTGGGAGAGCAGGAATGCGCTGACAACGCCCCTTCGTATCGAACTGCCATCCATGATACGGACATTCTACTCGTTCCCCATCGAATCGGCCGAACGATAAAGGCATACCTCGATGTGGACAGATGTCGCGCATGGCCGCCAGATTACCTGCCCGATCACGGCAGAGCACGATCGGTAACCCCAACATCTGAAGCCCCTTCATTGTCCCGGAACGCAGGGTATGGCTCGGTACAGCCGGATACCAAAACCCAAAGAGGGGAGCGCTCCTGGATGCGACGACTTCAGGCGATGCAAGTGGTGGCGGTTGAATCATTGATCGGCAGGAAACTCGTAAGAGAGGTATCCAACAATGGATTTGGACTATAACTGGGGCATGGGGCTAGGTCAAGCAATGTGCCGTAGTACACGCGGTTATCCGGTTCCTTGACACCCTCAAGGACCACATACTATTCTGTTTCTATGCGGAAGTCTCTAGGTGTGGCTGTTATACGTGATGAGGTAAGACAATGATTGCGACGCAAATAGAGCCGACCACGACATTGGCACAGCTGCAAGAATCAAAACCTGAACGAGTGACGATTGTGTTACTGAGTGGGGATCTCGACCGTGCAATGGCAGCGTTTATCATCGCCACGGGCGCTGCCGCGATGGGTATGCGCGTGACGGTGTTTTTTACATTTTGGGGGTTGAACGCCATCCGTAGAAGAGGCGCACCAAGCTCGGCAAAAGATTGGCTCCGACGGATGTTTGGCCTGCTCAACAAAGGCGGTGCCGACACACTCCCGCTATCCCGCTTCCACTTTGGTGGGTTGGGCACGAAGATGATGCAGAAGGTGATGAAGCAAAATCGGATGCCGGGAGTCCCTGAGTTGATGCAAACAGCCCTCGATCTGGGCGTGCGGTTTATCGCCTGCACCACGACGATGGGTCTCATGGGCATCAGCAAAGACACGCTGATCGACGGGATCGATCAATTCGCCGGCGTGACGACGTATCTGGCGGAAGCCAAACAGGGTAGTGTCAACCTGTTCATCTGAACCATCACCTGAAGTGAGGGGACGTTGATGATGCAAGCCGATATCAAACTCGATACCTTGGGGTACTTCTGCCCAATGCCGATCATCCTGACGTCCAAAAAAATAAAGGAGCTGGCGCTAGGGCAAGTGTTGGAAGTCATTTCCGATGATGAAGGCATCAAGAAAGACATGCCTGCGTGGTGTGAAACCACGGGTCATCAAATGATGGGCATGGAAGAGGAAGAGGCAAAGTCAGGCCGGATCTACAAAGCGTTCGTTAAAAAGACAAAATAGTCGGACTTTCAAGAACCGAACAAGGCAAGAAGCCGGACGGACCGAACGCAGTCCTCCGGTTTTTTCGTTTGAACTGAGACGGCGGCATGGATCGCATCGTCGAGTGTGTCCCCAACTTCAGTGAGGGTCGGAATCGAGCGACGATTCAGGCGCTGATCGAGGCCGTCAGGTCAACAGCAGGTGTCGCGCTGTTGGACCACTCGATGGACCCGGACCACCATCGGGCGGTGTTGACGTTCTGCGGAACCCCCGAGGCAATCGTCGAGGCCGCCTTTCGTACTATTCGGATCGCGACGGAGCTCATAGATCTGCGAAAACATGTCGGTGTGCATCCCCGAGTAGGAGCAACCGACGTGGTGCCTTTCATCCCGATCAGAGGCGCAACCATGCAGGACTGCGTCCAGCTCGCCAAGCAACTGGGAGAAAGAGTCGGATGCGAGCTCGAAATTCCCGTTTTCTTGTACGAGCGTGCGGCAGCTCATGCCGACCATGCCAGGCTGGAAACGATCAGACGAGGCGGACTTGAAGGTGTGGCTTTCCGCATGGCTTCCGACCCAGATTGGACACCGGACTTCGGCCCGCCTCGACTTCATTCGAGCGCGGGAGCAATCGTAATCGGTGCTCGGCCCCCTCTTATCGCATATAATGTGAACCTATACTCCAAGGATGTTCAGACTGCCCGGTCCATCGCTCGAGTGATCCGTCATTCAAGCGGAGGCCTGGCGCATCTGAAGGCGATCGGCGTGGAGTTACGCAGCCGCGGCATGGTGCAGGTTGCGATGAATTTGACCGACTACCAGGCCATTCCAATCCACACCGCATTTCAGGCCGTCAAGACTGAAGCCGAAAAGCGTGGCATAGAGGTGGCTGGAAGTGAACTGGTCGGATTGGTCCCCCAGGTAGCGTTGGACCAAGCTGCAGCTGCTTCCTTGAAGCTGGACCGATTCGATTCCAGCCAGATACTGGAAACACGAATAGCTGAAACGATGCTGAGAAAAGACGAGGCCGAACCAACCTTATCTGGCTTTCTCGCCGCAGTAGCGGAAGCCGAACCAACACCAGCCGGCGGCAGCGTAGCCGCGCTCGTCGGCGCCTTGGCTGCCTCATTGGGAGTGATGGGGGCCCGCCTGAGCCAGCAATCGGACAGCACCGTCCGCCTCCTCGAGTTGAGTCGGCAGCTCCATCGGCTCAGCCAGGAAGATAGCGACGCTTACAGTAGGCTAACTGATGCCTACAAAATCCCTAAACCTCGTCCTGACCGGCCTCGCGCAATTTCTATGGCGCTACAGCGGGCCACAGAGGTACCCTTGGAAATCTCGGAGGCGGCTTGCGAGGTGGGACGGTCTCTTCATGCGTTGCGCGAGAAGGTGAAGCCTAGTGTCCGTTCAGATCTCACCGTGGGTCTCACCATGGCCATTGCGGCAGCCCAGGCCGGTCTCTCTACAGCCAATGCAAATACTAATGCTCTTATAAATCATAATCTTATGAATATTTTCCAAGCCAAAATGGCAAAAGCCATCGCGAATCTTGATGAACTGAAGGGGTTATGCTAGACTCCGACGCCGAATTCGTGAAAACTATAAGCCGCAGGCTGACTTGGCCTGAGAAAGTCGAAAGCCAACCGAATGGAAATCAAGGTTTTTAACAACAACGTTGAAAAAGCCCTCAAGGTTGCTAAAAAGAAATTGGCGGGAGAGGGTCTGTTCCGCGAGCTAAAGCGCCGTCGTTTCTATGAGAAGCCCAGCGTTAGGAAGAAGGCCAAACAGCGCGAAGCACAGAGACGTCGACAAAAGTGGCTCTCCAAGCGTAGACCGGAATAAACATATCCGTACAGTTTTCGTAATCCCCCTAGGCCTCATCCTCCCCCTCGCTCCCTTGCAAGCCTGATGCGCCGGGATCAAATCCACGCGGCTATCCAACTGGTCAGGCAAGAGGTGGGCCGGTGGCAAGAACCGGTCCTTGGAGTCGTCGCCAAGCAATCCGACCGAGATCCTTTTCTGATCCTCATCTCCTGTCTCCTGAGCCTTCGCACCAAAGACAAAACTACCAGGGAAGCCAGTGATAGGCTGTTCGCCATGGCGCGCAACCCAGCATCCATGCTGAAACTGACCCTCAAAAAGATCGAACGGGCGATTTACCCAGTCGGATTCTACCGAACGAAGGCCAAATCCATTCATCAGATTTGCCGCAGGCTGATAGATACATACGGAGGAGCGGTACCAGATTCCATTGATGCGCTCATGACCCTCCAGGGGGTTGGAAGAAAGACCGCAAATCTGGTTGTTACCGTCGGATTTCAGAAGCCGGGGATCTGTGTCGATGTGCATGTCCATCGCATCAGTAACCGGTGGGGCTATATCAAAACGCAGACGCCGGAAGAATCGGAACAGGCCCTCCGGCACAAGCTCCCCAAACAGTACTGGATCACCTATAACGACCTCCTTGTGCCCTATGGACAGAATCTGTGCCTCCCGATTTCGCCATGGTGCAGCACCTGCAAGCTGGCCGACCTATGCGATCGCGTAGGGGTCAAGAAATCTCGTTAGCGGTGAGGAGTGCGGCGCAGGCAAGCGGTCAAATAAACAATTTCGTTTCGGCTTCAGCAGTCAGTGAAAGGATGGCCGGCAAGCCAAGGACCTCATCAACATTCTTTTCGACCATACCCGCATCCACGCCCATATATTCCAATCCGGCGCTGCAGGCGATGAGCCGAAACTTCCCGACATGCTTGGCATCCTGAAACATTTCTGAGATCTTCGGTACCTTCTTCTCTTTGAGCAACCGGGCAACCTCTTCGGCCGATTCGGTATATTCCGGCGGAAAATCAATCTGATCGATCTTGCCTTCAGCGAGTTTTTTGATCGTCCAAAATAGCAAGACGATGATCACGTCTTTGCCCATCGCCGCAGCCGTCATACCGAGCGTCGCGACTTGGTGGAGCTTATCGTACGTGGCGTTATGGGCGAAGATGACAAACTTCGGTGGTATCGACATATTTACTTCTTCTGTGCGCGGGCTTTCACGCTGTTCACGTAGGCAGAAATGGCCTCGTCGACTTCCGCAGGAGTCATCGGACGACCATGTGTTTCACTTTCATCAACAAGATATCGATCGTGTTCCTTCTCCTACCTGATAGCGACCGCGTTCTCAGGAGTCACATCGATCAGCATGAACTATTCTTTCGCCCCTCGTGCAACGACGACCTGTTTCCCGGCTCCTTTTTTCGCCACCTCGATCTGAAGATCCTTCCCAACATCACTGCTGTGCTCTGCCGCGCCAGCAAGTGATCCGCACCAGGCCACCGACGTCATCTCAAGAAGGAGCAATAACCCCAAAAATAAGGCCAGTGAAAACTCATGTCGCGGCTCCATGCTTGGTGATTATAGCGACCGGCTTCAACGGCGTAAACACGAGACTTCGCCAAGCATCGCCTTGAGGGGCGCGAAAGCCCATGCTAGGATGCCGCCCGATGGATTGGCTTCTTTCGTCGGTTCAACAGTATGTATCAACCGAAACCCTCGTAGCCCTGACGGCGCTCTCGGTTGTCTTTTTTTTCGGATCGTTGATTGCCATCCCGTTTATCCTCGTCCGGCTTCCGACCGATTTCTTTGATACTCGTGTTCCGCGCCGCTGGATGGAAGATCATCACCCGGTGCTTCGGCTATTGGGCCACGTTGTGAAAAACGTGGTCGGAGCCATTTTTCTGTTCGCCGGTTTCTTGATGTTGTTCTTGCCTGGCCAGGGCATTCTCACAATGTTGATCGGTGTAACCATGCTGGATTTCCCCGGGAAACGAAAATTGGAAGCGAGGATGATCGGCCAACCAGCTGTCCTGAACACCATCAACAATATGCGCCAGAAGTTTGGGAAGTCGCCGCTCACGATTGCCCCCCAACCGTGAACGCGCACCCCACCCACTCTTCCGGATCGACCGTCGAACGTTTTCAAAAGCCGACTTCTGATGACTCATTCCACCGAACGATAGGCTCCATTTATGCCTGACTCAACAGACGCGAGGAAGATACTCTACCTGATCGACGGCAGCGCCTACATCTATCGCGCCTTTTTCGCCCTGCCGGCGTTGAACAATTCAAAAGGTCTCCAGACCAACGCGGTCTATGGATTCATGACCACCCTGCTAAAAATCATCCGCGAGCACAAGCCGGATGGTCTTGCGGTAGCCTTCGATGAGAAGGGGCCGACCGCCCGACACGAGGAGTTCAAAGAATACAAGGCGCAGCGGCCACCGATGCCGGACGGCATGAAAGGACAGATCCCTTACATTCATCGGGTAGTGGAGGCGTTGAACATTCCCGCTGTCAAGCAGGTCGGATATGAAGCGGACGATCTGATCGGCACGTTGGCCAGGCAGGCAGAGCATGCCGGGTACGACGTCGTGATCGTCACAGGCGACAAAGACATGCTGCAGTTACTTACCCCACACGTACGCATCTACGACCCGGTGAAGGACAAGTGGTCCGGAGATGCAGAATGTGTGGCGAAGTTCGGAGTCGAGCCGGGACGTGTGGTCGAAGTCATGGGACTCATGGGAGATACCAGCGATAACATTCCCGGGGTCAAAGGCATCGGCGAGAAAACCGCGATGAAGCTGATCGCGCAGTTCGGGACGATCGAAGAACTGCTATGCCGCCTCGACGAGGTCACCCCCGCCCGCATCAAAGCCCTCCTCACCGAACAGGCGGAGAATGCGCGTCTCAGCCGGAAACTGGCGACCATCGATATAGAGAGCCCTGTGGAATTTCATCCCGAGTCTTATCGGATCAAGCCACCGCACGACGGACAATTGACTAACTTACTCCGCGAGTTGGAATTCACCTCCCTCCTCAAGAGCCTTCAGTCATCGCCGAAACAGCAGGAAATGAAGACTCAAGACATCACCACGATCGAAGATGAAGCAGCGGCGCAACGATTCGTCGCCAGTTTGCCTAAGGACACGCCCCTCGGCCTGCACTGTCTGTTAGCTGGCCAAGCAGGTGGCCATACCGACGTGCTCGGTATGGCCGTCTCCACCGGTGAGCACACGGCTTTCATTCCGATCGACGTGCATACATTCATGCGGCCGATCATGCCTCTTCTGCACGACACGCACAGGACAAAAGTCGTGCACGACCTCAAGGCCACCCTGCTGGCCTT
>CAZJOQ010000089.1:0-14893 GCA_964547625.1 uncultured Nitrospira sp.
CGAGATCATGGTTGGTGAATCCTTGGTAGAGCAGTGAGAGAAATCGTTCACCTCCATCATGGTAGTGTTCCCAAGGGTTCTCACCATCCAATATAATGGTGACGACAATTTGATCTTGCGGCGTATCATGCGAGATGTTCCGTAACCGACGCAGGACATCTTCGGCAGCAGATTCAGGCGTTGTCTTGTGATACACGAATCCGAACGCGTCGGAGATCTCACGGTCACGAAAGAGTATAGTGAGGGACTGATCGGCGTCACCGATGTGGTAGGGCTGATACAGCGCAGACTGCCGATGCCATGGTCGGGTACACATCGTCAGAGACCGGGCCAGGATCCCTTCATCGGTCGCCAGCCAGCGAAGGCCGGTCCGATGGACGAGCGGAAGCATTTCCGGACAGACCGATCCTTCAGAAGGCCAGAGACCTATCGGGAGACGACCGAATGTCGCGTGATGAAATTCCACCGCCTGCTGAAGCTGTGATTCCGCATCTTCGCGCGCTCGAAAACGAGTCGGCAATGGGAGATCCGGTCTCGCGTGCCGGTTGATATCCGTATCGATCACCAACGGCAGGATAGGATGAAAGAAGGGGGTCGTCGTCAGCTCGATCTGTCTGCGATCCACGAGGCGCCGATACATGGGAATAATCTCTTGCACGGCGAGGCGTTGAATCGACAATATTTCATGTTTGTCCTCTTCAGTGAAGCCACGATTTTTCTGGCGCAGTGCGGCCAGTCGAGGGTATTGTCGGAGGGTGCCATATCCGAACCAGGCCAGATTGTGCCAGACTTGTAGATCCAACAACTCCTGAGTGGAAAACTGACAGGCGATGCGACCCAGATCGTGTCCATGTATGTCCAGCCCTCGTTTCACCAACAATTCATGATATCGTGGGAAGGGCCGAACCATCGTTGCCCAATTGGCGGAAAAAAAGTGGCTGACGAGAAAGGCCTTTTCCTCAAGCGTCAGGCTGGCCGCCGGCCGCTGGGTGTGTTCGAAAAAGAGATCGAGGACCTTGCCGGTTCCGATTTCTTTTAACTGCAGGAGGAGGGACGGGGTAAAATTAAAGGTTGCATGAACTTTTAGGAATTGCTCCAGGAGATAGGCCATATCGTAGTAGGCTTTGGTGGCATGCAGGCGCACCCATGGCATGCTAGCTGAGCCTGCCAGCGGATCAGTGTAGTAAGGCTGGTGCATGTGCCAGAGAAAGCATATGTGGACATGCTTCATCGACGGTGATTTCCCTTCGTTTCAGAAGTATGTCATAGGGGTTGTGGGCCTGCAATCTGCGGTAGGATCGGTAACCCCCTCCTGCTGATTATCTATGAGGGATTGAGATGCTGACGTTTTTGCGATACTGGGGGCCGGTGTGCGCATATGCCGGCGTCATTTTTTACTTGTCCTCGTTGTCCCATCCGGAAGAGCATCTGCCGATTGTCAGCCATTTCAGCGATAAGGTCTTGCATGCGGTAGAGTATGCGGTATTCGGCGCGTTGTGTTTTCGAGCCTTCCAAGGGACCCTGAATGCATCGTGGAGGGGGTGGTCGATTCCATTGGCTATTGTGGTGGCGTCGTTCTATGGGATGACCGACGAATTTCATCAGTCGTTTGTTCCGTTTCGATACTCGCATGTGCTCGATTGGGTGGCTGATACGATTGGAGCCACACTCGGTGTTTTTGCCATGCATCGAGCAGTCAATTTCAGACCGGCGAACTCGATTCCCGAAGCGGAGCCGTAGCCACGAATGAATATGGTGTGTTCGTGACAAGTTGAGGGGTGCTCGGTATAATTCCTCACCTATGGCGACAGCGAATCCCGCACCTCCCAAATCTCCATTGCCTCCTCCCGATCATGCGCTGGTCGCACAGACGATTAGGACCCACATTCCTTCTGGCTTGGTGTTCAGGGAATTGGTTCCACTGGCAGGAGATGCGTCGAACCGTCGCTACTACCGCGCCATGGTGTCGGGTGGACCGCCGCATTCTGTCATCGTGATGCAATTGGCCGAACCAGAGGCATTCAAGCAGTCTGAAGAGGCGGTCAGCGGCGCGGTGTATCAAATTTCAGAGCTGCCCTTCATCAACATCATGGCGCACCTCGCCAAGGCAAGTGTATCAGTCCCGGCGTTGCATCACTACGATCGATCAGCCGGATTGCTCTATCTTGAAGATTTCGGTGATGTCACGTTGGCGGAAGCCGTCAGCCGCGCGGATGCCCCGAGCCTAGAGTCACGTTACAAACAAGCCATCAATGTGTTGGTACAGATGCAATTCAACGCGACAAATCCGGCAGATCATGGTTGTTTGGCGTTTCACCGCAGTTTCGACGCGCCGTTACTGATGTGGGAGTTTGATCATTTCTTGGAGTACGGGATCGAGGCGCGCAATGGTCAACCATTGTCCGACGAGGATAAAGCGGCCATTCGGCGCGAGTTCGAACGTATCGCCGACCTGTTGGCCGATCAGCCTCGTGTCTTCGTCCATCGCGACTATCACTCGCGCAACCTGATGGTGGACGGATTGCGGCTTGGCGTCATCGATTTTCAGGATGCCCTGATGGGGCCGGGGACCTATGACTTGGCCTCGCTCTTGCGGGATGCATACATTCAACTGGACGAAACGCTCATCGACGATTTGGTGGACTACTATCTCGATCAACTGGCGGAGCGCCGTTTTGTCTGGGCTAATCGTGCCGCGTTTCGCCGCCTGTTCGATCTGACGAGTATTCAGCGAAACTTGAAGGCAGCCGGCCGGTTTGTCTATATCGATCGAGTTAAGGGCAACCCAAAATTCCTGGAGGACATCCCTCGCGTCTTGGGCTATGTCAAACGTAATGTAGAAAAATATCCGGAACTGGATACACTCCGAAAGTACCTCACCCCCTATGTGCGGGAATTGCAGTAGAGGACTGAGTGCTGAGGGCTGAGGACTGAGCGTCGGATGATCGACTCAGCACCCAGCACTCAGTCCTCAGCACTGATCGCGTGAAGGCCATGATTCTTGCGGCAGGTCTTGGGACCCGCCTCCGTCCCTTAACGAACACCATTCCTAAGCCGCTCTTGCCGATCGGAGGAACTCCGCTCATTGTCTGGAACCTTCTCCTCCTGAGGCGACATGGGTTTCATCAGATCGTCGTCAATCTTCATCACCTGGGTCCAATGATTGAACAGGCTCTGGGTGACGGCTCAAAATTTGGGGTTCGGATACTGTACTCACATGAACCGGTCATCTTGGGCACGGGCGGGGGCATCAAACAAGCTGAGCCCCACTTTTCAGGTGATCCGGTGTTGATCATGAACGGAGATACGCTGGTTGAATTGGATCTTGGAGCGCTCTGGGATTTCCATCACACCCGTCAAGCGGCGGCGACATTGGTGCTGCGAGAGGATGCAGACGCTGCACGGTGGGGGCTCGTTGAGGTGGGAGCGAACAATCAGATTCTACGCATTACGGGAAACGGTCTCTCGAATCCGTCTCCAGCCGTTCCCAGGATGTTCGCCGGCATTCACATTTTACATCCGCGACTTCTCCGGCAGGTGCCGAAGGGAGTCCCTTCTTCGATCATCCCCCCTTACGTGGCCGCCATTGAGCGAGGAGAACGGATACTGGGTTACGATCTACAGGGCTACTGGTCGGACATTGGAACAGCCGAGCGGTATACGCAAGCCGAGAAGGATGCGCGAGCTGGGCTGATTCGGCTGGCTGATCGCCAGCCCATAGAGCCACATGCACCACCTGACTGAAGGCGAGGTCACGTCGGCCAGCGTGCGTGTTCTTGCTAGTCTTTCTGTTGTTTGAGCAGTCGGGCAAGATAGGTGCGCTGGAGCTTGAGCGAGTCTGCGGCCTTCGTTTGGTTACCATCGGCCCGTTCCATCGCACGATGGATAATGTAGCGGCTATGGTGCTCCATTGATTCGTGATAGGGCAAGTCCAGATAGGGCAGTGTGGTGTCATCTCGTTGGCGGAGGCCGGCGTCATCCGCCATCAACGCCAACATATCCGGCTCAATGGTATCTTTTGGATTCAAGACAACCGCGCGCGCGATTACATTGTCCAACTCTCGAATATTCCCCGGCCACGGATAACGGGCCAAGGCATCGAGCGCGGACGAACTGAAGGTCATGCCGGGGCGCTTTGCGTCTCTGGTGTGGCGATTTAGGAAGAACTGTGCGAGGGCCGGGACGTCTCCCTGCCGCTCACGAAGCGGTGGCAACGTCAGGGTCACGACATTCAGCCGAAAGTAGAGATCTTCTCGGAACTGCCCTCCCTTCACGGCTTGCCTAAGGTCTTTGTTGGTGGCGGCGATGATGCGAATGTTGACCGAAACTGTCTTGGTTCCTCCAACACGCTGGAATTCACGGTCTTGCAGAACTCTGAGCAGCTTGGCCTGCAGCGGCAGAGACATATCGCCGATTTCGTCGAGGAAGACGGTGCCGCCGTCGGCCATCTCCATTTTTCCCTTCTGCTGACGATCGGCTCCCGTAAAGGCGCCGCGTTCGTGTCCAAACAGCTCGTTTTCGAGCAACGTCTCCGTCAAAGCCACACAATTAATCACAATGAGCGGCATGGAAGAACGATGACTCCATTGATGGATCGATCGTGCGAAGAGTTCTTTCCCGGTTCCGCTTTCTCCGAGGAGCAATACGCTGGCATCAGACTTGGCGGCTCGTTGTGCCGCCTCTACGACCGAGCTCACGGATGCGCTGTTTCCGACGATGGATGCATAACGGCCGTCGACCTCGGAGCGCAGATAGGCGACTTGCCGTTGAAGCGAGTCACGCTCCAAAGCTTTGCGGATGACGATCAGGAGGTGTTCATTATCAAGCGGTTTAGTCAGAAAGTCGTATGCCCCTTCTTTCATCGCGTCCACCGCAGCTTCAATGGACCCATGAGCGGTCATCACAATGACTGGAAGAGGCTCCGACGGTTTCATCTTGGAAAGGCGCTTTAGCACATCGAGGCCCGACAACTTGGGCAGGGTAAGATCCAGCAAGACCAGCTGAGGAGATTCGCGAGTGATTTGCTCTAGTGCCTGCTGCCCTTCCGATGCCGTGATGGTGTCATACCCAGAAGCGTGAAGCCGGTCCTCAAGCATCATAACGATGTCGGCATCGTCGTCCACGATAAGAATTTTTGCATGCATTAGGATAATCCCCGGACAATGGCCATGGATGTGCAGCGTGCGGTGAAGAGTCCATTCAAACTCGCAAACGCGGACGTTTCCCCACCAGCAATAACGTGTCGCAAGCCGTCGATGTTTACCCGTTCATGATGTTGAGCACCAGCCCTGTTAGCGGCTTCGGGTAAAAGTAGGTTGATTTGTGCGGCATCCGTTCTCCTGCAGCTGCCACCGCTTGGACTTCGCTGACCTTTGTGGCGTTCAGCAGGAAGGCTCCGGTTCCTGTTCCCTTGGCCACCCAGTCGAGAGCTTCGTGATCGTCTTTGGTGTACAGGATGGCTTCCTGCTCGTGTTGCGTCGGGCAGAGCTTCGTCACAATGAGTTGTTGCAGTAGCGACACGTCGAGTTTGGCTCGAGGTGATGCTTGGCTGGAGGGGCAATAGGCCGGCTTCAGTGTGAGCGTGATGTACGTGTCGTCGCCCCGTCGAGTCAGTCCGAATACTGGAACGTTTTTTCCTTCTGTCCTCAGCGCGGCCAGGAACTGCTGGCGGGTCTGATTCTGCGTGGAGGGGGTAAAGGGGAATTCTCGGAAATCGAACAAGTCGCTAAGCGTCTGTTTGATCTGATCAGAAGGCGGCAAGGCTGTGGTCGCTACCCGATGCGTCGGCAATACCGTCAATCCTGGATCTTCGAGCGGAGTCAGCAGCATCAAGACCGAGTCATATGGCTGCAGCCCGGTGGAAGGATCGGTCTGTTGTCGACGGAGCTTTTGATAGTTCAGCGCCGTTTCATAGCGATGATGACCGTCCGCGATGAACAGCGGCTTGCTTTGCATGAGATCGGTCATTTGTTTCAAGACGACTTCGTCAGTCACGGCCCACAGGCATTCACGGCAGCCCGCATCGTCTTGAAAGTCGTAGTGTGCAGGTTTGTCTTTGGTCTCGGTTTCGAGCAGTCGGATCATGGCGCCGCCCGGATCGGAGTAGAGAGACCAGATCGGGCTGAAGTTCGCGCCACAGGCCTCGATGAGGTTCAGCCGATCGGTCTTTGCCGCCGCGCGCGTGTTCTCGTGTGGATAGATATGTCCGGAGTCCAGCGCTTCCAGCTTTACCAGGGCCAGAAATCCTCGTAACACTCTTTTCGGGGCATTGGGTGCTGAATACGGAGGACTGTACTCAATCGTGTGATAGTAGACGGCAGGTTGTGTGTCACGCTTGAGAACCCCATCTTGAATCCAAGCTTGGAGTGTCGCCGCGGCGCGGGTGTATCGGTTATGAGCAGGACTATCACCGGTCTTTTCCAGGCCCAACTCCATACGGATGATGTTGTGAGGATGTCGATCATGAAGCCGTTGTTGCCCTGCAGCATCGATAATGTCGTACGGCGGAGCCACGACGTCCTTGATAGAGCCCACGATGGCTTGGTCGTACAACATACCGTGAAACGGAAAAATCTGTGACATGAACTACCTCTTGGCAATGTCGCAATATCGACGACGGGTTGATGGTTACGGAAAAGGGCGGGGTCCTTTCACTCTGCGCCGCGCCGCGTCCACGGCCCAGCGTCCTACCGGTTGGCGGGAAAACGCTTATCGGTCGCGGGTAATCATGTAATCAGCAGCGACCGTTAATGCACGCCGTGGCGTACTATCGTCGAACTGATCGAGTTCATGCTTGGCGGCCGCGATATAGGCCTTGGCCCGATCCATGGCATAGGTGATCGACCCGAACTCCCCCATGAGAAACAAAATGCGTTCCAAGTCGGTGGTGCTGAGCGTTCGAGTCTCCATCCGATCTTTGATCATTTGTCGGTCCTGCTCTGAGCAATGTTGCAGTAGATGAAGGAGTGGCAACGTGGCTTTGCCTTGCCGAAGGTCTTGTCCAATCGTTTTCCCCAGCGATTCGCCGTTTGCAATGTAATCCAGGGTGTCGTCGGCAACCTGGAATGCGATACCCAGGTATTGGCCAAAACGGAATAGGGCTTGCTGTTGGCTCTCAGTGGCGTCGGCTAGAAGGGCGCCCATCTGGCAGGCAGCGGCGATCAATCCGGCGGTCTTGTGTTCGACGATCTTAATGTAATCGATTTCGGGTATCGCGGGATTACCATTGTAGTATAGCTGAAGGACTTCACCTTCGGCCATCTTGTTGCAGGCTTCAGCGATCACTTCGTTGATTCCCTGGCTCTGAAACTCGACGACATTGCACATGGCCTTGGTATAAAGAAAATCGCCGACCAAAATGCTGATCTGGTTTCCCCACACCTTTCGAGCGGTTCTTCTGCCTCTCCGCAGATCGGCCTCGTCCACGACGTCGTCGTGTAACAGGGTGGCAGTGTGGATGTATTCCACAATGCTGCCCAGTTGATAGTGTTCAGTGCCAGGATATCCGCAGAGGCGGGCAGACAAGAGCAACAGCAACGGCCTGACGCGCTTGCCGCCACCGCTTAGAATGTGGGCGGCAACGGTATTGACCAGAGTGACACTGGAGTCAAGGTTCTTTCGAACTCGGTCCTCCAGCCCGTCCAGCTCACCACGATAGGCGTCCCACACGTCAGACATGCTCTGCGGGGTTGCGATGACTGGACCTTGCGTCATGCGGCGGATGGTATGGCAGCCGAGGAAATAAAGTCAAGCAAATGAAAGGGGTATAGGCCCATTGTCACCTTGACAGAGGAATAACCCTTCCAGTAAGTTCCGAGCGTGGTAATCGGCTGAGGATCAGCCTGCAGACTATGGGGTTAACCCACCCCAGACTTCTTGCTCGCGCGTAACTCCATCCGATAGGGAAAACCTCAATATTGTAATGAGATAGGTAGATGAATACTCCCGGTTTCCCCAGTCAGCAAGGTCTCTATGATCCACGGCACGAGAAAGATTCGTGTGGGGTCGGTTTTGTCGTCAATATTAAAGGGAAGAAGTCCCATGATATCATTCGTCAAGGGCTTCAGGTATTGGAGAACCTGACTCATCGCGGGGCGCAGGGCTCCGATCCCTGTACGGGAGATGGAGCTGGGATTCTTTTGCAGGTGCCGCACACTTTTTTCAAGCGGGTTGCAGGGGATGTTGGTGTGTCATTGCCGGAGGCCGGCGAGTATGGGGTCGGGCAGTTGTTCCTGCCGCCGAATGCAGAGTCCCGACGACCGTGCGAAAAATTGTTTGCCGACACCATCAGCGAGGAAGGGCTACGGCTGCTGGGGTGGCGCGATGTGCCGGTCAAAAGCGACAGCATCGGCGTGCAAGCCCGAAAGACCGAGCCGTTCATGCGGCAAATTTTCATCGCGCGGGACGCGCTCAATGAGGCTCAGTTTGAACGAAAACTGTATGTGATCCGAAAGCGGGTAGAAAAAGCCGTTGCCGAGTCGGCGATTCAGGGGCGCGAACATTTTTATGTATCCAGTTTATCGGCCCACACGATCGTCTACAAAGGGCTGCTCTTACCGCATCAAATGGCGGCCTACTACCAAGATCTCACCGATGAACGGATGGTGAGCGCACTGGCGCTGGTACACTCTCGCTTCAGCACGAACACCTTTCCGACCTGGCCATTGGCGCACCCCTATCGGTATGTCTGTCACAACGGAGAGATCAATACCCTGAAGGGGAATGTCAACTGGATGAAGGCGCGTCAGGGCCGCCTGCATTCCGATCTATTCGGCAACGATATGGAGAAATTGTTCCCGATCGTGACCGAGGATCAAAGCGACTCGGCCTGCCTGGACAATGCCCTCGAATTTCTTCTGCTCGGGGGCCGGTCACTTCCACACGCGATGATGATGTTGATTCCCGAACCATGGGTCGCAAATTCGCAGATGGATTTGGATCGTCGAGGCTTTTACCAGTATCACGCGGCGATGATGGAGCCGTGGGATGGCCCAGCCGCCGTCTGTTTTACCGACGGCAAGATGATCGGGGCGACCTTGGATCGTAACGGACTCCGTCCGTGCCGCTATCAGGTGATGACAGATGAGACGGTCGTGCTGGCGTCTGAAGCCGGGGTGTTACCGGTTCCAGCCAAGGAAATTCGGATGAAGGGCCGGCTCATGCCAGGACGGATGTTTCTCGTCGATACTGTCCAAGGCCGGATCATCGATGATGAAGAGATCAAGGCTGGTATTACCAAGCGGAAACCGTATCGCAGTTGGGTGACGCAATATGGAGTCTCGCTCGATGAACTGCCGGAACCCTTGAATGTCCCGCAGCCGGATCATCCGACGATCAGGCAGCGCCAGCAGGCCTTCGGCTATACAGTGGAAGAGCTCAAGATGGTTGTCACGCCGATGATCGTCAATGGTGAGGAGCCCATTTCCTCGATGGGCACGGATACCCCGTTGGCGGTGTTGTCCGATCGACCACAACTCCTGTTTAAGTACTTCAAGCAGCTGTTTGCTCAGGTCACGAATCCGCCGATCGATCCGATTCGTGAGCAGCTCGTGATGTCGCTTGTTACGAACATTGGGCCGAAACCCAATCTGATGGACGAGTCGCCGGAATCGTGCCGCCGAATCAAGGTGCAACAACCGATTTTGACCAACGCGGATCTTGAAAAAATTCGTGGGATTTCAGATTCGCACTTCAAGAGCAAGACCTTGCGTATGCTATTCCGTGTGGTTGAAGGAGCCGACGGCCTCGGGGCTGCGGTCGATGGGCTGTGCCGAGAGGCGTCGCTTGCGATTAAGGAAGGGTACAAGTTTTTAATTCTCAGTGATCACGGAGTAGGGGAGGATTGGGCGCCGATTCCGAGCCTTCTCGGCATCTCGGCCGTGCATCATCATCTGGTGCGGGAATGCACCAGAACGGAAGTTGGATTGATCCTCGAAACAGGGGAACCGCGTGATGTCCACCAGTTCGCCTGCTTGATCGGCTACGGTGCCGGGACGATCAATCCCTACCTTGTCTTCGAAACGCTTGTTGATATGGAGCGGGATGAGTATCTTCCTGAAGGACTCGACGCGCAGACAGCAGAAAGCAAGTTTATTAAGGCCATCAACAAGGGCCTGCTCAAGATCTTTTCAAAGATGGGCATCTCGACCGTGCAATCCTATTGTGGGGCGCAAATTTTCGAAGCCATCGGATTGAATCATGAGCTCATCGATCGATACTTTACCGGGACGGCGTCGCGGGTCGAAGGGCTTGGAATTCGCGAGATCGGCGAAGAGACCTTGCGCCGGCATCGCATGGCCTACGAACCGGCTGCGATTCGCCAACTGGACTTCGGTGGTGAGGTTCATTACCGTATTCAGGGTGAACATCACAATTGGAACCCGGACACGATCTATAAGCTGCAACATGCCAGCCGTGCGAACGACGCGAAGACCTACGCGGAATTTGCCCAACTCGTCAACGATGAGAGTCAACGACGATCGAACCTGCGCGGCTTGCTCGATTTCAAGTTCGGGTCTCAGCCGATTCCGATCGAGGAGGTGGAGTCGGCCAAAGAAATCGTCAAGCGTTTCAATACGGGCGCGATGTCGTTCGGATCAATCAGCAAAGAAGCGCATGAGACGCTTGCGATCGCCATGAATCGACTCGGTGGGAAGAGCAACACCGGTGAGGGCGGGGAAGATCCTGAGCGCTTCAAGCCGATGCCGAATGGTGACTCGAAGAACAGCTATATCAAACAGGTGGCGTCGGCCCGATTCGGTGTGACCGCGCACTATCTCGTCAATGCCCGCGAATTGCAGATCAAGATGGCGCAGGGCGCGAAACCGGGCGAGGGAGGGCAGTTGCCGGGGCATAAAGTCGACGAGAACATTGCGAGATTCCGTTACGCGACACCGGGCGTACAGCTGATTTCGCCTCCGCCGCATCATGACATCTATTCTATCGAAGACCTGGCCCAGTTGATCTTCGATCTGAAGAACTCGAATCCGGAAGCCGGTATCTCGGTTAAGCTTGTGGCGGAAGTCGGTGTCGGGACGGTCGCGGCCGGTGTTGCCAAAGCACATGCGGACAAGGTGCTGATCAGTGGGGACTCAGGTGGCACCGGAGCATCTCCCTTGTCATCCATCAAGTACGCCGGTATCCCCTGGGAGTTGGGGTTGGCGGAAACGCACCAAACCTTGGTGCTGAATGATCTGCGTGGGCGTATTCGTGTTGAAACGGATGGGCAGATGAAGACGGGCCGTGACGTGGTGATCGCCACATTGCTTGGCGCAGAGGAGTACGGATTTGCGACGGCGCCACTCATCGTCGAGGGTTGCATCATGATGCGGAAGTGCCATCTCAATACCTGTCCGGTCGGCATCGCGACGCAGGATCCCGAGCTCCGGAAAAAATTCAACGGCAAGCCGGAACACATCGTCAACTACCTGTTCTTCGTCGCCGAAGAAGTCCGGCAACTCATGGCGAAGCTCGGGTTCAAGACGATCAACGAAATGGTCGGTCGCGTCGATATGCTCAAAATCACCAAGGCGGTGGATCACTGGAAGGCCAAGGGGTTGGATCTTTCGCCGCTTCTGGTCATGCCCGACGTCGAGCCGAACGTGCCACGGTATTGCGTTCAGAAGCAGGACCATGGTCTTGCCCACATCTTGGATAATGAACTGGTGGAACGATGTCGCCCGGCGATAGAGAAGGGCGAAAAGGTGACCATCGAGTTACCTATTCGCAACGTGAATCGGACGACGGGCACGGTCTTGTCGAGCAAAATAGCTAAAAAATACGGCCTCGAAGGGCTTTCGGAAGATACGATCTCGATCAAGTTCAACGGATCGGCTGGGCAATCCTTTGGCGCGTTCCTTGCGCGTGGCATCACACTGACGTTGGAAGGGGAGTCGAACGACTATATCGGCAAAGGGCTCTCCGGCGGCAAGATCATCGTGTATCCGCCGAAGGATGCGCTCTATGATCCGGCGGAAACCATTTTGATCGGCAATACGTCGCTCTACGGCGCGACGCAGGGCGAAGCGTATTTCTATGGTCGGGCTGGTGAGCGTTTTGCGGTTCGGAACAGTGGGGCACAGACCGTAGTAGAAGGGACGGGTGACCACGGGTGTGAATACATGACAGGTGGCGTGGTCGTGGTACTCGGTAGAACAGGTCGTAACTTCGCGGCCGGCATGTCCGGCGGCGTGGCATTCGTGCTCGACGATCTGGGCAAGTTTGAAAGCCGTTGCAATACCGGCATGGTGGAATTAGAAGCGGTCGTCACAAAGGACGATAAGCAACTTCTCCATGATCTGATCACGAAGCACTTCATGTATACCGGGAGCCGGAAGGCAAAGCAGGTTCTCGACACCTTTGAGGCTACCGTGCCAAAATTTGTGAAGGTGATGCCGGTCGATTACAAGCGCGTTCTGGAAGAACGGAAACGCAAAGCGAGTGCGGTGCACTAATGGGTGACCCAAAAGGTTTTCTGAAATACGCCCGCGAGGGCCCGAAGCGCAAGCCGATCGAGTTGCGTGTCCTCGATTGGAAGGAAATGTACGAGCCTATCTCGGAGGAGAAGCTCAAGGTCCAGGGTGCGCGCTGTATGGATTGTGGCGTGCCGTTTTGCCAAGGCAGCACCGGTTGTCCCGTGGTCAATCTCATCCCAGAGTGGAACGATCTTGTGTACCGTGGCCGCTGGAAAGATGCTCTCAAAGCGCTGCATACGACGAATAACTTTCCCGAGTTCACAGGGCGGCTCTGTCCGGCACCCTGCGAAGGGGCCTGTGTGCTGGGTATCAATGAAGATCCGGTCTCCATCCGCATCCTCGAATGGAACATCGTCGATCGAGGGTTCAACGATGGATTCGTGACCCCGATCTTGCCGGTCGTCAAGACCGGGAAGACAGTCGCGATTGTCGGCTCCGGTCCGGCCGGGCTTGCCGCTGCGCAACAGTTGGCTCGCGACGGCCATGACGTGACGCTCTTCGAAAAATCAGATCGGATCGGCGGCCTCCTCCGCTACGGCATTCCCGACTTCAAAATGGAGAAATGGGTCATCGACCGCCGCTTGGAACAAATGAAGGCCGAGGGGGTGAAGTTCCAACCCGGTGTGACGGTCGGCAAAGATATGACCGGCGAGCAACTGCGAAAGCAGTTCGATGCGGTGGGGCTGGCGCTCGGTGCTGAACAGGCGCGCGAGTTGCCGGTCCCCGGGCGTGATCTCAAGGGTGTGCATCTCGCGATGGAATACCTGACTCAACAAAACAAGCGCACCTCCGGGATTCCGGTCACAGGAGAACCGATTACCGCGAAGGGTAAGCGAGTGGTTATCATCGGCGGCGGCGATACCGGGTCCGACTGTCTCGGCACTGCCCATCGTCAGGGTTGTGTTGAAGCGCATCAATTTGAATTGTTGCCGGAACCGCCTCCGCAGCGGGCTGGCTCCACCCCCTGGCCGCTCTGGCCGATGCAGCTGCGTACTTCCCACGCTCATGAGGAAGGCTGTGATCGGCAATGGAGTGTGTCGACGACCAAGTTCTCCGGTCACAATGGGCACGTTACGAAACTGCATGCTCATCAGGTAAAGTTTGAAAACGGAAAATTCACACCTGTTCCGAACACCGAGTTCGACATGAATGCCGATCTGGTGTTACTTGCCATGGGGTTTACCGGTCCGGTCAAAAGCGGTCTGCTCGATGACCTCGGCGTAAAGTACGATCAGCGTGGGGTGGTGTCCGTGGACGAAGGCTTCATGACCAACCTCGACGGCGTCTTTGCCGGCGGCGACACCAAACGAGGTGCCTCGCTGATCGTCTGGGCCATCGCCGAAGGCCGCAAGATGGCGGCGGGGATCAATCAGTATCTGCAAGCCGGGAAGTCGGCAAAGAAGTCAGTTTCCTAGACTATTCATCCCACAATGATCGGGACATCCTCTTTTCCCCTCCTGGTTGATAATTGCCGGTAGCTTCAATAGAATCAGGGCGCTTCCACTGAGCGCGGTTTTGGGCATACGGTCCTGTAGGGTAGCCGTATGGCTGAACTCGTCGAACGGATTATGGCTAATCCTGCAAAGTGTGGAGGACGACCGTGTATTCGTGGGATAGGAATCCGAGTCAGTGACGTCCTGGATCTGCTGGCAGCCGGTCTCTCGCAGCAACAGGTCCTTGAAGAGTTGCCGGATCTCGAACCCGAAGACGTTTTCGCCTGCCTAAGGTTTGCCAGCAGTCGTCTCAATCATCCCATCCTTGCGACGTGAAGATCTGGGTTGATGCGCAGCTCTTCCCTCATCGCCCAGTGGATCACCTCGACTTACGGCGTTGATACGGTTGCAGTAGGAACCCTGCGATTGGAGTTTGCATTCAGCCACACTGATGGCGACGCCTGCGCAGCGGATAGCCTGGTTGGCAGAGGTGCTGTAGCTGGCCTATGCTTCAGGAACTTTGAAACCCAGACGGTTTATCAGCAAAGAAGAAAGGGACGCGATGGGATAATGGCTCGTTGATGGTCTGGGCCATCGTTGGAGGGTGCAAGATGATGGCGGGGTCGATAAGAATTTGTAGGCGGGCAAATCTTTAAAAAACGGTCGATGAAAAAACCTCCAAAGGCTTTAGAACTCCGATAGTATCTATGCCGAAGCGACAGCGTCCGAAGGTACAACATCGTAATATGTCTCTCCATCTAAGACTCCGTCAATGATGGAGACGATGGCTGCCCGGTATGAAGCGTGATTTGCGAGATCTCCTTGGACGACGCGAGATCTTCCGGGATCTACAAGATGTTGCCGTGGAGAACCCGAAGATCCTCCATCCAGGATCGTTCTTTGATTGGATGTGCAGAAGCCACATCATCGCCTTAGCAGTTGGTGTAAGAAGCTTCGTCGACTTCGATAAGCGAAGCCACTCGTTAG
>CAZJOQ010000090.1:0-14850 GCA_964547625.1 uncultured Nitrospira sp.
CTTCGGCCAATCGCTGTGGGCGTTGACTGAGTGTCAGATAGACGGATGTATCTAGGAGGTCGTAGACGCGGGCACTTCGGAAGGTTTGGGCGATCAGGAAGCTCTTCCCGGTTTGGCGAGGTCCCAAGAGGAAGTGAGACTTCTTCTCCACGAGGCCAGCTAAATACAGTGATCGAGTGATAGCCGGTGTCGAACTCATAGGCCATGGTAACAAGTGACGACTCTGTCGTCAAATGGCATGCCAAGTGACGACTCATCCGACACCGGATATGTGGCAGCCTTCCATCGCGATGGGCTGTGCTTCTTACTGGGGCTGGCTCTATAAAGGCTGCTCGTTGACTCACTAGCAACCCGTTTATATACTTAGGCCTCCACTGGAGGCGATTGAGATGAAAATCTTGCTGGGGCTGGTCGTTGTCGTGGGGCTGGTCGTTGGATTCGTGCTCTCGCTTCCCTTCCTGGTCGACCTGAACAAGTATCAAGACCAATACAGACCACTCATCGAAGACGCCCTCAATCGTAAAGTCCAGCTGGAAGATATCCGTTTAACGATTTGGCCAAGGATCGGTGCGAGCGTGGCGGGTTTCTCGGTGCTGGACGACCCGTCGTTTGATTCAGGTCCGTTCGCGTCGCTCTCCTCCTTGGATGTGGGCGTGAAGCTCATGCCGTTGTTGAGCGGCCAAATCGAGGTGGAAGAAATTACGCTTCGCGATCCGGTCATTACGGTTATTAAGAACAAGAACGGGGTGTTGAATGTCTCCACGATCGGGCGCAAAGGTGTAGCCGTTCCTGAAATGCCCTCGCGTGCGCCGGTTCCGTCGGCCGAAGGGCCGCTCAAAATTCTAGCCATGTTAGCCGTGGACCGGGTTTCAATCGACGGCGGGAAACTGACCTATCGCGATCTCTCGGCTGCGCAACCAACGGAGTATGTGTTGCAAGACCTGGAGTTGCTCCTGCGCGAGGTTCGACTCGGTCAAACGCCGAACCTTCATTTTGCCACACTGGTACAGCCCTTCAATCTGCCCGTGAAACTCGACGGTTCGTTCGGCCCACTGAAAGATACGATGGACCTTGAGGCCATCAACGTCCAGCTGAGCGTAGGGAAGACGGACTTTACCATTATGGGAAAAGCAATCGACCATGATGCCACGATCACGATCACCTCACCGGTGATCAACACCGCAAACCTTCCAGTCACCCTCCCGTTGAAGAAGCCGGTCGACATCAAGAATTTAACCATTGTCGCGGAAGTGAGGGGCCAGGAGGTCAAACTGAATGCGCTCTCGCTGCAAATCTTCGATGGCGATGTGAAGGGGAACGGAACCCTGATCAGTGGATCTGAGACGTCTCCGTTCAGTGGAGCCGTGACGATTCACGGATTGCAGCTTGGACCGGCGCTTGCCGCTGTTGCAGACATGCCACTGTCGGTTGGCGGTGCTGTCGGAGCCGACCTGGCTGTCGAAGGCCAAGGGGCCTCCCTGAATACCACGGCTACTATTCATGCACCGATGATCAATGCCGCCAATCTTCCAGGAACGGCCTTGTTGAAAAAACCTGTTGAGATTAAGAATCTTCAAATGAAGGCAGAGCTCAAAGGGAAAGAGGTCAAGCTGAATTCGTTGTCATTTCAACTGTTCGACGGTCAGGTGAAAGGGAACGGCAAGCTCGTTACGGGGTCTGAGGCGCCCCCATTTAATGGAGCCGTGACAATTCAAGGCCTGCAGCTCGGTCCAGCACTTGCCTCGGTCGCCGAGACGCCGGTCTCAGTCAGTGGAACGGCCGGTGCGAACCTTTCGGTGCAAGGACGAGGGTTCTCTCTGCCCGATTTGACCAAGGCCTTGCAGGGCACCGGACACATGGCTGTCAAGAATGGGAAGATTCACGGCGTGAATATTCTCCAAGAAGTGGTATCCGCTTTGAAAGTGGCGGGAATTTCAATCGATGATCCCAAGGCCACGGTCTTTTCAACGATCGAGACAGATCTCGCGATTAAGCAGGGGGTCATCAGGTTGCAGAATCTCTTGATGGATAGCCATGACTTTCAGGCCACGGGCGGCGGCACGATCGGGTTTGATCAGAGACTGAACTTGCTCGCCAATCTGAATCTCTCCCAGCAGGTGAGCCAGAAGCTCTCCGGTGCCTCGCCCGTCGTCAAGATCGCGATGAAAGACGGTCGACTCAGTCTCCCGCTCACCATCACCGGCACCGCGCAAGCCCCGTCATACGGAGTCGATGTCAAAGGCCTGACCGGAAAGGTGCAGGAGCAGGTCAAGAAGAAAGTCGAAGAAACCGTCGAGGGTCTGCTTAAAGGCACGACGAAACCGGAGGATCTCAAACGGGAGGGACAAGAGCTGCTCAAAGGATTGTTCGGTCGATAGCAGAGGGGCAGGGAACCTTAGCCGCTGACCACTCGAGTCGGGGGAGCCCCCACGCACATCGTCGATACGCTCACTCAATATGCCGTGCAATGCGGGTTGCACGGCGGCGGTCTTTTCTTCATGGGGATCTTCGCCGCACCTGTGAACGAGAGGTATGTCTCATAGTCGTGAGAACGGCAAGTTCTCGTGCTACCAGTTCAATTGCTTCTGGTTCGCATTGTCAGGATCGTAGCGATGCTCATCTCGCCAAGTATCGCGACATAGCCTTTTCCCGTCTCAAGTGCCCCCAAAAAAGATCCCAAGGATTCACTCTTGTTGAACGAGCGGGCCAGTGCTAGGATATTGCCCTAAAAGTAATGCATAGAAGGAACACGAACCATGTAAGCATGCTTGGAGAAATGAACATCGCTCTTCGTGACAAGATGCCGAAGAACAAGGCGGCACTGATTGAAGTGCCAGCATCGCCCAAGCCGATGAGATGAGGTGAATCTATGCGTGCCACCACTTTCAAAGATCAATCTGTTACCGCTCGTGGAAACCAACCGGGGAATTCTGTCCGAGAAGGTGAGAGCTCACAGGCCGATGATCCCTCCGCCAGCGGAAATCTCGACAAGATTCGGGATATCCTCTTCGGGCAGCAGGCCCGCGAACACGATCGACGGTTCGCACAGCTCGAGCAGCACTTACTCCGCGAAGCCACGGATCTCCGTCATGATCTGAAACGGCGGTTTGAGAGTCTTGAAGTCTATATCAAGGAAGAAGTTGATGCCCTCACGAGCAGGCTCACAAAGGAGCAAGAGATTCGCGGGGAATCGGTCACGAAGCTGATGCAAGAGCTTACTCAATTGACCACGACTCTGGACAGCAAGTCGCGCCAACTCGAAAGCCAGGCCGCCCAGACGCACACCCATTTCATGCAACAGTTGACGGAACGAACGACGGAACTGGCGGGCGACGTTCGCGCTCGACATGCTGAGGCCACTTCGGCCCTCAATCAAGCGGTCCATGACCTCCGCGCTGAGAAGACCGATCGTTCGACTCTTGCGGCAATCTTACTGGAAGCGTCCAAGCGGCTATCCAGCGATGATGCGAACGCAGGTCGTCCCTGAGCAGCATCATCGTGTCAGGCGCTGACTAGATGCCAGCCCGTCTCGTCGCTCAGGTTGAGGCAATTCACGGTTGTCTTCGCTTCATGTCGGTTGCAGGATCATGACCCAGACCAATGTCTAGCGATCTCCGAAACCCTCGTTCCGAGTCCTCACCTTCTGAAGGACTCGCGTCCGTTCAGGAAGACTGGACCCAGCTCCGCACGTTATTGCTGGCCCCCGAACAAACGCAACTGCACGAAATTCGAGAACGGCTGGACCACCGAGTGGTTCAGTCAGGGGATGTCAGCCAAGTGCTTCCCGAGGCCTTCGCTCTTCGCGGCGATAACGATCAACAGCTGTCGACAGTGCTGGCGCCCTATGTCGAAAACGGTTTCGTGGCCTCCGTGAGAAAATCACCACGCACGATCGTCGATGCGATCGCTCCAATCATCGGACCGGCCATTCGGCAGGCCATCGCTCGCGCCTTACAAAGCATGACGCAGTCCTTCAATCACTCGCTGGATGAGAGCTTGTCCGTCCGTGGGTTGCGTTGGCGAGTCGAAGCCTGGAGGACGGGGAAACCCTTCGCGGAGGTCGTACTGCTCCATCGGCTTCGGTATCGCGTTGAGCAGATATTTCTCATCCATCGCGAGACGGGACTCTTGTTGCAGCACGTAGCTACCAATGGAGCCGTGATACAGGACCAGCATGTCCTATCCGGGATGCTGACGGCGATTCAAAATTATGTACGGGATTCGTTCGGCGGTCGACAGGATCAGACCCTTGATCAGTTCCAAGTCGGTGAATGGACGGTGTGGAGCGAACAAGGGACACAGGCCTACCTGGCCTGTGTCGTTCGTGGAACGCCTCCGGCAAGCCTGAGAGAAATCCTGTGCGATACGCTGAATCACATCCATGCTCAGTACACTGATGCCTTGGCCCATTTTGCCGGAGACGCAGCGCCGTTTAAAACGATACAGCCTCAGCTGGAGAGTTGCCTACAAGCCCATTATGAATCGCCACCCAAACAGAGCTCGCTGAAACTCTGGATTCTGATCGGCTTCCTCCTGCTGGGGTCGGTGTGGTGGGGATGGATGGGGTATCAGGCCCACACACGATGGTCGAATCTCCTTGCTGGGTTGCGGGCAGAGCCGGGCCTCGTGGTCACCGAGGCGAAATCAGCGTGGGGAAAGTACCACCTCGAAGGGCTGCGAGACCCCTTGGCGAAAGACCCTACAGCAATGGTGATCGAAGCCGGCTTTGAGCCTACGACGGTGAAGGCGGTGTGGTCGCCTTATTATGCGCTGGACGCTCCACTCGTCCTGGTCAGAGCGCAATCGGTGTTGCAGCCTCCAACCACTGTGAAGCTGCACATCGAAAGGCAAACGCTGGTCGCAACTGGCTTCGCGTCAACTGAATGGGCCAGAGAAACCAAACGACTGGCGGTGCTCGTTCCCGGGATCTCCCAGTATCGCGACGAAGGTCTCTTGACGACATCTATTCCGGTTCTCCTCGCCCAGATCAACCGCACCATCATTCATTTTCGTTCCGGTTCGTCAACCGTCGAGCCATCAGAGCGTGTTGTGCTGGATGCGGTGTCAACGACACTACGAGAATTAGATCGGGCGGCGTTGCAATCAGGCCAACGCGTAGGGCTCGAACTACTGGGGTCAGCCGATGCGACCGGTTCGGCGGCACTCAATCTTCAGTTAAGCGAGCAGCGAGCGCAGGCTGTTCTCGCAATCCTCGAAGAGAAACGCCTCGGTGACGGTACAACGCTGTTCCCGCGTACTGTCCAGCCCTCCGACCAGCATGAGGCAATGCGAGAAATCGGGAGTCAGCGGATTGTGACGCTGCGGGCTTTTCTTACCGCTCCTGAGCAGGTCCATGAGACGGTGCGTCCATGATCCAGAAGAAAATCTGCATGCTAGGTGGATTCGCCGTGGGTAAGACTAGCCTGGTGCGGCGTTTCGTGACCAACGTGTTCTCGGATCACTATCAAACGACCATCGGTGTGACGGTAGAGAAGAAAATTGTGGCGATCAAAGACCAGGATGTCATGTTGATGCTGTGGGATCTCTATGGGGAAGACGAATTTCAACATGTGCGCGACTCGTATCTGCGGGGGTCATCCGCGTACATTTTGGTTATGGATGGGACCAGAAGGGTCACTCTGGACACGGCACTCGCTCTGCAACAGACAGCCGCTCGAACACTGGGAACCGTTCCATTCGTTTCGATTATCAACAAGGCGGATCTGCAATCTGAGTGGGAAATCGACGAAGGCGCAATCGAGCAACTGCGGGCGCGAGGCTGGACGGTTCTGTTCGGCAGTGCCAAACTTGGGCAAGGAGTCGATGACCTATTTCGGACTGTCGCCACTCAAATCATGCAGGTGGCGCCCCTCTCCGGCGAACGCTTATGAGCCGCCGGCTGCTTCACTCCGTTCCATCCGACGATCCGCTGTTCAATCGCGTGCTCTCCACGCTCGATATCGCAGTATTCGAACGTGACGAGCAGTCTGGTGAGTTTCGGCTCCAGGGGCTGGCGCCTGAGTGGTGGTGTGTGCGCGTCGGACCTGAGCCATCCGCCGTGTTGGATCTTGCGCAATGGTCGCCGTTTTTGCGGGAGTATATCGCTGTCGATCATCCTGCCTGGACAGCCGAATCCAATACCATCGAGAAGTCAGGCCCATGGACGGAACCCGATCACCAGGGGGCCGTCATGACTTTGGAAGCGACGGTTCTGTCAATGGAATCACGAACGGTCCTACTCATTGAGCGCCTCGGGCCCGGGTTTGAGCAGATGCGATCCATTGTGCAACGGGCCCGGGAATGTATGCTTGCGGAAGACGCCGCTGCGAAGTCGCACCGTAAAACTGAGACCAGACTGATCAGTCAGCTTGAGGTCAGCGAGCGCACCAAAGACGATGCGCTGGCGTTGCTTCAGCATCTCAGGCTGGCGGCGCTCGTTCTCGATGAGCGTGGCCGCATCACATTTTCCAGCGATCGGGCGCTTACACTGCTGGGAATCTCGACAGGGGAGGTAGTCGGGCGGGAGTGGGAAGAGATCATTCCTCTTCATCAGCAGGATCGCGCGATATTCCGCGAGATGATCAATGCTCCATCGGACAAGCGCACAGCCGGGCCGTTCTATATCAACAGCTCTCAGCCTTCCTGGATTGAGCTGGACATTCATCGAGACCCACGGCACCCGGATCGTCAGATTGTGGTGATGAATGACCGCACGGAGCTCCACGCGCTCCGACGGGTACTCAACGAGCAGGCGTCGTTTCATGATCTCGTGGGGAAGAGCCCCGCGATGCTTCGAGTGTACCAACTGGTCCGAGACGTCGCATCCGTCGATACGACTGTGCTGATTGAAGGGGAGACAGGAACTGGAAAAGAATTGATCGCGCGAGCTATTCATTCAGCCAGCGGAAGACGAGAGAGGCCGTTCATTGCCGCCAATTGTGCGGGATTAACCGATTCGATTCTGACAAGCCAACTCTTTGGTCACAAGCGAGGGACCTTTACCGGGGCGGTGAATGACCAGCAAGGATTATTCGAAGCCGCGGAAGGCGGAACCTTGTTTCTCGACGAAATTGGAGACGTCCCGCAGCCGGTTCAGACGGCGCTGTTGCGGGTTCTCCAGGAGAAGGAAATTACCCGGCTGGGAGAGAGCAGGCCACGCAAAGTGGATGTGCGTGTGCTGGCGGCCACGCACCACAACTTGAGTGAAGACGTCGTTCGCGGCTCGTTTCGAGCTGATCTTCTGTATCGGATCCGCATCGCCAGAATTCAGCTTCCTCCACTGAGAGAGCGTCGCGAAGATATCCCATTACTCGCACACTCCTTTCTTATGGCGATCTGTGCCGCTACCGGGAAGACCATCGACCGTCTCAGTCCGGAGACGCTCCATCAACTCATGAGCTATATCTGGCCGGGAAACGTACGTGAACTGCGGAGCGCCATTGAATTTGCGGTGATTAGCTGCAGGGGGCCAGAGGTGTCTCCTGGCGATCTTCCACCGGAAGTCACAGGGATACCGTCGGTGCCGACTCCCTCGCACTGGATTCCCTTGCAGGAGCGGGACGAGAAATCCCGCTTGCTTGCTGCGCTCTCTGATGCCAAGGGCAATCGGACAGAAGCCGCCAAACGACTGGGTGTCAGCCGAGCGACGTTCTATCGCCGCCTCGTCGAACTCGATATTCATCCCCGCTGATTCCCTACTCTCGCAAGCCTACATCCTTGATTCTCAAAGTCGCGGCAGCCCGCACAGTATCTCATTGCAAAGCCATCGATTCCCCTTTCAGAAACTGTCTCATCGAACATGACGAGGTGTCTCATGGGACACCTCGTTGTTTCAAGCTGAAACAACCTTGGGGAGCTTTGAGCCGGCACCCGTTCTGTCGAATGGATTGAAAATCCAGCGATGATAACTTTGCAGTGATGTGGCACGGAGATTGTTCTAGTGCAATCTCCGTTGACACACAGTCTGGGCGATGTGTTGCCGTGGTGAATTGTTACGACGAATGAGAATGGAGAGGCAGGACAACATGACGACTCAAGGACTCCTCGTTGAAAACCAGAATGGTCAAGAATTCCTCCTGACAACCGAATCGCGTCAGGGGCTGAAGACCCACCGATTGATAGTTCTTCAGCGAATCAATGGTGAATGGCAACAGTTGACGGGAATTCAAGAAGTAGCTTGCCGTGAATCGCTGATTGCCGCATTCGTCGATTTCTTTGTCGACATTTGTCGCGTGTTGCATTCCAGCAATTCTGAATTGACCGCTACGAGAGCCTCCATGCCCACATCCAGTCGTTCCCGTGCACGAGCCTTGTCCCAACCAAAACTCGGGAGTGTCCTATGATCGAGATGACGCATCGAGGGGTTTGTCCGATGAATCCTCCTGAATACGCACCGGAATCAGGGACGGTGCCACTCTTGGTCTGCCAGTACTGCGGCTTTGTACGAGACGAGCAATCGCGACAACGAGACCAGATTCCAGTGTGGATACCGATGAAGGCGTATCGAGAAAACAACAAGGTGCGTCTCAGCGAAATCCCGTTTGTTCATATCTACTGTCCGGACTGCTCTCGACGACTCGGGCCGAAACACCGAAACACTCTGAACACAGCACACAGAGGTGCCATGAATACTGCCACCAGGACTCTCACGCGTGAGCGGATCGAACAAGGATTGCTGACATTCCTGAAAACCATCTTCGGCAATACGACGCGCTCATGAATATGAAGCTCTCCACAGCCTGGGCCCCGGGGTTAGTTGACTTGATGGAGCCACCATTCGATAGGAATAGCACGATGAGTGAATCAACGAGCCTAAGCAAATCTATTCGTGTGGTGCTGATTGATGATTCTATGCTGATTCTTCATGGGCTCAAGACGTTCCTGTCGAAGAGTCAGCACATCAAGATTGTCGGAGTCGCCAGAACTCCTAGCGAGGTGCGTACCGCGATAGAGACGTGG
The DNA here is from genome assembly GCA_964547625.1 of uncultured Nitrospira sp. Lineage (GTDB taxonomy): Bacteria > Nitrospirota > Nitrospiria > Nitrospirales > Nitrospiraceae > Nitrospira_D. The sequence goes on from CAZJOQ010000090.1 coordinate 8,959, forward strand.
CGACCGAACGTGGTCATTCTGGAGGTTCGTGTCGGCCAAACGAGCGGTATCGAACTCTGTAAAATAATTCGGGAAGCGTATCCACACATCGGCGTGCTCTTTTTTTCCGCCCATGACAATAAAGATTTCCTTCGTGCCGCGATTCTGGCGGGCGCGCAGGGGTATCTATTGAAGACTGCCGCTGCTGATGCCGTTGCCAAGAGTATCGCAATTGTGGCGACCGGTCGGGCGATTATGGATCAGCAGCTGACCCAGCAGGTTATCACATGGGTAAAGGATGGAGGTCGAGCGGGGCGTGACAGTGTCGAGAATCATTGTTCAACAGCCGACCTTCGACTGTTGTCCTATGTGGCGTCCGGGAAGACGAATAGGGAGATCGCCCAAGAATTAAATGTCACGCCGACTGCGGTGGCCACTCGACTGCAAAAGATCTACAGACGCCTAAGAATATCGAGAAGATCGGAAGCGGCGCGTTACTATGTGCATGTCGAAAAAGGGTTGGATCAGTAGAGCAGGGTTCATGGTCATAAGGTGCAGTCCAGGCGAGCAATCTGGCCGTTTCGTGGCGGGGGAAACGACGGTTGTGAGCGTGGCTTCTCCCGTCCATGCTGCGCCGGCAAAGGGTAAGGGCGCCAACATTTCGGAGAGATCACTGTGGATTTGGATGCCGAATAATCGAGATGAAACCAATAATCTTATTGCAGCATCTATGCAAATTCGGTATACACCTAAGGCTGATTAGCTGTAGTCAAGTACGTATCCACTTCTAAGGAGGATAAATGAAGCCATCACTCGTCGCGCTTGCGACAATCGCGGGTCTATTTCTGACGACGACAGCGGTGAGCTCTGCGTTCCCTACCGATGACCCGAGCTCTGTCCCACAGGCCGCGACAGCTTTGGATGTGGTGACGTTGAAGGACGGCAGTGTCATTCATGGGGAAGTGGTCGAGATGGTGGGTGGCGTGCTCCAGATGAAGAGCGCTTTGGCGGACGATCTGATTAAGATTAAGTGGTCTGAAGTGAGCAAGCTGGCAGTCTCTCATCCCATTCCTTTCCACTTCAAGGAGGGGACTGTGCTCGTCGGCACAGCCGAAGAGGGTGAGCCTGGAACGATGAAGCTGAAGGCCGGTCCTACTGGCAGCACGATGATCATGCCGATGGATGCGGTGACGACGGTCAACCCTGTGGTCCAACCGCCGGTCATCTATAACGGTAGCTTGAACGCAGGCTACTCACAATCTACGGGCAACAGCCAACTCCGGAACGTCAGCCTACTCGCAGACTTTGAGGCCAGGAGTGAGCAGCTCCGACTGAGCTTGCTGGGGCGGTACGTCTATGGCGACAATGCCGGGAGCCTCAACGTTCGGAATGCCCGAGGAACGATCAAGCTGGACTTCTTTATTACCAAACGGCTCTTCTGGTTCGCATCGGCCTATGTCGAAAATGATTTTCTCCAAAATCTCAAGTTAAGAACAGCAATCGCCAGTGGCCCGGGGTACCAATTCCTCGAGCGTGGAGACCTGACGGGTATATTTAGGGATATGATCTTCTATGCCGAAGCTGGCCCGTCGTATTTCAATGAGGACTACCGCGATAATAGCATCACCGACGATAGGGCGAGCTTTCGCGCGCGCGTTGCGATGAAATGGGATTGGCCTCTGTTCGATGGTCGTATCACGCTGTACCATCACAACGAGATCTTCCCCTCAGTCCAGAACGCGTCGGATTTCTTCTTTACGATGGATAACGGGGTACGTATGAAAATCTTGGCTGGTCTCTCGAGTGGGTTCCAAGTGACGACTCGCTACAATAATCGCCCACCCGCCGGCACAGGCGATACCGACAATTTGTACTTGCTCACGCTAGGATATGCCTTCGACACTACCCGTAAACGATAAGTCGTTTGCGAGGTCGCACTGAACCGCGCTCCATAGGAGGGAGTTTTATGCTGAAAGAATTTAAAGAATTTGCCATGAAGGGCAATGTCCTGGATATGGCGATCGGTGTCATCATAGGTGGCGCGTTTGGAAAAATCGTCTCATCCCTCGTCAGCGACGTGCTCATGCCGCCGCTGGGGTTGCTGATGGGCAAAGTAGATTTTTCCAGCCTGTTTATCGACTTGTCCCAAACATCCCCTGCATCCCTAGCCGCGGCGAAAGCTGCAGGGGCCCCTACACTGAATTATGGCGTCTTTCTGCAGAGCGTCTTCGACTTCCTCATCATCGCCTTCGTCATCTTCATGCTGGTGAAGCAGGTCAATCGATTCAAGAATGAAGCGCCACCTCCACCCCCCCCACCGCCGCCTGGGCCGACGAATGAAGAGAAATTGTTGATGGAAATCCGCGATGCACTCAAGGGCCGTCAGTAAGACTGTGCTACAACCCGGGCCAGAACGTTGCGGGGCGTCTGCCGCGCATACGAGAGAAGAAGGAGATTATCATGCGAACGTTCAAAACCTCGATGATGCTGATTGGATTAGTCGCACTGGCTGGTTGCTCAGCGTTCAAAGACCATCCTTCTTCCCATATCAAGCAGCCGACCGTCTGTGTCGACAAAGGATGGTACGGCTATTACAAAGGCACCGGATGCCCCTCAACTGCGAAGGTAACGGCTCCCGATGCCTCGCAAAAAATGGCGGCCCGTCTCGCGGCCCTCGAACGAGATCGCCAACGATTGGCTGATGAATTGGAGGGGGCCCGTCGAGAGAACGGGGCTTTAAGCGGTCGTGTCAGCGAGTTGGAACACCAGCTTGGCGAGCGTGACCGGGAAATCGCCGCACTCTCGAGCCAGCTCGCCGCTGTCCGAGGCGACTTAGACCAGTCACAGAGCGAGAAAGATCGGCTGGCAGCGGAATTGGCTGCGGCGAAGCAACGCAACGCTGATCTCGAAGGGCAATTGGCCGAGCGTGATCAAGAACTCACCGGTCTACACAGCGACTTATCAGCAGAAATGGCAAAGCTGAAAGAGGCAGAGCGTGGATTGATCCGATCGCTTGGTCCTCAAATTAAGAAGGGTGATATTACCGTCCATTTGAACGACGAGCGCTTATTGATCAACTTGGCGTCCGGCTATCTCTTTGCGTCAGGTCACGATCAACTTAAACCTGCCGGAGCTGAGGCGCTCAAGCAGGTAGGGGCGATCTTAAAAGAGTACCCTGAGTATAAGGTTGCGGTTGACGGCCATACGGACAACCAGCCGATCGGTGGTGCGTTGAAGAAAAAGTTCCCAACGAATATGGAGCTATCAGAAGCCCGTGCCGTCAATGCGGCGAGAGCGCTGGAAGAGGGTGGCTTGAGCAACGCCACCACTCAAGGATACGCGGACACCAAGCCCAAGGCGCCAAATACGACTGAGGCAGGTCGGGCAAAAAACCGGCGCGTAGAAGTGCTCGTGACCAAGTAAGCTACTCCAATATCCTACATGGCACGGGGCTTCTCCGCCAAGGAGAAGCCCCGTGTTCTTTAGTCGGCAACGGCCGACAATCGTTAGGGTCGCGATTCCAGCCGCTGATCTGCCAACCGATGCGGAGGAGTCCGGAGAGCACGCGAGAAGCTTGAGTCGACGGCCAACGGCTCATGCCGCAATAAACGAGACGTTCAGCAGCTCCTCAGGTACCGTCTCGTCATGTTCGAGGCGATCGGCCATTGCCCGAAGAGCCAAGGCCTGGACGGCCGCAAGCGCAGCACCCTTCGTCTGTCCATAGGCCATCACGCCAGGGAGTGATGGTACTTCGCCGATCCAGCGGCCATCTTCTTCTTGTTCTAACTCAATTTTGAATTGAGTAACCTTCGCCATAAGCATCCGCGCAGTCGTTCAACTAGTGCTAGGCTAAGCCCCACTAAGGGGAAAATCAAGTAGCTATCCGAAAGGGGAAAGGGAGTGGCCAGGTGCCCTTTCTCCTCACAAAATGTGCACGATAGGAATGGGCGCGCATGGGGTTGGAGGGGAGAAAATGTTGTGCACAGATAGTGTGCAACCTACCTGCCCTAAAACGATTGCTGTGCCAGGATGTCGAGGGTCAGTTGGTCAGGTTTGCCGTCGAAGTATTTGTGCAAGGCGTTTCTTGGAGAGGGTGTTGTCGATGGCAGCAGTCAGAAACAAGGTCATGCAGGACCGGAATTTCAGGTTGCCGGATAGGGAAAGATTTCTTCAGCGCTGTGCCCCTCTACATTCAGGACAAGCTGCGTACATTCTCGGAGTCTGTGACCCAAGACTGGGTGTTGCAGATAAATCTTGGCCTCGTCAAGTGAACCAATGGAGAATTGCTGCGCCAAGTCACTATGGCCAAGACCGGTGATCTGCGGAAAGACAAACCAGATCCAGTGACTGGATTTCCTTCCGGCTCGCAGCTCAGCAAGGACTGTGTCATAGACGCGCTCTTGTGCGTCGAGAAAGCGGTGAAGGTTGTAATCATCGGTCATGGACAGTGCCTGCAGCGAAATGTGGCATCAGACCCCGCCGTACTTTTCAAAATTCAGAAGGTCTCGGTTTTCCTTTTCAACGACGGCAGGCGAAACGGGCACGCAGAATCCTGAGAGGCCGAAACGGTATATTGAGGCGGCGATGTGGGCGTTGCGGAACGCTCTGCTAAATTCAGGATGTCCCTTACACAAAGAGCCTACCGGTATGGATTACCGTGGCGTCAGCTCGCGCGCGTGGGAGATTTCACGGTGCCCAACCGAACGGATTTGTGAAGCTTCCACCGTGATAACCGCGGCGGTCTTTCCTTCTAAGGTGGTGAACTCCACCTCATATGCCTGCCCGTCATGATAGATATGCACGACAGTCCCTACATCACCAGCCACCAGCCCCTCACTGGGCACTGCGGTTCCCAGTACCACAAGGTCATGCTCTTTAATCATGATGGCAACTCCTAATCGAGTGGATAGGCTGTAACCAGCCGAGGCCTATCGGTTCCTGTATCAACAACCCACACTGTGCGAATGAGAGGCAGCTGGCCCAGTGGAGTGACCAGCGGACCATCTACAATATACTTCTGGCCATGGCGGGATGTCATGGTTATTGTGATTGGGGAATGTTGGATCAATAGTCGCAAGGCGTCGGCCAAAATCTCCCACTCCGGTTGTCGGAATCCCATGGCGACAAAAAACGCTGCCTTACCCTTTCCGGCAGGATGTGCGAGATTGAGCAGGTAGTCTCGTGCCTTTTCAGATTCAATAATGCAGTGAGCAGCGTTTGGAACAGTCATGGCGTGCGCCGACTACGCGGTCTCAGCCTTCCTCTCAGCTCCTGATGTGAGCATTCTACACAGATTGGCGGCTTCAGCAAGGCCTGTTGGCAACCACCGAGGCGAATCGATTTGATGAGCCGGATCTGTTTTGCTTTGGCCATTATTGGCATGTGCAGACTTGTGTGTATCACGACGCGCAAGCCTGCGCGGTTGCCGAGGCCCTGCAACACGAACCGCACAAAGGTGCAGCTAAGACTATTGCTGTGCCAGGATATCGAGAGTCATTTGGTCTGGTTTGCCATCGAAGTATTTGAGAAGGGCGTCTTGGAAAATCTGGTTGTCGGTGGCAGCAGTCATGAACAAGGTCATGCAGGACCGGAATTTCAGATTGTCGGGGTAGGGGAAGATCTCTTCAGCGCTTCGACCATCCACGTCGAGAACAAGCTGCGTAAATGCTCTGAGCCTGGGGCCTAGGATTGGGTGTTGCAGATAGGCCTTGGCCTCGTCGAGTGAGGCAATAGCAAACTGCTGGGCTATGCTACTGCGACCAAGACCAGCGATCTGTGGAAAGATAAACCAGATCCAGTGACTGGTCTTTCTTCCGGCCCGTAGCTCATCAAGGACTGTGTCATAGACGTGCTCTTGCGTGCATATTCCGCTGAATTCGGCCGCCGATTCCGAGCGAATCCGGCCATCCGTCG
>CAZJOQ010000091.1:0-8446 GCA_964547625.1 uncultured Nitrospira sp.
CATCAATGGGAAAAGCGACACCCCTAGATCATGGGTCGCGGTTACCCATTTCTAGGGTCATGAAAGGGGAATAGGTTAGCGTCCGGAACTCCTGCAAGTCAAGGTGAAGTAAGGGGGAAATGGTGCGTTAAGCGTAAGCCATAGGAGCTGGCTCAACGGCTAATCGGATTTGTTGCGGGGTCGTGGCGGTTGAAGGCCTTCAGGTTGAGACCACGGCCAAGGCACATGCCCTTCGTCAGCCGAGCCCCGTCCTCATGTCCCGTGGCACTTCTTGTACTTCTTGCCTGATCCGCAGGGACAGGGATCGTTGCGGCCTACTTTATTATCGGCCCGTTGGGCGGGCGCCGGGGCAGTCGCTGCTTCGTCGCCTCGGTTCAACGTCATCCTGGGCTGCGGACGTGACAGGAGGGACGGGGGCGGAGCCGCCGGTTGTTCTCCTTCATGGCGGACGGCCTGGACATGGAAGAGCCGATCGAGGGTGTCGGATTTGATACGTTCCATCATGCCGGCGAAGAGGTCGAAGCCTTCCCGTTTGTACTCGATCAACGGATCTTTCTGGCCGTAACCACGAAGACCGATGCCGTCTCGTAGGTGGTCCATCCCCAGCAGGTGATCTTTCCAGTGGTGGTCGATCACCTGTAACATAAATGTTTTCTCCAGAAAGCGCATCAACTCGGGCCCCAGTTCTTGTTCCTTTTTCGTATAGGCTTCCCGGGCATGGGTTCGGAGGTCTTCGAGCAGCGCATCTCGCCCAACATCGCGCAGTGAGTCTCCACCGTCGCTTTTGCCTTGAGTGACATCCAAGCCGAACTGGCTCTGCATGACCTCGGTCAGTCCTTTGACGTCCCACTCTTCCGGATACTGATCGGGTGGACAGTAGACAGTGAGTGTCGATTCCACCGAACTATCGATCATGTCCAGGAGGTCGTTGGTGAGGTTGTCTCCATTCAGCACCGCCCGTCGGTGACGATAGATCACTTCGCGCTGCTTGTTCATGACATCGTCATATTCCAGGAGCTGTTTGCGGATCTCAAAATTGTGGGCCTCCACCTTCTTTTGCGCGTTCGCGATCGCGCGGGTGACCATTCCGTGTTCGATGGGAACGCCTTCTTCCATTCCGAGCTTCAGCATCAACTGAGAAACGCGTTCGGAGGCAAAGATCCGCATCAGGTCGTCTTCCAGCGAGAGGTAAAATCGCGACGTGCCGGGATCGCCTTGGCGTCCGGCTCGTCCGCGAAGTTGATTGTCGATTCGGCGACTCTCGTGGCGCTCCGTGCCTAAGATATGAAGCCCTCCGGCGGTGAGCACCTCCTGCTTATTCTTCTCGCAATCCGACCGAATTTCCTCGAAGATTTCTAGCTTGCGGGACTCCGGGATGCTCTCATCGCGATAGAGCACCTGCTTGTACGTAAATTCAGGATTGCCGCCTAATAGGATGTCGGTGCCGCGGCCGGCCATGTTCGTGGCAATCGTCACAGACCCCTTGCGTCCCGCTTGCGCCACGATTTCCGCTTCGCGCTCATGCTGCTTGGCATTGAGGACATTGTGCTTCACACCGTTTCGATTCAAGAGCCCGGCAAGCTTTTCTGACTTTTCGATCGATATGGTGCCCACAAGCACCGGTTGCCCGCGCTCATGGCACTCTTTGATCTCTTCGACGATCGCCAAAAATTTCTCTTTCTCGGTCCGGTACACCACGTCGGCATAATCCTGCCGAATCATTTGCCGATTGGTCGGAACGACGTTGACATCGAGGTTGTAGATCTTGGCGAACTCGGCGGCTTCTGTGTCGGCGGTGCCGGTCATGCCGCTGAGCTTGTTATACATGCGAAAGTAATTCTGAAAGGTCACGGAGGCAAGCGTCTGGTTCTCGTTCGCGATTTTTACGCCTTCTTTGGCCTCAACGGCCTGATGTAAGCCGTCGCTCCAACGGCGACCCGGCATCAAGCGCCCGGTAAACTCATCGACGATGATGACTTCGCCGTCTTTGACGACATAGTCCACATCGCGTTTGTAGAGTGTGTAGGCTTGCAGCGCCTTCACCACGTGATGGACCATCTCCATGTGGGCTGGGTCGTACAAATTGTCTACACCAAGCAGTTTTTCCACACGCGCGTTGCCGTCTTCGGTCAGCGACGCGGTCTTGGTTTTTTCTTCGATGGTGTAGTCTTGTTCGGCTTTGAGCTGGGGAATGATCGCATTGATTCGATAGTAGAGGTCGGTGGTCTGGTCCGTCGGACCCGAGATAATCAGTGGTGTCCGGGCTTCGTCGATCAAAATGCTGTCGACTTCATCGACGATGGCAAAGTTCAACTCACGCTGGACACACTGACTTAGATCCGTGACGACCAAGTTGTCGCGGAGATAGTCGAACCCGTACTCGTTGTTCGTACCGTACGTAATGTCGGCACGATAGGCTTCAGGCCTCGTGCAGGGGCGCAGATGTTGTAGTCGTTTATCGGAAGCCTCGTAGGTTGGGTCGTAGATGAATGATGCGTCGTGTTGAATGACTCCCGTGGACAGACCGAGTGCATGATAGAGCTGTGCCATCCATTGAGCGTCTCGTTTGGCGAGATAATCATTCACAGTGACGAGATGGGCACCTTTCCCTTCCAGCGCGTTCAAATAGATGGGAAGCGTCGCCACCAGGGTTTTGCCTTCACCGGTTTTCATCTCGGCAATGCGGCCGCGATGCAGGATCATCCCGCCGATCAGCTGCACATCGAAATGTCGCATGTTGAGTGTGCGGCGTGACATTTCCCGGCACACGGCAAACGCTTCGGGTAGGATATCGTCCAGTGTCTGACCCGCTTCAAGTCGTTTCTTGAAGTCCTGTGTTTTGTCGGTCAGGGCTTGATCGGAAAGCGGTGTAAGACCCGCCTCCAGCCCATTGATTTGGTCCACGACCGGACGCAGGGCCTTGATTTCACGGTCGTTTTTGCTGCCGAATATCAGATTGAGTACTTGTGTCACCATAGCTGTAGTACGAAATGAGGAAAGTCGTTGTGAATGAGTATTGCTATCCCGTCAAGCCCGGCAGTATACAGCATCCCATCCATGAATCCTACTCGATCCTCAGGTCGCATCACGGCGGCTTGACAAGCGTTGTCATCGTCGCCTAACATTCACCGCGATTGTAGTATCTGTTGCATCGGCAGAGTTTTGTTGGATGTGCCCATACGGGCCTCAGCCATTTTGAGAAGTGCCTCCAATGGATTATACGCTCCGCAAGTTCCTCTCAATCTTCATCGTGCTCTGTGTTCTCGCTATCGGCGGAATAGCCCAAGCACAATCCGCGGAACATGCCGGGCACCACGCTCAGCATCAAGCGGCGACACATGGGACTGTGCTTTGCTCCTGGATGTGTGCTGCCGGTACGGTGCTAGACAGCGAAGTTGTCCTGATTCAATCCGAGCGTAGCTCGGTTGCGGTTCTCCCGCTTTCTCATACGATGCCTATCTGCTCCGAGCTACCGATAATCTCTCCGAGCCGAGCTCCACCGTCCTTCATCGCGTAAAGAATAAGCGGCTGCTGCGCCTTTCGAAAGGTGACAGATCGTCTTCATTACCGGACGCCATCTTCTTGAATGCGGAGAGGGAAGTCGGGTTACGATGTTTTATAAACACATTTGACTAGAGTGACAGATTGTGGAGGGCTATGACATGAAACAGAGTAACAAGAGCATTCTATTAGGGGTGCTGCTCGCGAGCGGGCTACTTGTGACCAGTGGAAGTCTGGTATGGGGTATGGGCTCACGAGTGCCGGCAGTGGGCACGACCGCTGAGGATTTTCGTCTGCTTGACCTGGCAGGCAAGCCACAGAGCTTGAGTCAATATCGCGGCAAGGTCGTGCTGGTGAATTTTTGGGCCACCTGGTGTAGGCCCTGCACAACGGAAATGCCGGCGATGCAGGCCACGTATGACAGGCTCCGTGACAAGGGATTCGTCGTGTTGGCTATCAACGAACTAGAAGACGAGGCAAAGGTACGAGAGCACATTCAGCAATATAGCCATACGTTCCCGGTGCTGATGGATCGAGACAACAAAGTTGCGAATCAGTTTGGAGTCTTCGGCTTACCGGTCAGCGTGTTCATCGATGAAAAGGGCGTGGTCCGGGAATACATCAAAGGCGGGCTCCTGACCGAACAGGTGATCCTCGATACCGTCGCACGTATCCAAAAGCCAGAGCCAATCAAGGCGGCGTCGATTCACTAGAAGAGCGTTTGCTAGGGCAAAGAGAAGTGAAACAACCTGCATTTATCTGGGCTTTGTTGCTCTGCCTTGTACTGGTAAACGGGGCGATGATCGCCCCGAGCGTCGGTCATGCCGAACACCATGCCGACCATCAGGCTGGAACTCATGCAACGGGCATCTGTGCATGGTTGTGTGCGGGTGGTGTTGGGATTGAATCGTCTGTTGTTCAGTTGAGTTCTCAGCTTCAGCTCCTTGATCTCATCAATAGTCCTCCCTTCGAAACAGTCCTCCGGGTGATCTCGGTCCCGTACTTCTTCCGGGGGCCTCCCAGCGTTCTAACCTAGCGCCGACGGTCGGCGCGCCATTTTAACAATCGTGTCTTGCGGTGGGATTCGCTGTGCGGATTCTGCCGTGTCCCTCAACAGAAAGAGTGGGAATTATGCTGCGTACGATCTGGTCCAGTGTTTTCACTATCGGTGGTGCAATTGGAATGGCGTGCTCGATGCTCAGTCCAACTCCGGTCGATGCTTCTTGTGGCTCGGTCAGTTGCTTCGTCGTGATCGGGTCTCAGCAACAGGTGCCGATGAAGGGGCTGCTGACGATCAATGCCATCTACAACTTTACTCCGATGGAAGCGCCTCCGGGGGAGGGGGGACGCATTCCTTTTGCCAGTCAAGGCGACAAGACGCTCACCTTGGCCAACTTGGATGTGAACCGCATCGAGACCACGACACGTACGGCAACCTTGGACCTCAATTACGGCCTGACCGACCGTCTCGGCATCCAAGTCGCCATTCCATACAAACACGTGGAGTCGGACGCGCAGATCGGCGGTCTCAACCCGGTGCCCTACAGCGAGCGGGGGCTCGGCGATATTCGCGCGACGCTGAAGTACAACGTCTTGCCGACCTTGCGGAGCATGGTCGTCGTCGGAGTGGGCGTGGATTTCCCGACCGGCAGCTACGGGCGGTTTGCGCAGGGAACCACGTTGGCCGAATCGACGCTCCAAATCGGCCGAGGCAACTTCGGTGTCATTCCGACGATCTATCAGACCTACGAACTGATTCCCCATCGGGTGAATCAATTCGCGTCGGCGAGCTATCGGTATACCGCGAAGAACAGTGACGGCTACAAGTTCGGCGATGAAGTGAACGTGAGCTTGGGACTCAACGTCATTCCGCTCGAGAAGACGCCGTGGCTGGTGCTGACGCAGCAGTTCAATTTTCGATGGATGCAGAACGACGCAATGGACGCGGAGCTACGGCTGTTTAATCCGGGCGGCGCCACGATCCTGCTTGATCCGGCGGTGAGATTTCGCTCGGTTCCAACAACCGGCTCAACCTATCTCGCATATTCACCGGGCGTCATGCTCAATGTGTTCGATATCGTGTCGGCGTACTTCATCGCACAGATTCCGATCCATCGGGATTTCAACGGCAACTTAGAACAGCAGATCAGCTACATCTTTGGAGTGACGAGGTCATTTCAATTGTTCGGCGGGTCATCATAGGGAATGAGGCAGGTCTAGGAGATGGGACGATGATCGGCCATCGATCACGAGTATGGACTGCTGGTGAGAGGGGGGAGTTTGCTCGCGCCCTGGCGGCGTGCTCTGTGGCGCTCTGGCTGGCCGGCTCACTGTCTGTCGCACAGGGAAACCTGATGCCGCAGTGGGCGCAACCGCATTGCCCGCAGGGACAGACGCATGGGGCCCAGCACAGTCACCATCATTGTGTCTGGTACTGCGGTGGCATCGATGCCCAGGGGACAAGTCAGCGGGTTGGAAACTCCGCCGATGGTCCCTCTCTGCGCATTTGGAGCCTCGGAGTCATTCCCCTTCAGAATGCGGACACAACGAACGAATTTCCCCCTCGGGGTCCCCCGCGCATTCTCAGGATCATCTAGAGCGCATTCACTCAGGGGTCGGCTGCGACCTTTAATTCAAGAAGACCACAACGGACGAGGAAGGATTGCTTTATGGAAACGGTTAACAGACGGAAATATTCATCGTATCTCACGACAGGGGCGTTAGGGCTTGCCCTGATTAGCTTTGCCGCCTGTAGTTCTGGAGACGACACTCCCACGTCAGGCACACCGGCGCCCGGCGGCAGTGCGGGGCTGACACACCCACTGGTGTTTATAAACAATACGGGCGACAAAACTCTGGCGACGGTCAAGCACGACGGCGACACGAACAATCAATTGATCGGAACGCTCGGCGGCAAGAATGAGTTTCAAGGCTCGGCGCTCGGTGACATGACGTCCTCGGCAGGCGACTGGGTATTCGTGAATCTTGTCACTGCTAATGGGGTGGGCCTCATCGATCCACTCAGCGGCGCAACGCCAATTTTCGAAAAGATCCTCCCCACGGGAGAGCGGCCGGTGCATATCTATCGCGACCCTGTCGATGGAGAGGTGATCTGGTCGATGAACGACGGCAATGCCACGACGGGAATCGATTCGATCAACTGCTCGGCGCAAGCAGTTGGGTCGGTCTCAGTGCTTCACAACTCGCATCTGGGCCCAGGGGGCGATGTGCCGAGACTGGAGAAGACATTGTGTCTCGGCGTGGGCCATAAAGTGGCGGCCTTCGCAAGACCGACCGCCTCTGACGCAACGATTCCGAAGCGGACCTTCATCACAAACGAAAGGAGCGGCGAAATGCACGTGATCGCCAATGATGCCGCCTCTCCAACCACCTATCTGACCGTGATCAATACGATCGATCTTTGTGACAGCGACAAGGAGGCCGCCCCCTGCGACAGTAATGTCGCCACTGCGAATGCGTCTTCGCCGCATGGCATTGCCTGGTCTAATGCGACTGGGAAGGTGTATAGCCGTCAGGAAGGATATGAGAACGTCGTTGAGGTCGATCCGAAGACCATGCAAATCGTTCGTAAGGTTGATATTGCTCCCTTTTCGTCCTCCGGGATCAGTCCGGACGGCAAGTTCCTGCTCCTGCGCGCCACCGATACGGCCACGGATCCCGATCATGTCCTGGGCAAATTGGGTGTGATCGATTTGACGGCGGACCCACTGGCTGTCACGCCGCTTCTGGATCTCCAAGATCTTGCACCGGGCTCGTTCAAGTTCAGCCCGGATGGCACCAAGTTGTATCTGACGCAGTCGAACAGCAACACGGGTTTGACGGCTGCCCAAGTGACTAATCTCAAGAGGGATAAACTTGTGGTCCTTGACACGGCGGCTTTGCCAGCAGCGCCCACTGTGACGGCAGAGATCGATCTCCTGCCTTCTCCTGCGGGCCACCGTCTGGAGTTGCACGTGCACGACGGCAATCTGAAGCACCTTTGGGTCACCAACAGAGACGACAACTCTGTCTCGGTGATCAACGCCGCGAGCAATCAGCTGGTACAGCGGGTGGCGGTCGGCAGTGCGCCGGGTGCGCTCCTGGTGTATGAGAGCAGCGCCGTGGCCGGTCACCATAATTAAGTAGCGGTGACGACATCAGAGCGACTGGCGGTCTTTCAGAGAGTCGAAAACACTGTGAGCCGCCGGTCGATTCCTGGTGTGTTGTGATTGAGATGGAGTAGAGAGATGTCCGAGCCGGCTGTCTCCGGCTCGGAGCAGCGCGGGGCGGAGGCAGCCTCCCTGTAGCCTCGGCCCCGCACTATTTTTCGCACTCGCACGGTTGAGGGCTACTGGTTGCAGCGAAACGGTCATAGGGGAATATGACATCGACGAATGATAATCGGTTTTCTCTTCCTGCCTGGGGTGCTTCACTCGCGCTGCACGGAGCAGTCGTGGGCGTGGCGTTTGTGTTGGCTGCACAAGTCACGCCGATCTTGCCGGAGGACCTGTTCCAGTGGGACGTGGCGCTTGTCGAAGCAGCACGATCAGCCCCCCTGCCTGAACCGGTCGAATCCGTGGTGACTCCGGCGCAGCCGGTGGCAAAGACTGTGCCTCCGTCACGTCCTAAACGAGTAACGGACGTCTCTCAGGTGGTCCCACCGCCGGAGCAACAAGTCGAACCGCCACCGCCGATTGAGCAGGAGGTGGAGGTCCCTGAAATACGCACCGAGCCGATGGAACAGCGTCTCGTCGAGGTGACTGAGCCAAAGGCTGAGCCGGTTGTCGAGGCGCAGCAGCCTGGTGCGACAGACCCCGCGACAGAACCGATCGAAACTCAACCTGCTCACCATGAGCCGGTCGCGGCAGCTCTTGACTCGCCTGTGGAAACTCCGATCGCACAAGCGACTCCCACGCCGGTTTCGTCTCAGGATAAGACCGTGAAC
>CAZJOQ010000091.1:8546-14674 GCA_964547625.1 uncultured Nitrospira sp.
TCCGATCGCACAAGCGACTCCCACGCCGGTTTCGTCTCAGGATAAGACCGTGAACGAGGCTCCAGCTTCGGGCCATGACGCGAAGGCGGACAACCGGTGGTTGGCCGAGTCGCTGTGGCGGCGTGTGGCTGAACTCAAGCGCTATCCGAATGTGGCACGCATGAATGGTCACGAAGGAAAAGTAATCGTGAAGGCCGTCATCCGATCCGACGGCCACTTGGCGGACGTCTTCGTCCAGAAGAGTTCGGGGTACAACTCGCTCGATGCGGCAGCGATCGAAGCGGTGAGGCTTGCCTGTCCGCTGCATATGAAGCATGCCCTCGGGAAACCGCAAATCGTCGTCACTCTTCCGATTGTGTATCGACTGGCCGGGTAATGAGTCGACCAGTGAAGAGGTCGAAAGGATTGAACCGCCATGATGTACTCGAACGAATTCCGGACACGATAGAGGATTGCTGATGCGAACATCTATGACGACGGGCGCCATGATGTCATCGGCTTTGGTGGCGGTGCTTGGCTGTGCCGGGACGCTTGAAACCTCACTCTCATTGAGCCCTAAGAGCATGACGGTTTATCAGGTGAAACAGGTGGTGGGTCCGTCGGTGCAGATCGACGAACAGGGTTTCGTCTCGGCGGCTTGGGTGGAAGAAGACAAGGACACGCGCACCATCTTCTTTGCGAGATCCGAACGGCCGGGTGGACCGCTGGGGACGCCGGTCCCGGTCAATCACCCGGACGAGCATGTCTACTATCGTCAGGAATCTCCCGCCGTAGCTGTTCGTGGACAGGACGTGTTTGTGACTTGGTCGCAGACCCATCCGAAGATCACACGGGACAAGCCGTTCGCCGGAGAACTGCGGCTCAGCAAATCGACGGACGGAGGACGGACGTTCGAGCGATCGACTTTGGTAAATGACGACGATCAGGTCATCCAACACACGTTTGATTCGATTCAGCTCGCTCCGAATGGGACTCTGCATATGGCCTGGATCGATGGGCGTGAGGGCAAGAAGGAACCGGGCACCTTCACGGCGAGATCGACGGATCGCGGTCGCACGATCGCCCAGAACATGAAGGTCGACGACGATACGTGCGTCTGTTGCAGGACGGCAGTGGCGACCTCATCGGACGGTGTGGTCTATGTCGCCTGGCGAAAAATCTTCGAAGGCAATATCCGCGAAACAGTCGTGGCTCGATCGACGGATGATGGGAAAACGTTTTCCTCCTCCGCCATCGTCGGCAACGATCGGTGGGTGTATCCGGCCTGTCCGCATCGTCCTGCTTCTCTCGGAGTCGATCGGAGAGGCCGGTTGTATGTGGTGTGGTATACGGAAGGGGCCGATGAGACCCCGACGGTTTATCTCGCCTACTCCGACGATCGGGGTAAGACGTTTTCTCCGAAGAAACCACTCAACCGATCCAAGGGAACGTTTCCTGACCATCCGCAGATGGCGGTCGATCCGAAGGGACGAATTGTCGTGGTGTGGGAGGAGCAATCGCCGGTTCGTCGAGAGGTCGTGATGAGTTCCTCGCTCGATCGCGGGCAATCGTTTAGTCCACCCATCAAGCTGAACGAGAAGAACGGCCAGACGCCGACCGTGGCGGTGAATGAACAGGGAACGTTCGTGATGGGCTGGAAAGAGCATGCGATGCCGGCTCATCGCCTGGTGATTCAGACGCTCCAGGCGCCGACGACCGATGCATCGGCAGGGAAGCACGGGAAACATGGTCACCAGGGATAACACAGCGCTCATCGGTCTCGTGCTGGCCGGGTCTGTCCTGCTGGCCGGGTCGGCGATGTCCATCCATGCGGCGACCGGCACTGCAGCCGATCCCTTCGTGGCGCTTCGTATGAGTCGAGTGGCGGTCGGTCCCTCCGTGGCCTTCGATCTGAAGGGGATTGACGGCGGCACATTGCGGTCGGAGCAGTTGGCCGGGAAAGTCATCCTGCTGAATTTTTGGGCGACGTGGTGTGGGCCCTGTAAAGAAGAAATGCCGTCGCTCGCCAAGCTCCAAACACAATTCGATCCGGCGCACTTTCAAGTCGTCACGGTCACGACCGACTTGCATCCGCAGGGGATTCAGCAGTTTCTCGACCATCTAGGGATCAGTCTCCCGGTTTTGTTCGACGAACATGAGGATGTCTCACGATCGTTCATGGTGCGAGGGTTGCCGACCACCGTACTGATCGCACAAGACGGGCGGGCCGTCGGTCGTGCGGTCGGGCCGCGAGCCTGGGACAGCGACGAGTCGGTTGCACTGGTACTGCATGTGCTCGCAGGGATGAAATGAAGCGTTGGTTTGCGCCATTCGTCGTTGGGATGGTCCTGCTCTATGCGGCGCTCGCACTGGGCGCGGCAGGGTGTTTTTTCCTGCAGGACGTCTCGTCAAGCCATGCGCACCATACTCCGTCTCATGCCGGCCATTCCACATTCTGTGCCTGGGCTTGTCAAGCGAGCTCAACCGAGAGTAGCGCCGTCGCTGCGCCGCTCCTCGCCGGCTTTGTCTTCGTGGCGATTCAGCTTGTCAATCGCGTCATTCCGAAAACGCTTCTCATTGCCGCCGTTTCTCGTTCTCGCGCTCCTCCTCGGTAATCCCTTTTGAACCCTCAATCAGTGCGATGTCTGCGGGCGTTGGCATCCTAGCGGAGCCGCGCCGTGTCGTGCATTGGTTCATTCAACCATCTGTCTGAATAAGGAGTCGGTGAATCATGTCTGAATTGGTACGTGTTGTCCGTTGGAGTTATGCAATTGCGGTCGGCATCGTGGTGATGTGCGCAGCCGGCAGCGGTAAAGCGTTGGCGCAGGATGCAGGGGCTGCTGATCCATCCGCCTCGCCGCGCGAGAGGGAATTACGCGATCAACTGAAAACTATTTTGCAAGAACTGGATGAGATGCAACAGAGAAAAGAAGAGGCCAGACCGGAGACCGGGCGGTCCTCCGTCATTAAGGAGAAACCAGCGTCGACCTCGCCGGAGGCCGAGATCGAGACACCATCCGCAGCCGGGGTAGATTTTGATCTGTCCGATATGAGCATCGTCAGCACACGGTTCCAGAAGCGCCCCGAAGGCGTCTCTCTGTCGTCGACCGTGCCTTCGGAAACGGAATCTCAGCCGACCAGAACGATGAAGGAGTCGATGGAATCGCTTCCAGGCGTCGTGCTGCGGCAGGCCAACGGGCCCCGCGATTTCAGCATCATGATCCGAGGGCAAGGCGCCAAAACAGCCTTCGCGATTCGAGACATCAAGGTGTACGAGGACGGGTTCATCCAGACCCAATCCGACGGTCTCTCGCGGCTCGATATTCATGACCCCTGGTTCATGCGGAGTGTCGAGGTCACTCGAGGCGCATCCTCTTCTCTCTACGACAACTACGCCTTGGGCGGAATGGTGCACTTCCGGACCAGGCGAGGGAGCGACATTCGCGGGTTGGAAACGTTCCATTCAGGCGGCTCGTTCGGCTACCAAAAGCACGGGGTGGCCATCGGCCAGGAAACAGACCGGTTCGATATCTCGATGTTCGGGAGTCATGTCGCGGAAGACGGTTACATCCGGCACAGCAACTACAATACGCAGACGATCAATTTCAACGTCCGTTACAAGCTCGATGACCGGCAAAATTTCTATTTCAAGGCCATCAATAATTGGCTCAATACGAAAGTCCCGACCAGACTGACGCAGGGTCAGTTTCTTGCCGACGAGCGGCAGGCAGGGGGGGCACACACAAGCTGTCAGGCGGGTGTCTATAACGCCGGTTGCCAGAATGCGCTCCTCCTGAATCAAAGTCGAGTGGATCGCCGCACGATCATCGGGGGGCTTTATGAACGCCAGATCGATGAAAATACCGTATTGACCGTGGAAGCCGACTATGACGTCAAAGACATCCAACAATCCTTCTCACAGATCTTCGAAAATACGAATCCCAACTATAAGAGCTATGCCGATCTGCGACACGACGGCCGGCTCGGTGCAATGCCTTTGAGGAGCTACGTCGGGTTTTTCGTCAATCAGATGGAGCAGAAGGGCAACACCTTCCAGAACCTTGCAGACACGTTTGGGACCAAAGGGACGTTGCTTCAGAACAGTCGCGGCACGATTTTTAACGTCGGTGGCCGGTTCAGAGAAGAGCTAGAATTCTACCCGAACTGGACCTTGGCGGTCGGGCTCGGGTTCGAACAGTCGCGTCTCAGCGTGCATGCCACCAACTATGACCAAAACACCGCGTTGGTCAACACGCGAACGAGCGCGAACCGCACCTTTACGAACTGGGCTCCGGAAGGATCACTGACTTGGAAGCCGTCGGCGGACTACCGGTATTGGCTTCGAGCCTCGACGGGCTACGGGATTCCGCAGTTCACGCATCTTTTGCGAGATCCTATCTCAGGACAACCCGGCACCAACTTCAGTCTCAAACCTCAGAAGAACCTCAACTTGGAAGCAGGGACAGAGATGAGGTTGCACCCGACGTTGCTTGTCCAGGTGGTCGGGTTCTACACGTTCTTTAAAAATGAAATTATTTCGCAATTTGTTCCCGGCGGCGGCCTCGCTTCGGTCAATGCGGACTCTTCCAGATATCGCGGCGTCGAGGTGTTTGCCGATTGGCGGCCGGTGTCAGGTCTGCGGGTGTCCGGTGCGTATACCCACATCGATTCCGAGTACATCAATTTTTCTGATCGAACCGCGACAGGATTTATCGTGCGCGACGGCAAGCAGGTGCCGAATGTGCCGACCGACATCTTGAACGGCAAGCTGGAGTACTATCATGCCCCAATGGGGTTGGGTGCGTGGGTCGAAGGCAATTACTCCAACAGCTACTTCTTGAACAACAGTAACACGTTTGGATTTCCCTCCTATCTGATCGGGAACGTCAATGTCTACAAAAACATCGAGATCGGCCAATCGTCATGGTTCCGATTCGCGAAACTATTTGTCCAGGTCGACAACGTCGCCGATACCAAGCACGCAGCTTCGGGACAGGTGATCGGAGGGGAAACACATGCCCAGGCAGTAGGCCAACAGATCTTCTTCGCCGGGTATGGGAGGGCTATTTATGGAGGTGTGACGCTCGGCCTTTTCTAGAATATCGCTCAACCTTAAGAAGGAGGGCAACTCATGGCTGGCACTCGTGGGGCAGGGCATGCATTGGGGACCGTCGAAGGGAAGAGGTTGTTACGAGTCGAAGAAGCGGCTGAGTTCCTCTCCGTCAGCCGCTGGACGATCTATCGCTGGGTGGAAGACGGCCGGTTACGCGGGGCAAAGATCGGAAAGAGCAGTCTACGGATCTTTCGCGAATCCATTGTCGGCCTCGTGGAAAGCAGCGAGAACCACGCGTCTGAAACACGTACGAGATCGGCGCGTTTATAGCGATACGAATGGGCCGGCGCAGGTCGCCGATGTTGTTGCAACGGTGAGCAGGCGTCGGTAGACAGACGAATGGGAGTGGTATAAAGAAGAGAATCAGGAAGAAGGAATCATGCCGACTCGTCGATTTGTCTGTTCACTTGGTTCGGTCGCGTGCCTGACCATCGCCCTGTATGTGGCGCTGGTTGTGCCGGCGACCGGCTGTGTGTCGATGCCTCTCTCGTCCTCTGAAGGGCATCGCCATTCAGAGGAGTCCGCTCATGCTTCGCTCTGCGCCTGGTCTTGCCAGATGATCTCGCAGAGTGGACCGACAGCTTCGGTGCCGCCGGTGGTTGCCGATCTCCTAGCAACCCCGGTGGGTCTCCCTCATGCCCCAACCCATTCGATCGTTCACTCAGCGTCACCTTCCTCTCGTGCTCCGCCTGTCTGTTCACTCGGATAATCCAGCCGGACTCGCTTCCCTGGGCAGGTTGTCTCGTCGGTAACACGGCCGATCCGATTCCTCTAGCCCATTCCGAGCGGGGTCTTTCTGGATCATCCTGGTTCGTCGAGCCGTAATCCGAAACAAACAGAAACGTTCCGAGAGCGGTAGCCTATCCCCTCTCGGACCGATCAGCGCGGGGCCTCACCATTGCCCATCTGAGGCCTCGCCCTGGTTACTCCTGGAGCAGGTGGTGGTCATGATGTACCAAGGGGTCAGTCGAGAAATGTCGAATTATCAATGTCCGGCCGAGCTACCCCCTCGCTCGGACGACCCGGGGCGCAGGGG
>CAZJOQ010000092.1:0-14664 GCA_964547625.1 uncultured Nitrospira sp.
GATCTGACCGCAGTCCTCCTTGCCCCACCACTTCCCTATCTTCGGATGAATCTGGTCGCCAACATCAGTAGCCGACCGTCTAGCACCTGCGAGGCATACCGCCCGCGCCAGTAACTCTTTCACTCCCGCTGCATGTCCCTCTCCGGCATGCCGATTCCGGCCTTTACTTCCTGTTTCCTCTGTGAATTGTATGGTGCCTCTCCTCCTCCCGTGAGAGAGTCACCTTGATTTAACACAAGGAGGAAACAAGATGGCGACCAACAAACACCTGGGAGCGGTAGGTAGTAACACTGTCGTGAATAGCGTCGGAAAATGAGTGAAGAAATGGAGGGAAAGCTGAGGAGAGCCCAACATCGGCTCTCCCCTTTGTTGATGCGTTGTTTTGTGCGTTTTATGGGGCTTTTTGACAACTTTCCGTTTTGGTTTAGGAAGCCGCTGCTCTATCCAACTGAGCTGCCGCCACTCTTACGAAACGTTTAGGGTTGAACTCGGCGCCTATGAATGACACACCGTCATTCTTCGTACAATGTTCTATAATTATTTGACGCCATGCCATCCATCGATTTTGGATGTGGGATTGCCATAATGGAGCCAGCACCGGAAGGTGTTGCGCTGTCATGCAACGATGAATACCTTGTCTCTCTTTGCAGTCGTCTTTGTGCTTAATAGCCTGCCTGCATTCGCGCCACCGACGTGGATCGTGTTGTCTGCGATTGGACTGTCCCGACCGGATGCGAATCCCTGGCTTACCGCCTTCGTGGCGGCAACAGCAGCCACCGCCGGGAGACTGGTGCTCGCGAAGCTGGCGTTTGTCATTGTCAGACAACACTGGTTGAGCGCGCGCACCAAAGAGAACATTGATCTTGTGAAAGACCGTCTGAGAACACAACGCGCGATGACGTTCGGGGTCTTTCTCGCCTACACCTGTAGCCCCTTGCCATCGAACTCGCTATTTATCGCCTATGGGCTCACGTCTTTGCCACTGGCACCGGTGGCTGCTGCATCCTTCATAGGCCGGTTTCTGACCTATAGTTTTTGGGTGGTAATGGCCATGGAGGTTGCGCGTAAGGCTGTTCTCGATGATGGATCGGTTTTTGCCTATCTCGGGGGGTATTTTGTCTTAACGCAAGCCTTCCTGCTTGCGTTGGTCGTTCTATTCGCAAAACTGGACTGGAGGGCGTGGTTTGCCACCAGGACACTCAAACTCATGAACCAAACCGAAAACTCTCATCAGAAATGACAGAGCATCAGCGCGAAGTCGACCTTGGCCTTCCCTCACGAATGACCTGAGCGCTGTCTAGGAAGCCGCCGGCCGCCCAGTGGCTTATTCGGCTCTATGCAATCGCCGGTTAGGCAGGGCACATCCACATTTATATCGTGAGCACCGCTGCCCCTTGAAAGGTCCCGGCCTTCAACTCTTGCAGGGCTCGGTTCGCCTCTTCCAAACGAAACCGGACTGTGTGTGGCTTGAGGGGGATCGCTGCCGCTTCGCGCAACAAATCAACTCCGTCCTGCCTGGTGTTGGCTGTGACACTACGGATGACTCGCTCTCCGAAGATGTCACGATCGTAGTCGAGTGAGGGAATCGGTGACATGTGGATACCGGCTAAGGCTAACGTGCCTCCTCGGTCGAGCGCTCTCAAGGCTGGAGGGACGAGTTCACCGGCTGGGGCAAAGATGATGGACCCGTGCAACTTCTCAGGCGGCATCTCCGTCGCCCCACCGACCCAAACGGCTCCTAGCTGTCGAGCCAACTTCTGATGCTCCGGCTTAAGTGAACTGACATAGACCTGACAACCCCAATGGCGTGCAATCTGAATGGCGATGTGGGCTGCTGCACCAAATCCATAGAGCCCCAGCCGCTGCCCAGGTTTGATGCCGCTGAGCCGCAAGGCCCGATAGCCGATAATCCCGGCACAGAGCAGGGGAGCTGCTTCATCATCCGAAAAGATCGGTGGGATGGGATAGGCAAATCGCGCAGGGACGACCGCGTACTCTGCGTACCCTCCGTTGGCCTGATAGCCGGTGAATGTTGCCTTCAAGCAGAGATTTTCCCGCCCGCTTGTGCAGAACTCGCAGCGTCCACATGTGCCCTGCAGCCAAGCAATCCCCACGCGGTCCCCTTCTTTGACTTCTGAGACCTCGGAGCCAACCCGCATCACCGTGCCGACTGCCTGATGGCCTGGGATTAACGGCAATGTCGGTTCGGGAAGTTCCCCTTCCACTACATGAAGATCTGTGCGACAGACACCGCAGATGTGGATCTTGACGAGGGCCTGATCAGGATGTGGAGTAGGGGTAGGCTGATCTCGAAGCTGTAAGGGATGGTCGGAGACATCTCCCGTATGGTCGAGCACCATTGCCTTCATCGATCATCTCCTCATGCGACGGGCGTGTTCCTTGTGGCGCCGCCAAGTGGAGTTATGAGGGATCCTTGGCCTTGATGCACTCGATGTCTAAGTGGATCTGTACTTCATCTCCCACGACAAGCCCACCGCTATCGAGGACTTTGTTCCAAATCATACCGAAGTCCTTGCGGTTCAGTTTGCCGTCGGCGCTGAATCCGGCTCTGGTATTGCCCCAAGGATCCTGGGTGATCCCGTTGAACGTTCCGATGAGTGTAACCTCTTTGGTCACGCCACGCAGGGTCAGGTTCCCAACGAACGTGTAGGTCTCTCCCTCTTTCTGAGCGGATTTCATCTTGTACGTGATCGTTGGAAACTGTTTGACGTTCAAGAAATCGGGATTACGGAGATGTCCATCGCGCTTTTCATGGTTGGTGTTGATCGACTCGGCATTGATGGTGGCCTCAATCGACCTCAACGTCTTCGCGTCCGGGTCCATCTCGATAAATCCGTGGTAGTCTGTGAATCGCCCTGGCGTTTTGGACACCACCATGTGCGCGACACGGAACTCAATCGCTGAGTGATCCGGATCGATGTCCCAGCGAGTTGTTTCCGCTGCGGCGCTGATTGGGATGAGGAAGAGGATGAAGAGCCCCACCATCACTATGCCTAACGGTCGGCTCGATCTGAGCTGTGTTCGTGTGCGATGTGATTCCTTCATGAATGCCTCCGTGCGCGGTTGGCTCATGGCTTCGGTGCGGTAACTGTTCGTTCAGGCTTCTGGGGGGTACCGGTGTGGAAGTCGCGTACCCCTGCCTCGGAGCCGGTCTGTAATCGCACCTGGATCTCGATATGCTCGTTTCCGACGCCCATAGGGAACGGTGGGAATGGTTGCGCATCGGCGATCGCCTGGATGCCGGCTTGGTCAATCTCGGAGACACCTGACCCATCTGCAACCTGCATCAACTGGGCTCGTCCGTCGGGATAGAGCCGAAATTGCACATGCACGGTTTGTTGGAGCGAGGAGTGTGGTATGGCCGGGGCGATGCGGTTCCAGCTCCGGTTCAGGAGGTCACGGACCTGGTGCCAATAGGCTGGTGTCGGTTGTGCGGAACGAGGCGGTAGGAGGTCTTCCTCCACAAGCTGATCGTTGCCCAGGGGGATGGCATCAAGCGTAGACTCGGCTTGATGAGCGGCGAAATCTCTTTCACTTGGTTGGTCTGGATTGGCTGTGGGCAAGGCGTGGTTATCGCCAGCAACCATGGGGTGGTCCATCGTGAGATACACAATCCGAGTCATCACTCGTTCGAATTTCGTTTCGGTTGACCTAGCGAACGTCACGTGGAGTCGGAAAAATTTTTGTCTAGGAGAGAGCTGATCTTGCGTGACGGGCACAAGGGTAGTGGTCGCCTTCATTGCAGGTGAAGTCGGATCTGGTTTCAAGGTCACGATCTGTGATTCAAAGTGGGTCGATTCACAGATGGCCACAAACGGCATGGGGTCCGGGGCAACTCCGCCAAGGGTAATCGACAGCTCAAGTGGTTGACCGAGTCGGAGATTTCCAGAGCCATTCGAACCAGCAAAATCGAACGTTACCCATTGTTTCTCAGAAGCAAAGGTTTGAGACAGTACAGGGCGTGGCTCTGCTTGTGCGTTCGCGTAAACGGGGGCTTGATACAAGATCACACTCAACAGCCCGGCAACGACAATCAGAGGTCTCGCAGTAGGATGGACCATAATTTGGGCATCCTACCCATCGCTGAGACCGTGGCGCAACTCGTTTCTTTCCCTGAACCATAGGGTCCAACGGGTGAACGTGGTATACAATGAATATATGCAAGCCCTCGTCAAACGCACCGCGGGGCCAGGTTTAACCCTCACTATGTGGGCCGACCCCACGCCAGGTCCCCATGATACTGTTGTGAAAGTTGCTGCCACCTCACTGTGTGGAACGGACGTCCATATTTATCGCTGGGACGAATGGGCGCAGCGACGGATCCATCCCCCGCGGATTATCGGCCATGAACTGTGTGGCTATGTTGTGGAGGTGGGGCGCGACGTATCTCTCGTCAAGGTTGGTGAGTATGTTGCTGCCGAATCGCACCTCACGTGTGGGGCCTGCTTTCAGTGCCGCACGGGTCAGGCGCACGTGTGCAAGAACTACAAAATTCTGGGGATCGATCGAGACGGATCGTACGCGCAGTATGTCACATTGCCTGAAAATGTGTTGTGGCGAACAGATCCGCAGATCCCACCTGAGCTAGCCTGTGTGCAGGAGCCGCTCGGCAATGCCGTTGATGCGGCGCTGGCTGAAGACCTCACTGGGCATACGGTGTTGATTACGGGGTGTGGGCCAACGGGGCTGTTTGCCGCTGCCGTGGCACGAACAGCGGGGGCGGCCACGATCATCGCGTCGGATATTAGTGACTATCGGCTTGGTTTGGCGAAGCAGGTTGGGGTGGACCATATCTTCAATGCGAAGGCCGACTCGCCTGAACACATTGCGTCCGCGATCCTCGATATCACAGCCGGGGAAGGAGTCGATGCCGCGCTGGAGATGTCAGGAAATCCCACAGCCCTCCACCAGGCCTTTCAAGCCGTCAAGAATGGCGGGCGTGTGACTCTATTCGGCATTCCCACGGGGCCCGTCTGCTTTGACTTGCCGAATGAAATGATTTTTAAAGGCATCCGCGTCTATGGGATCACCGGCCGGCGCCTCTTCGAGACCTGGTATCGGTTGGCAGGCCTCTTCAAAGCAGGCCTCAATATTCGGCCGGTCATCACGCATTCATTTCCACTGAGCGAGTTCGCGACCGGGTTTGAGTTGATTCAATCGGGGCAGTGCGGCAAAGTGGTGTTGTTTCCGTGAGTGAAGCATTCGCTGATGTGTTGATCTGATGATCGATTGAGTTTTCGGAAATTTATCAGATCGACAGATTCCGAACGACATCTTTTTAAGATGGCCTACGATTCCCTCAAGCAGGTGCTCACTACTCATCTTGCCGAGATCCGCGCCAAAGGCCTCTACAAATCAGAGCGCCACATTCTAGGCCCACAAGGTACGGACATCCGCGTGACGCAAGGTCAGGTCCTCAATTTCTGCGCCAACAATTATCTGGGCCTCGCGAATCATCCATCCATTGTGCAGGCTGCAAAAAAAGGGTTGGACACACACGGCTATGGCATGGCCTCGGTACGGTTTATTTGCGGCACGCAGGATCTGCACAAGCAGCTCGAACAGGCCGTCAGTGAGTTTCTCGGTACCGATGACACCATCCTTTACAGTTCCTGCTTCAATGCGAATGGCGGATTGTTCGAAGTGTTGGTGGATGAGCGTGATGCCGTCATCAGCGATGCGTTGAACCATGCCAGCCTGATCGACGGCATCAGGCTGTGCAAGGCCAAGCGATTTCGGTATGCCCATTCCAACATGGAGGAGCTGGAAGCGCGACTTAAGGAAGCGAGTGGGTGCCGCCTGCGCCTGATTGTCACGGACGGGGTGTTTTCGATGGATGGTGATCTGGCCAAACTCGACCGGATTGTGAAGCTGGCGGAACGGTACGATGCGGCGGTGGTGGTTGACGACAGCCATGCCACTGGAGTTCTTGGTCCAGCGGGGAGGGGGATACCGGCTTATTTCGGAGTGGCGGAGAAAGTCGACATTGTCACAAGCACATTGGGGAAAACGCTTGGCGGCGCAACCGGTGGATTTACATCGGGCAAGGCCGAGGTGATCGAGCTGTTGCGTCAGCGATCGAGGCCCTATCTGTTTTCTAACTCCCTTCCTCCTCCTATTGCAGCCGGGGCGTTAAGTGCGCTTGCTCTTGTGGCACAAGGCGATCATCTTAGGGAACAGCTTCGAGCCAACGCCGCGTACTTCAGAAGGGAGCTGACTGCTCTTGGTTTTCGGCTCGTTCCGGGCGAACACCCAATCATTCCTGTGATGTTAGGCGATGCCGCTCTTGCGACATCGATGGCGGAGGCTTTGCTCAAAGAGAGGGTCTACGTGGTCGGGTTCAGCTATCCGGTGGTTCCGCAAGGGCAGGCGAGAATCAGGACTCAAATGTCGGCGGCCCATACGACCTCGCAGCTGAAACAAGCCGTGGATGCGTTTGCGAAGGTGGGACGTGCGCTTGGCGTGGTCCACGAATAGCCTTCAAGACTCCCCTTCCGAATTGACATTTCGCAATCAGGTCAGTATCCTCGAGCACTTTATCATGTGAAGGAGTAGGGGTATGAAAGTCATTCTACAAGAGACTCTGGAAGGGGTAGGGCATCTCGGTGATCTCATTAACGTCGCCGATGGGTTTGCACGGAATTATCTGTTACCGCGCCGCAAAGCTGTGGAAGCGGACGGTCGGAGCATCAAGGCGTTCGAGCATGTCAAACGTGTAGCAGCCGAGAAAGCCAATAAGGAAAAACTGGAAATTGAGACACATGCGAAGAAGGTGTCGGCGGTCTCGCTGACGATCGAGATGCAAGTGGGCAAGGACGACAAACTGTTCGGCTCCGTCACCACCAAGGACATTGCCGAAGGACTCGCGGCGCAAGGTGTGACCGTGGATCGGAGAAAGATCCAGTTGGCACAACCGATCAAGGAACTTGGCACGGTGGCTGTGCCCATCAAGATGCCCAGGGATGTGGTGGCCACGGTGAAGGTCCACGTGGTGAAGAAGCAAGAAGCGGAAGAACCATCAGCGTAGGGTATTCGACGATGGACACGATGAACAGCTATGCAATTGGTTCATGGGACGCTCTGAAGGCAGCAGATCCGGAGGTCTGTGCCGCGATTGAGGCGGAGGAAATCCGGCAACGTGAGAAATTACTGTTGATTGCGTCGGAAAATTTTGCCAGCCCCGCGGTCTTAGCGGCGCAAGGCTCTTTACTCACCAACAAGTATGCGGAAGGCTATCCCGGCAAGCGCTATTATGGTGGGTGTCAGCATGCTGATGCGGTCGAAGACTTGGCGATTCAGCGGTGTAAGGAGATCTTCGGAGCCGAGCACGTCAATGTGCAACCCCATTCTGGCTCGCAGGCCAATATGGCCGCGTATTTGTCGGTGTTGAAGCCGGGAGACACCATTTTAGGAATGGACCTCGCTCAGGGCGGACATCTTACACACGGGAGCAAGGTCAACTTCTCCGGTATCCTCTTCCGAGTCTTCTCCTATGGAGTCGATCGCCAGACGGAAACTATCGACTACGATGCTGTTCAAAAGGTGGCAGAAGAATGTCGTCCGCGCATGATCGTCGTCGGTGCCAGCGCCTACGCTCGCGTGCTGGATTTCCCACGATTCCAACAGATTGCCAAGTCGGTCGGAGCCTATCTGTTAATAGATATCGCTCACATTGCTGGGCTTATTGCAGCCGGGCTTCATCCGAATCCTGTCCCTTACGCCGACTTCGTGACGACCACGACCCATAAGACCCTGCGCGGTCCGCGTGGTGGTGTCACGATGTGTAAAGCCGAGCATGCGAAGGGAGTCGACAAGCTCGTGTTTCCGGGTCTGCAGGGCGGACCACTGATGCATGTGATCGCCGCCAAGGCGGTGGCCTTCAAGGAGGCCTTGTCTCCGTCGTTCAAGCGCTATCAGCAGCAAGTTCTGGCTAATGCGAAGGCGTTAGCCAAAGAATTCGTGGATCGCGGCTACAAGATCGTCTCCGGCGGCACCGATACGCATTTGATGCTCCTGAATCTCACCAACAAAGGGATTACGGGGAAAGAGGCCGATGCGGCGCTTGATGCGGCCGGAATCATCGTCAATAAGAACGCCGTACCCTATGACGAAAAACCACCAGCCGTCGCCAGCGGCATTCGGCTGGGGTCGCCGATCGTGTCCACTCGCGGGATGCGTGAACCTGAGATGAAACAGATCGTTGCCTTAGTTGACCGTGTTCTCCAGCATCGGCAGAAAGCAGATGTACTCGAAGAAGTTCGTATGCAAG
This sequence comes from uncultured Nitrospira sp., assembly GCA_964547625.1. Taxonomy (GTDB): domain Bacteria; phylum Nitrospirota; class Nitrospiria; order Nitrospirales; family Nitrospiraceae; genus Nitrospira_D. Next base: position 8,291 of record CAZJOQ010000092.1, read on the forward strand.
CGAAGGCGTTGTGTGCGCAGTTCCCGATTTTTCATCCCTACTAGCGGTCAGCCGATAGTGAGAGAGCAGGTCGCCTCCAGTGAAATGTCCCTTCTGTGATGAACTCGAAGACAAGGTGGTTGATTCTCGCATGGCCAAGGAAGGCGAGGTCATTCGTCGACGCCGTGAATGCCTGAGTTGTAAGCGTCGCTATACCACGTATGAGCGAGTTGAAGAAATTTTGCCGGTCGTGGTGAAGAAGGACGGTCGCCGGGAGTCCTTCGACCGCACCAAAATTCTTCTCGGGATGAAAAAAGCCTGTGAAAAACGGCCCATCAGCACCGGAACCATCGAAGCCGTGACCGACCGGATCGAGAAGCGGATTCAAGAAATGGGCGAAACGGAGATTGAAAGTCGGGTGGTGGGAGAGGAAGTCATGCGAGAGCTGCATCAACTGGACCAGGTTGCCTATGTCCGGTTTGCATCCGTTTATCGAGAATTCAAGGACATCGAGCAATTCATGGACGAGTTGAAGACGTTGGCTCAACAAGGACGCGAACGTTAACCTCAGACCCGCACTGTTCTCAGGTTTTCCCCCGCTTGGTTCGCACTATTCTCATCCAACGTCCTGCGGTTCAGGTAGTTGATGAGGTGAGCGAGGGAAGGTTCAATCCAATGATCAAACCACTCTCTCAGCGCGGGCGACGAAACACGCCGACTCCGGTGGCGACGAGTGTCGCCATTATCGGCGCTGGTCGAGGTGGCACGGCGTTGATAGAGATTTTCGCGAACGATCCTCTTGTTCAGATTGTCGGTGTGGCTGAGAGCAATCCGGACGCGCCCGGTCTGGACCTGGCTAAACAATTGAAGATTCCGATTACCCACGACTATCGGCAGTTGTTGACGATGGAGCGTGTCGACTTGATCATCGATGTGTCTGGTGATGCGGAAGTCTGGCAGTTTCTCCAAGATTTCCACCGCATGGGGGTGACCATCATCGGCGGCGCCAGCGCGAAATTTATGTGGGAGTTGATTGAGGCTCGTATTCGCGCGACGGCGGAGATCGAGAAGACATTGAACAAATATCAATCTCTTTACCGACTCTACGTCAAAGAAACGGGCGCGGCTGTGACGGACGAACGGACCAGAATCGCCTGCGAGATCCACGACGGATTCGTGCAGATTTTGGCGGGTGTCAACTTCAAGCTGGATCTCTGCCAGCAGCTGATCCGGAAAAACCCGCGCGCGAGTTTGGCCACCATTAAGGAGAGTAAGGCCCAACTCAAGCTGGCCATTCAGGAGGCCCGCCAGGTGATCTTTAATCTTCGCCCGCTGCACTATGAAAAAATGGATCTCATTCCTGGCCTTACGAATTATTTTGCGTCGTACCAGACTCAGACGCACATTGCCACAAAGTTTACCGTGACGGGGGATGAGCAGACTCTTTTCCCGCGAACCAAGGTCTTTCTCTTCCGAATCATCCAGGAAGCTCTGAGCAACGTCGAGAAACATGCGAAAGCCGACAAGGTGTCGATCAAGCTGGACATGGATATCGACTTGTTACGAGTCACTATTACCGACAACGGGGTGGGCTTTGACATGGAGAAAGTTCTCCGCGACCCGGAAAAATGGGACCATTTTGGGATCAAGGGTATCTTGGAGCGAGCGCGATTAGTCGGCGGGGAAGGCCGTGTGGAATCCAAGCCGGGGAAAGGCACCAAACTCATCGTTGAAGTGCCGTTGGGCAATAAGGAGGAAATAAGTAATGGAGAAAATTAAAGTCCTCATCGCCGACGACCATCGGGTGGTCCGAGAAGGATTGGCGGCCATTCTCAAAACTAAAGAGGATATTCACGTCATCGGCGAAGCCCAGGATGGACTCGAGGCCGTCGAGAAAGCCCGTACGCTGCTTCCCGATGTGATTCTCATGGATGTGAGCATGCCGAGAATGGGCGGGGTCGAGGCTACGCGACAGATCAAGCGCGAGCTCCCGCACATTGGTATCGTCGCGTTAACCATGTACGAAGAACAACAATACATCTTTGACCTCGTGCGAGCGGGAGCGACGGGGTACTTGCTGAAAGACTCCGAATCGTCTCAAATCGTTGCGGCCATTCGTGCGATTTATCGCGGTGAATCACTGATCCATCCCTCGGTCGCTAGTAAAATTTTGGCTGAATTTTCGCTGATGGCTCAAAAAAGGGGGAAGAAGTCAGCGTGGGCGGAACATGATTTGACCGAACGTGAAATCACCGTCTTACGATTGGTGGCGGATGGGAAAACCAACAAAGAGATCGCCAATAGCCTTGATTTGAGCGAAAAGACAGTAAAGAATCACGTCCGGAACATCTTCCACAAGCTACAAGTCTACGATCGCACACAAGCCGCCATCACCGCCATTCGCAAGGGACTGATTGAGCTTGATCCGAAGCGGTAAGATCCTCTCCCTCCGCGAGTCTGTGTTCCCGACAGAAGCCATCGGCTGTTTGCTTCAGGAGGGGAGACCGGTCCAGGTACCACCGGGGCCTGGTGCGAGCTATCAGTTCCTCGTTCCAAGATAGGGAAGACGTCTTACGCCATCAGGACGACCTGCGCTATGTCTAGCGGAACGGTTGGACCACCACGCTTATGGTATACGTCTTTTGGCTTCCATCCGGTGCGACTACGCTGATCGACACAGGCCCCTGCCCAGGCCTAATGGTTACTTGACCTACTGGGATCCCCTTGGGAGCGATTACCGAACCCAACGCGGACATCACGGCATCTGGGTCGGCCTTCGTTGCGGAGACGACCACACTACCAACGGTGATATCGACAGCCACTGTGTAGTTCCGCGTGTCTGGTGAAAAGGGAGGCGTCAAGGAGCCTGGCGTCACCGTCAATGCTGACAAATTATTGTTGCTCGAGGGTGCGAGTCGGTTCACGGTGATTCTGTATTCCTTTGCATTTCCATTTGGTGCGGTCACGGTGATCAATATCGGTGTGGAGGACCCTGCTCCGTTGAGCGAAATGGGCGTTTGACCGCTCCCTTGCCCGGCCCCGGCCGTCACTGAACCGGTCATCACGGCATTCGGTTCGGCCTTCGTCGCCGAGACGGTCACATTGCCGACAGTACTGTCGACGTCCACGGTGTAGTTCAGCGTGCCCGCTGCAAAGAGCGGAACCAAGGTAAGAACCGAGTTGCCTGATGTCACACTCAATGCCGACAAATTATTGTTGCTGCTCAACGGAACCGGCCTATTCACCAAAACGAAATAGGCCTTCTGAGTTCCGCTCGGCGCTCTCAAAGTGATGCGGATGGTGGTATTGGACCCAGGGGCTCCTAGCGGGACAGGCTGTCCCTGTCCTGAGCCAGTTGAAATCCCATTGATCGTCATCGTCGTGTCGCTGTCTTGAGGAGTGGGTGTTACCGTGATGCTCTCAGCCGTGGTAGGCACATCAACCCTATAGTCGAAGGTATCGCTTGAAAAAACCGGCTGGAGCGCGCCGGGATCGACTGTCAAGCTGGCGAGTTGTGCTTCCTCGTTGATCGAGGCTGTGTCAGCACAGCCAGAGGCACCGAAGGCGAATACCACGACAAAAATGGCGGCTGCATAGTGTCCCATTACGGTGCGTATGCGTCTCATATGATGTCGGTTATACCGGTAGGTTGCTTTAGGTGCATGGAATGTGGATCTGCCTGTTCCGGTGAACCCACACGGTACGCGCGAGACTGCGAGAGGGTTCAAGATTCGGCTATCACGACGTTCGCAAAGCCGAGCAGAGATCTATCGTATAGCCGATCCTACCGCTCGGGTCAACATGCACTTCCCTCGGCTCTTCGAAATGGGCTTGTCTCGTCGGACTAGGAGTGCGAAAGCGATTCGCAATAATCTAGCGGAACGGCCTGCTCACCGTGATCGTGTAGGTCTTTGAGGTTCCATTCGGCGCAGTGACGGTGATTGTTATCCGTGTGGTTATCCCTGGCCCGCCGAGCAGGATGGTTGCCGACCCTGTTCGGACCCCTGCTCCGGCAGTCACGCTACCGGACATGACGGCGTCGGGGTCGGACTTGGTCGCGGAGACGGTCACGCTGGCGGCACTGCTGCTGACATCATAGCTCAGGGTGCTCGGAGAAAAGCCAGGGGACAAACTGCCGGGCTTCACGGTCAGTGACGACAGGTTGTTGTCGCTTGAAGGCGCCGCTCGGTTGACGGTGATCTGGTGCGTTTTTGAGGTGCCATTTGGTGCCGTCACGATTATTGACACGGTCTTGCTGGTCCCCGGTCCGTCGAGCTGAATCGTTGCCTGTCCTTGGTTGGGCACATCCCCAGAGATCACCGCATTCGGATCGGACTTGGTCGCTGTGACGGTCACGGCAGTGACGGCGGTTCCGACCTCGACGGTGTACTGCGTGGTTCCGGCAGCAAAGGCAGGATCCAAGGTGCCGGGTGACACGCTCAGGGTTTCCAAGTTGTTATCTGCCGAAAGCGCCTCGCGGTTGACGGTGATGAAGTATATTTTAGGGTTTCCATTCTGAGCGGTCACAACCACTTCGACTTCGGTTCTTGATGGACCAGGTGGCAAAGAGATGGAACGCGAACCCGTGCCTTGTCCGGCGATTGTTAGGCTTGCATTCGTATCCTCAGGCGCTGCAGTGACGGTAATGCTCTCAACCCTTCCACCCACACTGACAGAGTAGCTGGTTCTACTTGCGCTGAACGAGGGGGACAGAGATCCTGGCGACACGGCCAATGCTGACAAGTTGTTGTTTCCGCCTAAGGCAGCACGACTTACTTCTACAGAATAGGTCTTCTGCGCGTTACTCTGTGCCGTCACGACGATAGTGATCAAAGTGCTCAGGCCCGCTTCACGCAGCGGAATGGTTCGGGCCTGCCCGGAGTTGGTGGCTTGCCCGTTCACCGTCATGCTCGCATCAGTATCTTGTAGCCGGGGAATTACTCTGACGCTCCCCACGCTGCTGGCAGCGTCCACCGTATAGTCGGTAGTACTGGCCCTGAAGGAGGGGGATAAAGTCCCTGGCGAAATGGTTAACCCTTGCAAGTTGTTGTTGTTTGATACCCCTCGACTCACGGCAACAAAGTAGGTTTTCGGGTTCCCGTTCTGGCCCGTTACGGTAATCGTGATGGTCGTGCTTTGGCCGGGGCCATTGAGCGTTAAGGTGCGCGCCTGTCCGGAAGTGGCGGCTTGCCCGTTCACCGTCACCGTCGCATTGGAGTCCTGAACGGTGGGGGTTACGCTGACGCTTCCGACATTGTTCGCGACAGTGACTGTATAAGCTAGGTTATTTGGATCAAAATCTGGCGCCAGGGTTCCCGGTGATACGGCCAAGCTCTGTAACGAATTGTTTCCAGCTAGGCCTGCTCTCACCAGCCTGACGGTGTAGGCTCTAGAACTGGTGGTTGATTCAGAAACGACGATATCGACCACCGTGGTTGATCCTGGAGGATCTAGGCTAATGACTCGGCTTGTCGTCGCCTGGCCATTAATTGTCACGCTGTCACCGGATACCGCTGGTTGAGCGCTGACGGTCACGCTTGTGGTGGAGCTGGTAAGATCGACCCTGTACTGAGTCGTTCCGCCGCTAAAGCCTGGTTGGAGCGTGCCGGGATCGACTGACAGGCTGGCAAGTTGCACCACGGGGTTTACGGTTGCTGAATCGCCACAGCCATAGACGCTCAATCCAGTGGCAATGAGAAGACCGGTGGCGAGATATGGTCCCACGACGGTGGAGAAGCGTTTCATGAAGCTGCTGAATTTTCTGTTTGTATCAAGTGACAGGCCCGTTCGTTTTTGATGAATACTGGGTACTCAGTGGGTCAAGGGAGGGCTCCAGACCGAACTATCATGACAGATGCCGCAGACTATGCGGTCAAACCTATACGAACGTGATTGGTCGGGTCAACAGAACGATTGAGGAGTTGTGAGGGTTACGAAGGGTGAGATGAGTCTGAAAGCGCTGATATGCGAATACAGACTCGGTGATAGCGAGTCGGAGAATGGAGGTGCAGAATGGGTCGGCCGCGGAACCATCATGATGGTCCCGCGGCAGCGAAGTGGTTGATATTGCAGCTTGCGGTACTCTCCGGTAACCGCTAGGACGTCGGCGCTCCAGGGGCTCCAGTGTTGATCGTCACGGTCAAAGACGGACTTGGTCCAGATTCGCCTCCAGCATTCGTCACCGTGTAGGTAATCCGGTGTTCCCCGTCACTTAACGCCGTCGTCGGCTGAAGGGTGCTGGCTGTCAGATTGAAGGTCGAATCGACTCGGGCCCCATCGACATAGAGGTTCGGAGTCTGTCCCGCCGCCGGCGGAGCTATCCTGAACCTTGGTGTGTTGACGTTGGTAATGTTGTCCGACTTGCTGGTGCCAGGCACACACCCATCAGGATCAGG
>CAZJOQ010000093.1:0-14664 GCA_964547625.1 uncultured Nitrospira sp.
TAACTTAGATGGGGGGTACTGATGATGGCTCCGCTCATTCACATCGGCCTTCGATCCATTGTCCTCATCCTACCAGGATTGATCGGTCTTCATTCAGTGCTCGCATCGGATGAGCTCTCCCTACCCTCCTGGGTTGGTTCCATGAGAATTTCCCTCGTCTCGCATGAACGAATTCCCATCGCCACCATCTTGGCGCATCCAGATCACTATCAAATGCGGGACATCCGGTTGACCGGAACTATCAGAGCGATGCAGACGGAAATCATCACCAATCGGCTGGTCTGTGGACGAGCCCATGAACGGACAACGCTCACACTTGAGGATGACAGCGGCCAGATCGAGGTGATCGATCAGGGAGCGTGCGGCAAGAATGTCGGAGCACTCAAGGCGCCGATGCTGAAGACAGGCCAACCGATCGATCTCCTGGTGCAGATCATGCTCCCCACCAGCTTGGGCTCTTCCGGTTCATCGGTGAAAGCGACCATTCGCTATATCGACCTAGCCGGAGAGTAGTGTTGCGCCTCGCAAATTCCAGGAAGAGCTTGTTCATCCTGTGAGTGGTTTCGCTAGGCCTTTTGCACTTCCTCTCTAGTGCTTGAAGCTCAGTCTCTCCGGAGAAATTCGACCTTATAATAGAGATTGACAGGATTTCTAGTTGCTCGCTGTGGTCGTTATGCTAAGGTGGATTCCACCAATCAATCGTACATATGTCTTCCGGGAGAGAGCCAACGAGGGAGGACGTGATGATCACAGCGAAGAGCCCGTTCGTTCAGCAGACGTTGGTAGCGATGACGCTCTTTGTCGCCATCGGTGCGCTCTCGGTGATCTGGCCCGCCATCATTGCCCTCGGACTAAGTGTATTCCTGCTCTTCCATTCTTTTGGCGTCGAACAGGAGATCGTCCTTCTGTCGTGGACCGAGGTCAGTCATATGTCGATCATCTTCACGTCTTTTCAGCGCCCCGGTGTTCTGACGATTCCCTCGTGACGAATTCGAGTAGCGCGTTCGTCAGTCCAGAACCTTCCGCCTAAAACGGATGGGCTTCGCGGTGCGCATGAGCGCCGATGTGGCGGCTCGACGCGCGACAGCACGCTCGTGGCGATCGAACGAACCGCACAGGATAGGCCCCGACAATCCTGACGAATGCAAGAAAAGCATCCGGCCTATTGAAGAAGTTTCAAAAGATATCGGCCCTCATTCCTTCGACAGCTCCTGGGAGACATCCTTAGCCTCCGCTTCGTTGGGGATCGCTCGCCAAACTCTCGCGGGAATCCGCGAACATGCGACCCAGGGCGGCCGCACGCAGGACTGTTCCGCTACCTGTGTAGGGATTAGGCTTGCAAAAATACAAGATCAGGTCAGGCCGTCTTAAGGCCACGGACCTGCTGTGGTTTTGTAGAATCGGATAGGAACAGTCGTGGGAACAGCCTACTGGACGAGATCAACTTTGGCGATCGTACGTGGCCGGTACCGCCATCTTCGAGCGGACCCTCACCGATTCTTGCCCTTACTCCCACCCACTGACTTCATAGCCCTTTTCCTTGAGGCAGTTCGTCACGGCATCGGCATAGGGCGGGTCCGGTTCCAGTGGCTTGAACGTGCCTCCCAGTACGCCAAGCACCAACCCGAGGCCACTCCCGGCAGCAGCCCCGATCGTCATGCCCGGCAGTCCCCCGATCACCCCAGCCGACGCACCCATGGCACCGCCCAGCAACAGACCGAGTACTGCGCCGGACCCGGCGTTGGCACTTTGGTGAACCCCTGGACGCAACCCGGTCCCGTCAACTTTCTTTTGGCAGGATTCAATCTCCCGTTGAGCGACCTGCTTGCCAGACACGTGGAGGTGCTTATTAGATCGCAAAATCGGCTGGGGCCCCGAGCACGATACGACAGACAGCAGCAGTATGATTCCGATCAGCCGCTGCCATGAGTGAGTGGACACGAAAGTCTCCTAGGGTGCTTTCTCGTCTTTGCTTCACTTCTCACCCTTTGGAGTAAATGTCGAGGATTTTTGAATTGTGCACAGCTCGAGAAGCCATCCCTAAAGCCTATGACCGTGCTTCGACAGGCTCAGCACGAACGGAGCAGCATAATGGGCTTGTATGAACAGAGCTCTTCGACCGGCATGCGATTGAGCACTGTCTCGATCGCAGTTATGACTCCTCTTGTTCCTATACGCACAGACCAGACGGGTGGACACTCAACTGCGCGCATTGTCTCACCACATTCCTCCATGCGCTCTTCCCCATTTCGATTGGGCATCGAGGTTGTTTCCCTTGCGCGCATCCACGAGGGCCTTCTGAGGCCGCGCGTTGGGCGAGCACCGAAACAACCTCGATGCCCGATTCCTCCCCTCACTGCCACCCTGTTACTTCATAGCCTTGCTCTTGCAAACACCGATTGACGTAATTCGTGTAGGCCTCGCTGGGTTGGTGAGACGGGCCGGTCACAGCCGAAAATAGTCCCGTCAGAAGACCCCAGACCGCTCCACTCGCCGCCCCGATCATCGACCCTAACCCGGCGGATGCCCCGGAAATCACGCTTCCGATGGCTCCACTGGCAGCCCCAGCGCCGGCACCAACGGCCGTCCCCGTTGCGACACGCCCGACCTTGCTATTGCCGCCTTCCTTTGCGCCGGCCGATTCGGCAGACTGTTTACACGCCTCAATGTCCTGCTCCAATCTATCTTTCCCCACCGATTCTAAATGGGCATTGGGATACAAAACCGGTCGCGCACTCGAACAGGCCGAGAGCAGGAACACCGCTACGAGAGCACTCAGTCCTAATCCCTTCATCTGGACTCCTTTTCCTTTCAGTGTTGCGGCATCAGCCGAGCCAGCAACGCCTGCGCCGTGATTCCTTGTACACACAGTCGCTTACGTCGAGCTTCGGCCCCAGCCTGGAGCTGCACTTGCACGCGCGGAACCACACATTGTTCTGCGATAAATCTGATCAACTCATCATTGGCAGCGCCGTCAATTGGACGAGCCGCCAGTCGGATCTTGAGGGCATCCCCGTGCATTCCGACACATTCGGTCCGCGATGCGTTGGGTTGGACAAGGACGGTGAGAATTGCCCCCTGATCACTGTCCCGCACAATCACAGGTAGGGATTCCACAAGACGTGATGGGTCTAAAAGATCGCTTTGACCAATTCCAGGATGGCACGCTGCATATCCGTGTCGTCGGTGATCGGACGAGCGATTGCAGCATCACAGGCTCGTTCCGGCGGGATGCCCTGCTTAATCAGTGTGCCGGCATAGATCAAGAGTCTGGTGCTGACGCCTTCTTCCAGCCCATGATTTCTGAGGTTGCGGACTTTTTGGCCGAGCTTGACGAGATTCGCTGCGATACCTGCCTCCACCGCTGCTTCACGTTGAATCACTCTCGTTTCGATATCGGTGCTGGGGTAGTCGAATTCAATGGCTATGAATCGCTGCTTGGTACTCTGCTTGAGATCTTTCAAGACACTTTGATAGCCAGGGTTGTAGGAGATCACCAACATGAACTCATCGGAAGCTTCAACGATTTGGCCTTTCTTTTCGATCGGCAGCACTCGCCGGTCATCACTCAGCGGATGAATGATGACGGTGGTGTCTTTCCGGGCTTCCACCACCTCATCGAGATAGACGATGGCCCCATGCTTCACACCCAGGGTCAGCGGACCATCCATCCAAACCGTATCCTGTCCTTTGAGTAAGTACCGTCCAACCAAGTCGGATGCGGTGAGGTCTTCATGACACGCGACGGTGATCAGCGGTCGGCCGAGCTTGTAGGCCATGTATTGAACAAATCGTGTTTTCCCGCACCCGGTCGGTCCCTTGAGCATGACTGGCAACTTCCGGTCCGCAGCAATGGTAAACAGGCCGATTTCTCCACAGACCTCCTCATAAAACGGCTCACGGAGGACGCGGTACTGTGCCACGTCAATTTCGCGGACCGATTGCATCAGCTTCTCACGCTCAGTTGAAACATAACCGCGGTCTTCCTCTCGAACGGTGCCCCGTCACAATAAACAGAAGACCCTGCGAAGATCAAGGGATGGACCGGCAGGGAAGTCCCCTACACTATCTTCTTCCCATCGAGCACCTCGCGAACCTTCTGGGTCAACACGTTGGGCGTGAATGGCTTCTGGAGAAACACCGTGTCCCGCTTAAACCCGCCCTGCTCAAACACGGGATGGTCGGGGTACCCCGACATATACAATACTTTGATGTCCGGCCGCACACCCGTCAGTTTCTCGGCGACCTCCGGTCCACTCATCTGCGGCATCGCAACGTCGGTGAGTAACAAATGAATAGGGCCCATATGCTTGCCGCCAGTCAACAGCGCCTCGATCCCGTGACGAGCCACCAACACCTCGTATCCGCTCAGGCGAAGGGCTTCTTGCACGAGCCCACGCACCGATGGGTCATCCTCAACCAACAAAATGGTTTCTCGCCCTATCGCCTTGCCGAAGCTCCCATTGACGGCCGGCACAGGCTGGGACGCCTCATCCACCTTCGGGAAAAAGATCTTGCAGGTGGTTCCTTGCCCCAATGTGCTCTCAATCCCGATCATCCCTCCAGATTGCTTGACGATACCGTACACGGTGGAGAGCCCAAGCCCTGTACCCTTCCCCTTTTCTTTTGTCGTAAAGAACGGCTCAAACAAATGGGATTGGGTTTCTTCGCTCATGCCCTGCCCCGTGTCTCTGATCGCCAAAAGCACGTAGGATCCCTCCTTGAGCATCACGACGTCACGCCGCGGGCCCGTCTCGACCAGGACGTTTCGCGTCTCAATCGTCAATTGCCCTCCTGTCGGCATGGCGTCCCTAGCGTTCACAGCCAGGTTCATGATCACCTGTTCAATCTGGCCAGGATCGGCCTTGATCGATGCCAGTTGTGGCTCAAGGTCGACACAGAGGTCGACGATATCCTCACCCAACAACCGTCGCAGCATTCCATCCATATTCATGATCACCGCGTTCAAATCGACGATCTTGGTCGTCACGAACTGGCGGCGACTGAATGCCAGCAGTTGGCTCGTGAGCCCGGCGGCTCGATCAGCTGCCTTTTTCACCTCTTCGATCTCACGACGAGAGGGATCCTCCGTCGTCAATCGGCTGAGGATCAACTCGCTGTACCCGCGGATCACGGTCAGCAGATTATTGAAATCGTGCGCGACGCCGCCTGCCAGCCGCCCTACGGCTTCCATCTTCTGCGCTTGGCGGAGCTGTGCCTCCGTCTGATGCAATGCCTCTTCCGTTCTAGCGCGTTCGCCAAATTGCCCGATTCTCAAGGCGACATCGGTAATCATGCTCAGCAGTTCATTGTCCGGCTCACGCACCTGCCGGCTAAAGAACTCAATAACTCCTTCAATCTCTCCCCCGATGCGTATCGGAAAGCCAAATCCACTATGAAGACCGGCCCGGATGGCTACCTCGGCTCGAACCAACGTAGGATCGACCATGATATCTCGAATCCAGACCGGCTGCCCACGTTCCCAGATCTGACCGGGCAATCCCTGCCCCGGCTTAAAGCCATGACGTTGATTCGCAGCAATAACCTCATCGGCACTGATGCCAGCAGCATGCCAATGATGCAGACAGCGCAATGTCCCCGATTGCTTGTCCAACCACCAAAAGACCCCCAGATCCCATTCGAGACTCTCTCCGACCGCCTGAATGATTTTCGGCACCGCTTCTTCAAGCGTCACCGCTTCGGACAAGACGCGTGTGACCGCGTATTGGGAAGCTAATCGACGTTCGTCTCGGCGACGCTCTGTAATATCGCGTACGAAAGCACTAAAAATGTACGTTTCGCCGATGCGAGCCGGCGACACGGCAAGCTCCACCGGAAACTCATGCCCATCTCTGTGGCGAGCCGCAATCTCGATGCGACGGTTCAGCACAGGGCCGACTCCCGTCTTGAGATACGCGCGGATTCCTTGGGCATGCGCCTCCCGATCGCGTTCAGGAATGATCGTTTCTGACAGCGGTTTTCCCATCGCCTCTTCACGACTCCACCCGAAGATTGCCGTCGCTTGAGCATTCCACTCGGTCACGATTCCGGCCGCATCAATGGTGATCACCCCGTCAAGCGCCGTATCGACAATGGCGCGGTTTCGCTCCTGACTTTGCAGCAACGCCGCTTCAGCAGCTCGTGCCCATGCGCTTTCCTGTTGCGCCTGACGGTATTCAGTGCGCAAGCGCGAGGTGGACCAGAGCACCAATACCAAGAGTGGAAGCCAGACCGCCGCCACGATGCTCCGCTCGACATGACCAAGCAGGTAGGTGCCCACCCCTAGCGAAAACAAGGTGATCAGGACCATGACGAACGTCAGCCACTCGTATCGTCTCGCCGCTGAAGCACGACGCTCATCCGATTGTGTCATCTCGCCACCCTTGTGATCGTCCAGGTATCGAGGATCGCGGTTGGGCGATAGGCCAACTTGGTTGCGCGCAATCCCGGAAGGCCGGCATCCTCCATCGCATTGATGGAGAGGGCTCCTTGCGACATGGCTGTCCGACACGTATCACGAAACACCCACTGCGCCAGACCAGGGACAGCCCGATCTGCGACTTCCAGCAGAATGCACCACGTACGAGACGTCAACCAGTAGCCGAAGGTATAGGCCGCGACGTCATTGTCGACTCTAATCACGACCCCTGACACACCAATCTGTTCATGCTCTTGAAGAACGCACGCATGAGCAGGTTCCGCATCCTCCAACAGGAACTTGCCCATGGCATCGATGGTCCCTTGCCGCTTGTGGTTTGCCCAGCGTCGATGCAAGGCCATGCAGTCATTTTGATGTTCAGGACGATAGGGTTCGCTCGTGATTCTGCGCTCCCGCTCTACGCGATTGCAGAGTGCCCGTTGGGATTTGTAGTGGTCTCCTGCTAATGCAGCCAGGGCTGCGACCGAGTAGAGATAATCTCCATCATTCTTCTGAAACTGGTATCCATCGGCTGGCAATAGTTCTCTCTGCGAGTTCATCACATGCTCAATTCGACTCACCGGCGAGACCCCGTTCCACTGCAACATCAGGTCGAATGCTTGGTCGACTGCCCTCTCCAGAAGGCCAGGTCCAAGTGGGGGCAGCGGCATAAACCACCCGTCCGGAGATGCCGCGAAAAGAAACACTGTGTCATGGATCTCCATCCACCAATACGGAAGTAGCGAAGTCCACATGTAATGATACGGAAAGGCAACGGCGGCCGGTGTGTCAGCAGAAAGGGTATGCGATTGCTCAATCACCTGCCTGAAATAGGGCGCGTCTGAGGCCGCGAGAGGCCGGAGCCGAGGATCGGCTCGCCGTGGGGCAAGACGAGCCGTCAGGTGAGGGAGCGGCTTAAGCACGATGACATCGTCCTGAAAACGGCCGATGAGGCGCGGGTGAGCCACAATCTTTTCGACCAGAACATCGCTCCCCAGAGTATTCGCAACATGATGGGCATACGCGTGAATCGTACTGGAGAGCTCCTCTCGCATGAAGGGGCACTTGGTGTCCCAACCCAGGAGCACCTCTTCCCCAGACGCGTCCCACATCAACGCCAGCGGGTACAGTTGACAATCCAACGGGCGCACGTTGTAGATCCCACACCGGCCGGACGTTGAATCAAATGCCGGACACACATACCCCTCACCGATCGAATTGGCGACGAGATTCACTTGCGAACCGGACTTGTCCGGGAAGAAAGACTCCGCGACCCCATGCGTCACGGCATCGGCAATTTCGTGGTCTGTAAAGTACGGGCGCAGAACACTGTCCGCTTCCGGAAAACGGCAGCAGACGTCACAACGAACACAGGCTGAGTCCGGTACCAGCTGAGGCAACGCCCTCATCATAGGTTCGGAATCCACTGTAATGAGGTCCATCGGGTCCCAATCATACGACGCCTGGTGAAAGGTAGCAAGGAAGCCTCCGTTCTCGCTCATCACACTCCTCGCGCAGCTACCATCCATGTCCCACGGTCTCAATGAACTCATGCACGTTCAGGGCCCTTGTCGCTCCAGGCTCTGCGTGCTAGCATCCGGCGTCTCGCAGGCTCTCACGTCATGGTGCTGCCTGCAACAACCATGGCAAAGGATACGTCTCCTTGACACACACTCACACCCTCGGCCCGACACTTTCAACGGAAGCCGCGCATAATCGCTGTACGGCCATTCAAGCACGCTTAGACCGGACCGATCTATTTGGAGCATCCTGGCGCATCAGTCCGTGCCCGCTTTTCCTCTCGTCCGACCAACTCCAGTTCTTTATATCGCTAGGGCCGCACCTCCTGTCGTTTTATCGAGGGCTGAATCGTCTCTACAGCGAGAGCCTCAAAGGCCTCCAGCCGGCTTGGGTGGCGGGCTACCTCGATCAGGGCAAACCGGAATCGTTACTGCAGTACAGCCGCATGAAACGGTTTCGAGATGAGGTCCCGGCTGTCATCAGACCAGATATCATTCCGACGCCGGACGGCATGGTGATCACTGAGCTGGATTCAGTCCCCGGAGGCATTGGGCTGACGGCCTGCTTGTCTCACATCTATCACGACCTCGATGACGGTCAGTCACAGATCATTGGGGGACGGAATGGAATGGTTCGAGGGTTTGCCCGCATGTTGCGGTCCTACCAAGCCCAGCGTACAGGTTGTGTGGCCATCCTCGTTTCAGAGGAATCCAAGGACTATCGCTCGGAGATGTCTTGGCTCGCCGAACAACTCCGTGAGGAGGGACTATCTGCTCAGTGCGTCGAGCCGCGCGAGATTCGATTTACAGAGGAGGGGCTTCGGCTCGAAGTCGAAGGCGGCGAACAACCCGTTGACGTGGTCTACCGTTTTTATGAGCTGTTCGACCTATTGAACATTCCAAAGGCCGAGCTTGTACAATATGCTGCCAAGAAAGGATGGGTCTCGGTTACCCCTCCCTACAAACCGGCGCTCGAAGAAAAATCGGCTTTTGCCTTGTTCCACCATCCCGTGCTACTCCCGTTTTGGGAAAAAGAACTTGGGGTTGAGTGCATGCTCGAATTGAGAAGAGTCATACCGAAAACCTGGCTACTCGACCCCGCACCACTTCCTGCCATCGCGACGATTCCCGACCTCCACCTAAGCCACCGCGCCGTATCGAGCTGGACCGATTTTGAAAAAGCCACGCAGAAGGAACGACAGTTCGTCATCAAGCCGTCTGGATTTTCTGCCTTGGCGTGGGGAAGCCGAGGCGTCTCCGTCGGACATGACATGCCGCAAGCAGAATGGATGGAAGCGCTGCGCAACGCACTGGTGTCGTTTCCAACCACACCCTACATCTTGCAGGAGTTTCATAAGGGTCGATTGTTCGACATGGACTTCATGAACGAGAGCAACGGTGCTGTCGTTCGAATGTCTGGCCGCGCGCGGCTCTCTCCCTATTATTTCGCGTCGGAAGGAACGGTAGAGCTCGCCGGCATCCTCGCGACCATCTGCCCCGCCGACAAGAAGATTCTCCATGGCATGAAGGACGCGATTCTGGTCCCCTGCGCCGTTCAACCACCCTGAGACACACGTCTCGCAGAAATCGTAAAATGGGCGTATCACTTTCTCCATTTTCCTGGTAGCCTTATATCACTGTGGCGCTGACTCTATTCCACGTCGACTGGTGTCCTGACTGTCACGTGGTCCGACAAAAACTGAGCGAGTTGCGGGTGTCCTATCAAGACGTCATCGTGCCTGACAGCAGACGGATGCGGACGCAAGTCTACGACGTATCCGGCCAATATAATGTCCCAGTCGTCAAAGACGGCGATCTCGTGCTGACGGAAACCGACGATATTCTTGATTACTTGGATAAGCGATACAGAGCCGATAACGTGGGCGGCGCAGCAGCGACACAATTTGAGTCTCAAGCCCGAGCAACGCCGGACATGCTGGACGAAGACGACGACCACCCCTCCTGTCGGATCAACTAACTAACGAAGGACTATTTATGGAAGACTGGAGACAAGTCCTCGCACGGAGCATCGTCAGGCCCAAAGACCTGGCGGAACGGTTCGGGCTCGACGAGAAAGAGGTTGAAGCGATCGTTGGGCCATACCCCGTACGAATCACCCCAACTGTCCTCGAGACCATCAAATCTCCGGGAGATGCGATTTGGAGACAGGTTGTCCCTGACATGGCGGAGTTGGACGATATTGCAGCCGACGACGATCCTCTGGAAGAAGATCTCATGAGCCCAGTGCCGCACCTCGTTCATCGGTATCCGGACAGAGTTCTACTGATGGTGACGAATCAATGTCCGATCTACTGTCGTTTCTGCACCAGAAAACGACTCGTCGGCAAGCCTGGGTTCCTCAAGAAAGGCGAATTGGACCGTGCTATCCAGTATCTTCGCGAGCACCACGAGGTACGCGATGTCATTCTCTCGGGAGGTGACCCACTGTTGCTGCCCGACCACCTCCTCGAACGGATATTTAAGGCGCTTCGGACGATCCCGCACTTGGAACTGATCCGGATCGGCTCACGAGTCCCAGGATCATTACCTGAACGCATCACCCCCGAGCTTTGTGAGATGGTGAAAAAGTACCACCCGATCTACATGAACCTGCATTTCAATCATCCGGATGAACTCACTCCCAAAGTCAAAACCGCCTGCGGTATGCTGGCAGATGCCGGTATTCCGTTGGGCGCCCAAACCGTTCTCCTGAAAGATGTGAATGACGATCCGGAAACCATGAAACGCCTCGTCCATCAACTGCTCCTCGCACGTGTGAAGCCCTATTATCTGTACCAGGCGGATCTGACGAAGGGAACGAATCATTTCCGGACGACTGTCGAAACCGGCTTGAACATCATCAAAGCCCTCCAAGGCCACACCAGTGGAATGGCCGTACCCCATTTCGTAATCGATGCCCCTGGTGGCGGTGGCAAGATCCCCTTGTTACCGGATAATTATTTGGTGCATCTGGACGAAAACGGCGCACTCCTCCGCAACTACGAGAACAAATCGTTTCATTACCCTCAGCCTAAGGTTGAGTCTGGGCGCGAACTCCCGATGATCGGAGCCAGATCCTCGCGTGAGGCCTCAGAGGAAGAAGCCTATGCAACCTGCACTGACAGCTATCCTGATCGCGATGGCTTCACCTCGTGGGGAAACAGCTGTGGCGGAGACTCGGACGACCTGTGACAACACGATCGCGTCGGTCCGGTATTCTGCCCTATCAGGACATCAAACAACTGATCGCGAGCCACGCCATTACGTCTTCTCCCGCGATCGAAGAACGACAAATACAACCGGCCAGCCTTGATCTCCGCCTTGGCCACAAAGCCTATCGGTTGATCAGCAGTTTCTTGCCCGAGTTGTCGGCCATTTCTTCTCGGCTCAACGTGCTGGATTTTTATCAGTCGGATCTGGTCATGTACGAGATGGATCTGTCAGCCGGCGCCATTCTGGAAAAGGGCCATGTGTACCTGGTGCCGCTATTGGAACAACTGGCCCTGCCAAAGACCATCCGCGCACGCGCGAACCCCAAAAGCACGACCGGTCGCCTGGATGTCTTCACCCGCGTTGTCACGGATCTCACCGCCGGATTCGATGAAATCCGCACCGGCTATCGGGGTCAGTTGTTCTTGGAAGTCGTCCCCCGCTCCTTTGCCATCAAGGTTCGCACGGGGCAATCACTGAATCAAATCCGATTCGTATCCGGCGAAGCCGCGGTTTCAGACCAGGCTCTCCATTCGCTTCATCGGGAGACTTCGTTGCTGTATCAAAACGCTGCCGTCAACACACCGGTCGGGAGCCGGGACTTTCGTGCTGAACGAGGCCTGTTCCTTCGTATCGATCTTGCCGGCTCAGATCAGGGAGACATGAGTGTGATTGGATACCGAGCGAAGAAGAACAGTCATGTCATTGATCTTGCGAAAATCGGTCACTATACTGCATCGGATTTTTGGGAACCGCTTTGCCGTCATCGCCATGACAGCTTGCTATTGGAGCCGGAAGAGTTTTATATCCTGGCCTCCAAGGAACGCATCCGTGTTCCTCCCGGCTATGCGGCTGAGATGGTGGCCTACGAAGCGGCCTGTGGCGAGCTTCGAACGCATTATGCCGGGTTTTTTGACCCAGGATTCGGTTATGGATCCAAGGGGGAGCTCAAAGGGACACAAGTCGTACTGGAAGTTCGTCCCCATGACGTGCCATTCTTAATCCATGATGGACAGACCTTTTTCAAAGTCGTCTATGACAAGATGCTGGGAATTCCAACGCAACTCTATGGGGCGCGGTTGGGATCATCCTACCAACAACAAACCCTGACGCTGAGCAAACATTTCAAAGTCTAACTATGGCTCCATCTGACCTGCCCCCCACTCACAATGAACCGTTACGCCCTGCACCTCCATCCGACGCGAGAGAGCACGCAGGCGGAAATGAGCACCAAGTCCACGTCATCGGCCTGATGATCGGGACCGCACTGATGTTCATCGGCTTTTTGAACATTTTCCTCTCCATCAGCGGCGGGTTCGAAATCAATGAGGTGCCGTTTCTCATTTATTTCGGCGGCCTGACGATTTGGGCCAATGCAGCCATTGAAACCCCCAGCATCCGTTACGGAGTCATGGGCATTGCGATCACCTTAGCCTTAGTCCTCTTTCAGTATGGGGAAGTCCTGTTCTGGCACAAGCAGATGCTCTTTTGGGGTACAATCATCATTGTCATGTACTTTATGTTCGTCGAACCAAAGAAACCTACAACGTGACCGCCATGGTGACGATCTCCGTCATCATCCCAACATTTAACGAAGAAGGGAGTCTACCCCGGACCCTTGCGTGTCTATCGGCTTCTGCTCCCGCCGAGATCATTATCGTTGACGGAGGCAGCACCGATGGCACACTCGCTCTTGCTCATGAATTTTGCGCCCGCACAGCCACCGCCCGTGTCATCACGGCGCCACGAGGCCGCGCCTCCCAAATGAATGAAGGTGCGAAGGCCAGTCAGGGCGAGGCGCTCCTCTTCTTGCATGCCGACACCCAGCTGCCGCCACAAACCGAACGGATTGTTGGATTGGCCTTAACCAGCCCATCCGTCGTGGGGGGACGTTTCGACGTCCGATTCGATAGCTCTTCGCCGTGGAGCCAAGTCATCAGTTCCTTTATGAATCGCCGATCGCGCCTGACGAGGATTGCAACCGGCGATCAAGCCCTTTTTGTGCGCCGTGAGGTATTCGAGATGCTCGGCGGTTTCTCTGAGATCCCACTGATGGAAGACATCGAATTCAGCAGGCGCTTACAGCAAGCCGGTGGTATTATGGCGCTCCGGGACACCGTCGTGACCTCGTTTAGACGATGGGACACACAAGGCCCGCTCAGAACCGTTCTCCTCATGTGGACGCTACGATTTCTGTACTGGGCAGGAGTGAATCCCCATCAACTTGCTCGTGTCTACCACGCGGTGCGATAGCACATGGCGACTTCTCATTCCGGCAGGCAGGACTCAGCTCTCCGCACCGCCTTCGTCATCTTCGCCAAAGCGCCAATTCCTGGGCAGGTGAAGACACGTCTCTGCCCACCGCTGACGCCCGACGAAGCGGCCACACTCCACGGTAGTTTTGTGCTCGATACCCTCGAACGGACAAAGACCGCTATCGGGCGGCTGAAATTGTCGATGGATCGCTACCTTGCCTGTGCACCATTTAGCAATCATGTGTTTTTCAAAATCATGGAAGAACGACAAGGAATCACGTTGATCGATCAAGTCGGAGATGACCTCGGTGCACGGATGCATCAGGCTATTGAAACGATGTTTTCGCGTGGTTATCGCCGAACCTTACTCATCGGGACCGACGTACCAACCGTGCCACTTGAATATTTCAAACAGGCGTTCACTCTACTGGACAACCACGAGCTCGTTCTCGGCCCAGCCTTCGATGGAGGGTATTATCTGATTGGAATGAACCGGATCATATCAGAACTCTTTGCTGACATGCCCTGGTCAACCGATCAGGTTCTGAGACTCACACAAGACCGAGCGGCCCAGCTCGGTCTTACGACTGCCTTGCTTCAACCGTGGCGCGACGTCGATACCCTTGCGGATCTTGAAGCGCTTATTGAAGCGTGCGCCGCCGAGACCAAGAAACCGAAAAGCGAGCGGGTGTTTTTAGATCGTACAGCCGGTGTCCTACAGACACTCGCCAAACGACTTCGTTCGAGATCATAATACTTCATCAACTGGTCAGCCGAGAAACCACATGAGCCAACTCGTTGCACTCATCACCGGAGGAGCGAAAGGTATCGGACGAGGTATCGCGCTCGATCTGGCCGCCAGGCAGTGGAAAGTCGCCATCTGCTACCGAACCAGCGAAGCAGCCGCACAAAACACCGCACAGGAGATCGCGACTCAGGGGGGGCAGGCGCTGGCCATCCGTTGCGATGTTTCTGATCCAGTGGCAGCCAAGAACCTGGTCACACAGGTTGAACATGAATGGGGTCGGATCGACGTCCTGATCAACGGAGCGGGCCCCTATCATCGAGTCAACCTGTTCGACGAAACCATTGAAGGCTGGAATGAGATGTTCGACAGCAACCTCCATCCCATTTTCTATCTCGCGCAGGCTGTCGCGCCGGGTATGAAGACCCGCAAGGCTGGCCATATCATCAACTTCAGTATGGCCAATGCCGATCAGATGGAAGCACAGCCAGACGTGACCGCCCATTACATCGCCAA
>CAZJOQ010000094.1:0-14502 GCA_964547625.1 uncultured Nitrospira sp.
AGCAGGACTTTGTCAAAGTCCTGCGAGAGCGACGCGGTCGACTGAAGCCGCTCCTGATGCATCAGCAGGTGATTGCCGGTATCGGGAACATCTATGCAAACGAGATTCTCTTCAGGGCCGGGTTTCATCCGAACATGCAGGTCAGTCGGCTTTCAGTGCGGAAAATAGAACGTCTCCACACGATCATGCGCGAGGTGCTTGAGGAAGCGATTCTCTCAGGAGGGTCGAGCGTCCGTGATTTTTTTGCGCCCGACGGCACCGAGGGGCAATACAAACGCCGCCATTTAGTGTACGGGAAAGAGGGGCAACCTTGTCCAAACCGCTGTGGGCACGTTATCCGACGTCTCCAAAGCGAGCGCAGTTCGTTCATATGTCAAAGGTGTCAGGTTTCCCGATGATCAACCGAAGGCAGGGCGATGTTGCTCTACTGGTGCATCCACAGGTTTTTCATAATAACTTAGTCTGACTTTTCATTCGGTTAGCATTGTGCACCGACAGTCGCCGTCCTCGTAGGCCTTTTGAGCCCTCTGAACTTAGTCCCTCTGGTGTCTTGAGACATCCTAGTGATTTCCGCTAGAATCCTGTTCCCCTATCGGCTGAGTTCATGATGAAGGAGAATTCGCATGGCTAAGGTGTTGGAAGGCCCCGGCATGGGGCTGATGAAGAAGTGGGGCATTCACGTCCCCAACTATGTTGTCGTCACGTCTGCCGACGAGCTGGCGAAGCTCGGACAAGCTAATGATTGGATAAAGGCTTCGAAGCTGGTGGTTAAGGCGCATGAAGCGCTGGGGTCGCGTTTTAAACTTGGCCTCGTGAAAGTCGGCTTGGATCTGAACGGTGCTGTGGCTGCGAGCAAGGAAATGATCGGTCGCCAAGTCGGCAGCATCACCGTGAAGCAAGTCATCGTGTCGGAAATGGTCGCTCACAAAGAAGAATATTATTGTGCCGTGAAGTCCACCCGTGAGGGTAGCGAGATCCTGGTCGCCAATTGTGGAGGGATTGAAGTCGAATCCAACTGGGATCGTGTCAAGCGGTTATGTCTCGAAGTCGGTCAGTCACCCAACTACGAAGCTCTCGAAAAGCTATCGAAAGATGCAGGGTTCACAGGAGCCCTGACCAAGAAGATGGCTGATTTCGCCGGCAAGATGTTCACCTGTTTCGACAACGAGGACGCCCAGTATCTTGAGGTGAACCCGGTCGTTGTCCGAGAGAGTGACGGTGAACTGGTCGCACTTGATGCCGTGACGCTGCTCGACGGGGATGCGAAGTTCCGCCATCCGGATTGGAACTTCCAGTTTGCCGCAGAGTTCGGGCGTGCCTACAGTAAAGACGAAGTGGAAGTGATGGCGGTCGACAGCAAGATCAAGGGCTCGGTCAAATTCATTGAGATTCCCGGTGGAGACACGGCCATGCTTCCTGCCGGTGGGGGGGCCAGCGTGTACTACTCGGATGCGGTTGTGGCGCGTGGCGGGAAGCTGGCGAATTATGCTGAATATTCAGGCGATCCACCCGATTGGGCGGTGGAAGTCCTCACGGAGAAAGTGTGTTCGCTGCCCGGTATTAAGAACATCATTGTTGGTGGCGCAATTGCGAACTTCACGGATGTGAAAAAGACCTTCGGCGGCATCATCAACGGATTTCGCAAGGCAAAAGGCGACGGCAAAATGAAGGGCGTCAAGATCTGGGTCCGACGCGGAGGGCCGCGTGAAAAGGAAGGCCTCGATGCGATGCGCGCATTGAAGGACGAAGGGTTCGACATCAACGTCTTCGATCGTAACACCCCGCTGACGGACATCGTCGACAAAGCGTTGCAGAAGTAAGAAAACAAGTGCTGAGTCCTGCGTGCTGAGTGGCGGAGCTATTTTTCATTCAGCACCCAACACTGAGCACTCAGCACTAGGAAAGAGGGAGATTCCGATGAGCATTTTGGCTAACAAAGATACCCGCGTGGTGATTCAAGGAGGCGCCGCCGGTGTCAACGCGGCCCGCCGCATGGCGGAGTTCTGCTACCTGATCAAGCGCCCACTCAATGTCGAGGCATTCGTCTATCCACCGGATGCCGGAAAGACCAACGAAATCCCGTACGGCAGTGGTTTGATGGCCATTCCTGTGTACAAGACGATTGCTGAAGCGACAAAAAGCCATCCGACGATCAACACCAGCCTTGTCTATATCGGCGCAGACCGCGCGATGAAGGGCACTATGGAAGCGCTGGATGATTGGCACATTAAGGTCGTGTCGATGATCACGGAAGGCGTGCCTGAAAAGGACGCCAAGTTGCTCGGCGCTCATGCGCGCAAGCTCGGCAAGGTGTTCAATGGCCCCTCCTCTATCGGGATCATTTCGGCAGGAGCCTGCCGATTAGGCGTGATCGGCGGTGCATTCGACAACCTGGTCCTCTCTAAGCTCTACCGCGAAGGGTCGTTCGGCGTCATCACGAAGTCGGGCGGTTTATCCAACGAGATCATCTGGATTTGTTCCCAATTCGCCGACGGTATCACGACGGCGATCGGAATCGGCGGTGATGCGTATCCAGGGACGGACTATGTGAGCTACCTCGAGATGTTCGAGAACGATCCGCAGACGAAAGCCGTCGTCATTGTCGGCGAAATGGGGGGCGACCTGGAAGAGCGGGCAGCAGAGTGGTACGGTGCGAAGAAGCGTCGCGTAAAGCTCATCGGTGTCGTGTCGGGTTTCTGTCAAGAGAGTTTGCCGAAGGGGATGAAGTTCGGCCACGCCGGCGCGAAAGAAGGCATGAAGGGCGAAGGGTCGGCTCGATCCAAGTCCGATGCTCTCAAGAAAGCCGGCGCGATTGTCCCGGCAACATTCGGCGCGCTGGGTCCGGCAATCAAGGACACCTACCAGGAATTGTTGAAGTCCGGTCAGGTCAAGGAAGTTGTTGAGCCTGCCACTCTTCCAAGACTCCCTAAAACGGTTGAAGAAGCGATGAAGGCGGACGAAGTCATGGTTGCGCCGCTGATTCGCACGACCATCAGCGATGATCGAGGTGATGAACCGTGCTACGACGGCTATCCGGCCTCCGAGCTCATCAATAAGGGATACGAGATTCCTCACGTGATTGGGTTGTTGTGGGACAAGCGGCTGATTTCGAAGCAGGAAGCTGAAATCATCAAGCGCATCATGATGTTGTCGGCCGACCATGGTCCTTGCGTGAGTGGTGCCTATGCGACCATCCTCGCGGCCTGTGCCGGCATCGGACTGTCACAAGCGGTTGCCGCCGGACTGATCATGATTGGACCGCGTTTCGGTGGAGCCGTCACGGATGCCGGACGCTGGTTCAAGTATGCCGTCGACAACAAGATGAATGTGGACGACTTCCTGGCCTACATGAAGAAGAATGTGGGCCCTGTGCCCGGCATTGGACACCGTGTCAAAAGCTTGCGCAATCCGGACAAGCGGGTGAAAGAGCTTGTCGGATACGTCAAGAGTTTGAACATCAAGACCCCCTGCCTTGATTTTGCCCTGCAAGTTGAGCAGGTGACAGCGGCCAAGAAAGATAATCTTATTCTGAACGTCGATGGGACAATGGCGGCCGTTTTAGTTGACCTCGGCTTCCCGGTTGATAGTTTGAACGGTTTCTTTATCCTGTCTCGTACGATCGGATTGATCGGCCACTGGGTCGATCAAAAACGGCAAGACAGCCGTTTGATCCGGTTGTTCGATTATTTGGTGAACTACGCGGCGCCGAAGCGACGCGAAGTGCCACCATTGAAATAACCGCGGGAGCTCCTGCTGCTTGGTAAGTGGCGGGATGTGCCGCTCTAACAGAGGCTATCGGTGAAGGGTGCGCGGCAAGGGAGACCAACTCCCTCGCTCCCGACATCATATCCCTAGCCCGTTTGAAGGAGAGTGTAATGTCACTTGAGCTTGCGAAGAAGCTCTACGCGAAGATGCCCGATGTGTGCGCGAAGGCGAGGGCAAAATTCGGCCGTCCGTTGACGTTGTCGGAGAAGATCCTGGTTTCGCATGCCGACAACGTTGATGCTCAAACCTGGGAGCGTGGAAAGGCCATGCTGGCGCTGCGCCCCGATCGTGTAGCGATGCAGGATGCCACGGCCCAGATGGCGGTGTTGCAGTTTATGCAGGCCAACAAGAAGAAAGCCGCCGTCCCGAGCACCATCCACTGCGACCACTTGATTCGCGCCGAGATGGGGTCCGAGAAGGACTTGCTTCGCGCCATGGACGAGAACAAGGAAGTCTATAACTTTCTCGCGTCCGCCGCGAAGAAGTACGGAATCGGATTCTGGAAGCCTGGCGCCGGGATTATCCATCAAGTCGTACTCGAAAATTACGCCTTCCCTGGTTGCCTGATTATCGGCACCGATTCACATACGCCGAACGGCGGCGGGTTGGGAGGGTTGGCCATCGGTGTCGGAGGCGCTGATGCCGGGGAAGTGATGGCAGGTTTGCCCTGGGAGGTCTTACATCCGAAACTCATCGGTGTGAAGCTGACCGGTAAGCTGAGCGGCTGGGCGTCACCGAAAGATGTGATTCTCTATCTCTGTGGTCTGTTGACCGTGAAGGGTGGGACGAACAAGATTGTTGAATACTTTGGCCCGGGAGCCGAAACCATCAGCGCGACTGGAAAAGGCACCATCTGTAATATGGGCGCTGAACTAGGTGCGACGACATCGGTCTTCCCTTTCGATCAGAAGATGGTCGACTATTTGAACATCACGGATCGGGCAGATTGGGCGAAATTGGCTCAGGCCAATAAGGCCTTGCTCATGCCAGATCCAGAAGTTACCCAGTCGCCAGAGAAGTATTACGACCAGATCGTTGAGATTGACTTGTCGAAGCTTGAGCCCCACGTGGTTGGTCCGCATACGCCGGACCTCGCGCGGCCGGTTTCAAAGCTGAAGGCGGAAGCAAAGGAAAAGGGGTACCCGGTCGAGCTCAAGGCGGCCCTAATCGGCAGCTGCACGAATTCATCTTACGAAGACATCAGTCGCTCGGCCCATGTGGCACAACAGGCCCTCAAGGCCGGTTTGAAGGCGAAGGCGTCGTTCCTCATTTCCCCTGGGTCAGAACGCATCTACCATACAATGAAGCGCGATGGATTCTTAGACACATTCGAGAAGCTTGGTGGCACAGTGCTGTCCAATTCCTGCGGTCCCTGCATCGGGCAATGGAAGCGTGCCGATGGGGTCAAAGGCAAAGCCGATTCAATCGTCAGCTCCTTCAACCGGAACTTCCCAGGCCGGAACGATGGGATCAGTGAGACGCTGTCGTTCCTCGCAAGTCCGGAAGTCGTGACGGCCTATGCGATTACCGGTGACCTGGGCTTTGATCCGGTCAATCAGACAGTGAAGGGCGCGGACGGCAAAGAGTTCAAGTTCCAGCCCCCGGTGGGCGAGGAGTTACCGGCCAAGGGTTTTGCCAAGGGCGAAGAGGGGTATGTTGAGCCTGCTGCAGACGGCTCAAGCTTGACCGTCGAGATTCCGCCGGCGAGTGAGCGGCTGCAAGCGCTGCAACCGTTCCCGCGTTGGGATGGGAAAGATTTTGAGAAGTTGCCGCTCTTGATTAAGACCAAGGGCAAGACCACAACAGACCATATCTCTCCGGCTGGGCCTTGGCTCAAGTTCCGAGGCCATCTGGATAAGATCAGTGACAATATGTTTCTCGGCGCTAACAGTGCGTTTGCGTCTGAGCCCGGCAAAGGAACGAATGTGTTGACCGGCGAAGCAAACCTCACGATCGCGCAGATCGCCCGAGCCTATAAAGCAAAGGGCATCGCCTCCATCGTCGTCGGCGATGAAAACTATGGCGAGGGCAGCAGTCGTGAGCATGCAGCGATGTCTCCGCGGTTCTTAAACGTCCGCGCCGTCATTACGAAGAGCTTCGCGCGCATCCATGAAACCAATCTGAAGAAGCAGGGCATTCTGCCGCTGACGTTCGCCGACCCAAAGGACTACGACAAGATCGAGATGAATGATCGGTTGAGCGTGGTGGATTTGTCGAATCTCTCGCCGGGGAAGCCCGTCACGGTGGTCGTGCACAAGGCGAGTGGCGATGTGAAGGTTCAGGCCAATCACAGTATGACGACTCAACAGATCACGTGGTTTAAAGCTGGTTCAGCGCTGAACGCACTGAATTAGTCCAATCATTGAAAGAGGAGACCATCATGGCGAAGGCAGATAAAATTATCTATACAAAGACCGACGAAGCCCCGATGTTGGCAACTTATTCGTTCCTGCCGATCATCAATGCCTTCTCGAAGGCGGCTGGTATATCAGTGGAGCTGCGCGACATTTCACTCGCGGGCCGCGTGATCGCGGTGTTCCCGGAATACTTGACGCCGGAGCAGAAACAACATGATGCCTTGGCCGAGTTGGGCGAACTGGCCAAGACACCGGAAGCGAACATCATCAAGTTGCCCAATATCAGCGCCTCATTGCCGCAGTTGCAAGAGACCATCAAGGAATTGCAGAAGCAAGGGTATAAGCTTCCTGAGTATCCTGAGAATCCGAAAGACGACAAAGAGAAGGACGTCAAGGCTCGCTACGACAAAGTCAAAGGCAGTGCCGTCAATCCGGTGCTGCGTGAAGGCAACTCGGATCGCCGGGCCCCGTTGTCCGTGAAAGCCCATACGAGAAAACATCCGCATAAGATGGGCGCCTGGAGTCCTGATTCCAAGACCCACGTGTCCCACATGAAGGGTGGCGACTTCCGTTCCAACGAAAAGTCGATGACGATCCCTGCAGCGACCATGGCGAAGATCGAGTTTGTGGGCACCGACGGCAAGACCACCGTGTTGAAGGAGAAGGTGGCGTTGCAAGCCGGTGAAGTGTTGGATGCGACCTTCATGAGCGTGAAGGCCTTGCGCACGTTCTTGGAAGAGCAGATTGAGGATGCCAAGAGCAAGGGCGTGTTGTTTTCGCTCCACATGAAGGCCACCATGATGAAGGTCTCGGATCCCAAGATCTTCGGTCATGCGGTGACCGTGTACTATAAGGATGTGTTCGAGAAGCATGGCGAGACGCTCAAGAAGCTGGGCGTCGATCCGGACAACGGTCTCGGCGACCTCTATACCAAGATTAAGGCGTTGCCCGAGGATCAACGCAAGGCGATCGAATCGGACATCCAAGAAGTCTACAAGAAGCGGCCGCCGATGGCGATGGTGAACAGCGATAAGGGTATCACCAATCTCCATGTGCCGAGCGATATCATCATCGACGCGTCGATGCCGCCGGTCATTCGCGACAGCGGCAAGATGTGGGGGCCGGACGGCAAGGCGGCGGATGCCAAATGCGTCATTCCCGATTCCAGCTACGCGCCGGTCTATCACGAAGTTGTCGAGTTCTGTAAGAAGAACGGGGCCTTTGATCCGAAGACCATGGGGACCGTGCCGAACGTGGGGTTGATGGCGCAGGCGGCTGAGGAATACGGTTCGCACGACAAAACGTTCAAGGCGCCTGGCAACGGCACCATCCGCATCGTGGATGCGGCCGGCAAGTCTCTGATTGAGCATAAGGTGGAAGAGGGCGACATTTGGCGCGCGTGCCAAGTGAAGGATGCGCCGATTCAAGATTGGGTGAAGCTGGCCGTCACTCGCGCCAGGGCAACCGGCGCTCCAGCCGTATTTTGGTTGAACAAGGATCGCGCGCACGATGCCGAGATCATTAAGAAAGTGAATGCCTATCTGCCGAAGCATGATACGACGGGGCTTGAGATCAAGATCATGTCTCCGGCTGATGCCTGCCGCTTCTCGATCCAACGGATGAAGGAAGGCAAAGATACGATTTCTGTCACCGGCAATGTGCTCCGCGACTATTTGACGGACCTATTCCCGATCCTCGAGATCGGCACCAGCGCCAAGATGCTCTCGATCGTCCCCCTGCTGAACGGCGGAGGCTTGTTCGAAACCGGCGCGGGTGGATCAGCTCCGAAGCACGTGCAGCAGTTTCAGGAAGAAGGCTATCTGCGTTGGGATTCGCTCGGTGAGTTCCTCGCGCTCGCGGCTTCATTGGAACATCTCGCGAAAGTGGGAAACAATCCGGTCGCGAAGATTCTGGCGGATACACTGGATCAGGCCAATGCGAAGTTCTTAGAGAGCAACAAGTCGCCGGCTCGCAAGGTCGGTGAAATCGACAACCGTGGCAGCCACTTCTACCTGGCGCTCTATTGGGCGCAGGCCTTGGCTGCGCAGACGGCAGATAAGCGGATCGCGGAGCGATTCACCAAGATCGCGAAGGATCTGGGCGACAACGAAAAGAAGATTGACGGTGAATTGCTGGCCGCGCAAGGCAAGCCGCAAGATGTCGGCGGTTACTATCATCCGGACGATGTCAAGGCTGCCAAGGCCATGCGTCCGAGCGCGACCTTGAACGCGATCATCGACGCAATCGCCTAGAATTGCGTTAGAGGCCAGGCGTGAGGGGATTACTTTTCACCCCTTACGCCCAACGCTTTACGCCTCACGAAAGAACCATGAACCAAGAAGATACCAACGTCATTGATCAGCCAGAGGTGATGAAGCCTCGGATGGTCACGATCGAGATCGCCGGCAAGAAAGTGGATGTGCCGGAAGGGATTACCGTCGTCAAAGCCATGTGGTATGCGGGGATGGACGTCGTTCGTGGAGTCGGCTGTCTCGGCGGCTTCTGCGGCGCCTGTGCCACCTACTATCGCACGAAAGACGATCCCAAGGTCCGTACGTGTCTTGCCTGCCAAATGGCGGTACAAGATGGGATGTCCTTCACGATGATGCCGCCGTTCCCAGCGCGCAAGGCGACCTACGAAATTCAGACACTCCAAGATCCCAAGCAAGACCTCTTCAATCTGTATCCTGAAGCCCCGCTGTGCAGAAACTGTAATGCCTGTACGGAAGCTTGTCCGCAGAAGATCGACGTGCGTGAAGGGGTGTGGAAGGCAGTCTTCGGCGACTTTAAGAGTGTCTCTGAGATGTTCATGGACTGCGTCATGTGCGGCATGTGTACGCCGGTGTGTATCGCCGACATCGCACCCAACCTGGTGGCGCTGTACGTGAGCCGTGCACAGGGTGCACATTTTACCGAAAAGCCTATCGGACTCGACACCCGCATCAAGGAAATTCAAGACGGCCGATTCAACGACGATTGGAATAGGGTCCTCAAGATGAATGAGAAAGAATTGGCCGACTACTGTACCACGGTGAAATAAGAACGTCTCAAAGCCTACACGTCTGAAAGTCGTTTCTGAGGCTTGTTAATCTTCTAATCATATAGACGTTTGACTGGGAAATCATGGACATCCACGCACTGCAGCAAATCGTCCACCAGACTCGGGATGCCCGTCGCAAGCAGACCATTCCCAAATTTTCTCCTGCAGATCGCGACCAGCTGATCCATAAGTATCATCCCGATTTTCGAGCGAGCGCCTATCGACCGATCCGGTTCGGTCCTAATGAAGGGGACAGGACGGTCATCGAACTTGCTGCCTTACTGGAAGGCGAGAGCCCGATTCAGAACCATGCTGAACTGACGCCACACTATACGACCGATGTGTTGGTGATCGGTGGCGGCGGGGCGGGTTGTGCGGCGGCCTTGCACGCGCATGGAGCCGGCTCAAAAGTCATTCTGGCGACGAAGCTGCGTTTGGGAGACTCCAATAGTGTGATGGCGCAGGGTGGTATGCAGATCTCCGTTGCGCCGGAAGACTCTCCTGTGACCCACTTCATTGATACGCTCAAAGGTGGTCACATGGAAAATGACCACGATCTCCTGAAGGTGATGGTCGAAGAGGGGCCCGCCATTGCCAAATGGCTCATTGAGCTTGGGGTGTTGTTTGATCGTCAAGCCGACGGGAATCTACACGTCAAAAAGGGTGGCGGCAGTTCCAAGCCGCGGCTTCTGACCTGTTCCGACTATACCGGCCTCGAAATCATGCGCGTGCTCAAGGACGAGGTTATCAACCAAAAGATTCAGTTGCTCGAGTTTGCGGCCGCCATCGAATTGCTGAGTGACGAGGTGGGGAACTGTACCGGGGCCATCTTTAAGGATCTGGATAATCAGCGACACGTAGTCGTGGCGGCTAAGTGCGTCATTCTTGCGACCGGCGGCATCGGTCGGCTGCACATCCAGGGGTTCCCAACGAGCAATCACTATGGTGCGACGGGCGATGGACTGTGCCTTTCGTATCGCATGGGTGCCAAGTTGGCTCACATCGACACGTTTCAGTATCACCCGTCAGGAGCAGTCTATCCGGAGCAGTTGATCGGCGCGCTGGTGACTGAAGGGATCCGTTCCGAAGGTGGCCATCTCGTCAACGCCAAAGGCGAACGCTTCGTGAATGAGCTCGACACGCGCGACGTGGTGTCGTCGTCCATCATCCGCGAATGCGAAGAGGGACGCGGGATCAGGACGATGTCGGGCCGCGTCGGAGTCTGGCTGGATACGCCTTTATTGGATGCCGAACATGGTCCTGGGACGGTGGAAAAGCATTTCCCCGCGATGGTGATGCAGTTCGATCGGTTCGGAATCGATATCAGTAAGGATCCGGTTCTGATCTATCCGACGCTGCATTACCAGAACGGCGGGGTGAAGGTTGATACGAACTCAGAAACTAACGTCAGGAATCTCTTCGTGGCGGGCGAGGCTTCCGGCGGTCTGCATGGGCGCAATCGGTTGATGGGCAACTCATTGCTCGATCTTATGGTGTTCGGCAAGCGCTCAGGATTGACCGCAGCCGAACGGGCCGGAACGATGAAGCAGGGGAAATTGACGCTACAGCATCTCGATCAGTTCCGAGCCGAAGCGAAGAAACATGGCAATGCCAGCGGTGTCATCTCTCCGATGATTCTGCCGGCGTACACGAGAAAAGTGGGGTGAGCGGACGGCGAAGCGGATATTTCTTATGCTCGTCCACTGCGCACACCAGATCAGTTCAATTATTACGATAGCGGGAGGTGCTCGCTGGATGCGCGCAGTGAGAAACATCCACTTCGCCGTCCTTGAGAATAGAGGTAAAGAATGAATGTGCATGAATTCCAAGCTAAGTCATTGTTCGCCCAGTTCGGCGTGCCGGTGCCGCGCGGAAAGGAAATCACCTCTCCGGAAACGGCGACCGCTTGGGCGAATGAACTCAACACGCCGGTATTCGTCGTCAAGGCGCAGATCCATGCCGGCGGTCGTGGCAAGGCCGGCGGGGTCAAGATTACGAAGGACAAAGCCGCTGTGGCCGGATTGGCCAAGGAGCTGATCGGAAAGACACTCGTGACCCATCAGACCGGACCTAAAGGCCGGAAGGTCCATCGACTGCTGGTGGAAGAAGGAGCGAACATCTCGAAGGAGTTGTATCTGTCGATTCTCGTCGATCGGGACACGGGATGGCCCACGTTCATTGCCAGCACGGAAGGCGGGATGGAAATCGAAGAGGTTGCCGCTCACACACCGGAAAAGATCATCAAGGAGCCGATCGATCCAGCCGTGGGATTTCAGGGATACAACGGGCGGAATATCGCCTTTGCGCTTGGGTTACCCAGCATTGAGCCGTCGGTCGTGAACCCCTTTAACAAGATGTTGGGAAATCTGTATCGCCTCTTCATGGAGAAGGATTGCGCCCTCGTCGAAATCAACCCGCTGATCATCACCAAAGAAAAGACCGTCGTCGCGCTGGACGGCAAAGTCTCCTTCGACGACAACGGCCTCTTCAAGCATGAAGATTTGCAAAAGATGCGTGATCTGAACGAAGAAGAGCCGCTTGAAATCGAAGCGACGGCCAACAATCTCAACTATGTGAAGCTGGACGGGAACATCGGCTGCATGGTGAATGGTGCGGGCCTCGCGATGGCCACGATGGATGTGATTAAGCTGGCTGGCAGTGAGCCGGCGAACTTCTTGGATGTCGGCGGCGGCGCGACGAAGGAGACGGTCGCGGCGGGTTTCCGCATTCTGCTCAAAGATCCGAACGTCAAAGGCATCTTCATCAACATTTTCGGAGGCATTGTCCGGTGTGAGCGTATCGCTCAAGGCGTGATCGACGCGGCCAAGGAAGTGAAGATCACGGTGCCGTTGGTGGTGCGTTTACAGGGGACGAATGCCGAGGAAGGTCGCAGACTTCTGGCGGAATCAGGCTTGAAGCTAGACGTCGCCAATGACCTCTGGGAAGCGGCACAGCAAATTGTGAAGTTGACGGGGAAGGCGGCGTGAGAGAAGGTGTGCCGGGTCGAGTCTCAGTGCTCGCCCGCCGCGCACACAGGATCAATCAGATGACGATCAATATAGGCGGTGCTCGGCGGATGCGCGCAGTATGAGACCCGGCCCAGCACACCTTCTGAAAAATGAAGGTTAGGAAACGAGGTTCATCGTGAGCATATTAGTAAACAGAAATACGCGGGTTGTGGTACAAGGGATCACCGGTAAAGAAGGTTCGTTCCACGCGACTCAATGCAAGGCCTATGGGACGAAGGTTGTGGCCGGTGTGACTCCAGGCAAGGCCGGGCAAGAGGTGGAAGGCATTCCAGTTTTCAATACGGTGCGGGATGCGGTGAACAAGCAGCAGGCCGACACCTCGCTCATCTTCGTGCCGCCGCCGTTTTGTGCCGATGCCATCCTCGAAGCAGCCGATGCCAGAGTGAAGGTGATCATCTGCATCACCGAAGGCATTCCCGTAAATGACATGGTGAAGGTGAAGCGGGCGCTCCGGGGCCGAGATGTGAGGCTGATTGGACCGAATTGCCCTGGCGTCATCACGGTCGATGAAGCGAAGATCGGCATTATGCCGGGCTTCATTCACAAGAAGGGTATAGTCGGAGTGGTCTCTCGTAGCGGGACCCTGACGTATGAAGCAGTCCACCAACTCTCAACGTTGGGGTTAGGTGAGACGACCTGCGTCGGGATCGGCGGCGACCCGGTGAATGGGACAGGATTCGTGGATGTTTTACCGCTATTTGAAAAAGACCCAGAGACTCAGGCCATCGTCATGATCGGAGAGATCGGCGGCGACGCGGAAGAAAAAGCGGCTGAATTCATCAAGAAAAGCGTCAAGAAACCGGTGATCAGCTTCATCGCCGGTATCACCGCGCCTCCTGGACGCCGCATGGGCCACGCCGGGGCGATTATCTCCGGTGGCAAGGGCACCGCCGCTGAAAAGATGAAAACCCTGGAAGCGGCCGGGGTTAAAGTGGTCAAGAATCCGGCTGAGATCGGGGAAGCGGTCAAGAAAGCGCTGGGACGGTAGTTTCTCGAGTAGGCTCCTTCTATCGGCATCCTCCCCCGCTACAATTTCGTGGGTGTCATATCTTTCGTGTGTTCATCGCACTCACTCTGCGATGCAGGCGTGACGGCTACCTATATCTTTCAATGGGTTAATTGCTGGGGTTTGCCTAGGGGAGCGGATTGTGATGACCGCCTCCGAAATAGTCAAGCATTCCCTGGCCACAGTCATGCCTGCTGGGATATTGGATTTACCGATAGCTCCAATCCGTTTTATCTATTTTCAAAAATGAACGTGGGATTGCTACTGTTGGCGCCGTCCGCCCGTACGATGCGACAAGAGCATTCTCTCATGATCGCTCTGGTGGCGGATGGTTGGAATATCATGTCAATAACCGAAAGAGCGGAATCGGAGGTCGATTCGAGTATAACGAAGACGCAATCGTCTCGAATCGCCCCGTTGACCATCGACGAAATACCGACTGATATCAAATTTCTCGACCCAAATTCGTCGAAGAGAATGTTTTCTTTACCTTGGGAGGGCGATGAATGAAAACGAGAATTTCGGCGATGATTTGTCTCCTCTGTGTCCTAGGCTATCCTCTCTCCGCTTCCGCAGAAGATGAACTCCCGACAATCTCGTCCGGTACGATCGAGCCCTATCTTTCCTTTATGGCGGGCGTGTCGATTCCCTTCAGTCAGGACGCCACGTTTGTTGACGGGACGACGCCTCGGGAGATGAGGGATATCGACTATCAGATGAAACAGTCGATCGGGGGCAATGCGGGGATTTGGTTTCCGACCAGAAACAAGTTAGCGGGATTCGATCTCGGTGGTGAGATCGAGGGCTATGTTTGGTATCCGGACGTGGCCTGCTGTCGGGAAAATTTTAATGGGGTCACTCTTTCAGACGGAGCGTTTGAGGGCACCACGACGGAAATCCAAGGCGTCTATGTCGGAGCCAATTTCATGATTCGACGACCGATGGGGATTTCCGAGGCCTATCCCAATGGACGATGGCATCCTTACGTCGGGGTCGGCGGGGGCGCACATCAACTCGTGATGAGGCCAGGTGGATCCCGTGGGACTGCTGGCGCTCCCTTCACCGACCAACGGGATACGGCTCCCGCGTTTCAGGTGAAGGGAGGATTCAAGGTGTTTCTCTTCAAGTACCTGGCGGCCTTTGCTGAGGCAAAGTATACCCATGCCTTTCACGACGGGCTGACGACGGATCGGTTCGGGCAGTCCACAACTGATACCGAGCTAATTGTCAATCCCTTTGAATCTATGATCAGAACGATCCATGTACATGCGGGCTTGTCGTTGCACTTTGATGTGAAACCCTAGG
>CAZJOQ010000095.1:0-14034 GCA_964547625.1 uncultured Nitrospira sp.
GTCGATTGATTTCGAAGAAAGAACAGGTCTGATACCCCTCAGGGGGTATCAGACCCGAGCCGTCTAAAGCGAGGGATTCGACTAGGCCCTAGATCCGCGGAGATTCCTCAACCCACCTGCGCCCAAACCGACCAAGGAGATGAGCCCGGCACCGAACAGAATCACGGCCGCCGGCAAAGGCACGGCTGTCAGACTGGTGATCGACCCACGCAACGCAACCGGATCTCCATTGCTATCTTCAAACATGAGTCGCCATCTCGCCGCACTCACCGTTGCCAAGCTGGGCGGATCCTGGAGGTTGGTACTCGTAAGCAAATCACCGTCACCGTCGAAACGCAGATCAAACCTAAATGGGCTAAAATCACCAACCTGAGGCCCTGTTGCAGCTGTTACCAAAGCCCAACGATCTCCCAACAACCCGCCACCGAGGTTGGTGTTCTGCGAAATCGTTACGGCATTCGCGCCGGGAGCCAAGACCGACGTATAGCTTCCGCCACCACTACCGATCGTCAAGCTCATGCCGGTCACTGCACTGTTGTATATCCCCCCGCTGCCGCCCGTCCCATTGTCGAATTGAAAGGATCCGGTAATGGGGGTCATACCAAGAGGATCACCATCAAAGTTTCCAGTGAACGAATAGGTCACCAGAGCAGCGTGAGCCGCAGTCAAAGGAACCAAGAGGACACAAACAGCAACAGCCGCCAGCATGCCCCCTCTCTTAAACCAGGTTTTCATCATCCGCATATCACCGCTCCTTCTAGAGGTTGATCATTAGGAACACACATGAACATGAACCACCCAGCAAATCCTGGGCCACTTGATACTCGCGCTATGTCACTGAAAACGAAGGGAGGAGATCGAGATGCTATGCGACAGTTGTGGGCACATTCCTGCAAACGTGTTCAATTATGTACGGAAAGTTGACTACCGCAGAGTGTCTTGCATCACACATGGACATGTTGGGTGGCCTCACGGACTATGCAGCTTTTTTGCTCTGACAGGCATCTTGTTCGTGTTCAGGCATTTTCATCACCACAACCTGTGTATGACTATTGAAGATGTGTTGTTGAAGCACAAGCCAGACAAACTTAGGAGCGGATATAAAGTTTCGCCGCCACATTCTGCGAGGCTCACGGATGAATCGATACAACCATTCGAGGCCGGCGTTACAGACCCACCTCGGAGCCCGCGAGTACGTTCCGGCATAGAAGTCGAATACTGCCCCGATCGAACCGATCACTGGAACCATGAATTTCCGTCGATTTGCCTCTACCCATTTTTCCTGCTTTGGCGCCGTCATTCCAACCCAGAGCACATCCGGTTTGGCCTCGTTGATCAACTTCACCATGCGAAGATTCTCCATTTCACTCCAGTCGCCAAACGGTGGAGACACGGCACCGCACAGGGTCAAGGAGGGGAAATCAACAGCGAAGCGTTTGGCGATACAATCCAGAACGTGTGGAGATGATCCAAAGAAGAAGACTCGCCCACTCCCGCGTCGGTGAAGAGCGTTTAGAATTCCTTGAAAATAGTCCATCCCCGTAATACGAGGTCCAAGTTGGACACTGGCAATACGAGCCATCAAAGATGTGCCAATACCATCGACCACCACAAGATTTGCTTGCTGTAAAGCCATCTTAAATTCTAGATCTCGTTGGGCAACCACCAAAGAGTGCGGGTTAGCGCAAGCAAATACGCTTTGGGAATGTCCGCACTCCATGGAGAGGAGGGAGTCTTGAACAATCTCCGAGAGAGACTTCGAATCGATTGGAACCTCAAGCAGTACCCCTGCGTTGCGACTCCCCACACCTGATGCTCGTTCTGCCCATACGGGAGCTTTCATGCGGCTTCCCCCCTCGCTGACATATTGAACACCTCAATCATTCGCTGGACATGTTGTTCTTTTGTATACAATGTTTCGTATCGTTGACGAGATCTTGTTCCCATCGATTTCATCAACTCGGGATTACCCAAGCACCAGAGCATGCGCTCTGCTAACTCATAAGCATCACCAATCGGTACCTCGAAACCTGTTATTCCGTCTACGACCGTGTCGCGCAAACAGCCACGATCGGTAAAAATCACGGGTATACCTGCCGCCATCGCCTCGATCACAACCAATGGTTGACCTTCCTGCTGCACTCCAGGAAAGACGAAAAGATCGGAAGAGTCAAACAAAGCCTTTTTCTCTGCAGCGTCAACCTGCCCACTAAACGACACGTAGGTTTCGAGTTCATGTTGATGAATAAAGTCCTCTGCCCACTGCCTATCTTCCTCATGAGACCATGGTCCCGCCAATATGAACTCGACGTCCTTTCGCTGCTGCACGACTAATGGAACCGCTTGCAAGAACACGAGAGCACCTTTGAGATGGCTCAATGTGCTGAGATGAAGGATGCGATATCGGCTCGGAGATCGAGGTACGTTTCGTTCTGAGGCACTACCCGGCCAATCAATACCATTGGGCACAACCGCAATTCGATCTTTCTCAATTAGGCCATCAAACTGGATACTCAAAGATTCGCCGAGAACAATAGCTCGCGTGACACATCGAAGGACTACCTTCACATAGGCCTGCATGAACCAAGAACGTCCTAGAAACCACTCTCGAAAATTCCCCCCATGCAGGTGAAGAACGATGCGACTCCCTCTCAGATACGCCGGCCAGATCAAAATACTGTCCCGGAGAAAACCAATCGTTGACTGGGAGAGAACCAGATAGCTTACCCTTGGACAGGCACAGGCGAGTATCCCAACCAGCTTTAGCCATTGCCAAACAAAGAGGGCAACATCATGCCAATCCGGTTTATTAACGTGCTGAATGCCACGCCGGTCTGCGAGTTCCAAGTGTATTGCGGAAAACCTTCGCACAAGATCCGACTGCAGTAGCGTCTGAATCGCCACCGCCACTCCGTGGAATGGCGGTGGAGTTGGCCCAATTAAAAGGAGTGAATGTTGTCTTGAGATCATGATCTTATAACACGCAGACAGGTCCATCGCAGGGCTCAGACTTCAGAAAATGCAGTCTCAGATCGCTATCGGGATTAACGCACTGTTCAATGCCCGTCAGAAATCCGCCGGTTGATAGATAGGCAGGCCAGTCAAATTTGCAAAGGCTAGGCATGGAAAACCTTGACATGACGTTCTCAGCTGAGTCTTAGAAGTTCGGACAGTTCCTTTTCCTGCCTCCAGTTATTACCTCAAATCCCTTGCCGAGCTTAATGATGGATCATTTAGAGATTACCTGCCCTTGAATATCAGCTTGGCCAGCCCGGCGCATTAGCCTTAGGACAGCCTGAACCGTAACCACACCCCAATAATTCAAGACGGTGAGATGTAGTCCCAGATAGGCTCCAAATGCCCACAACTGAGTGCCTTTAGGCAGATGCGGCAGCGCGCTCGCGTATGCACAAGAAAGTAGGCCTACACAGGTCAACGGTAAGAGAGGGAATAAATTCACGTTCCCATAGCATCGACTAAACATTATGATGTTGGACAGACTAAAAACCCAAAAACCGGCAAGAAGTGATCCTGCCACTGACCAGGGAATAGATTTGAAATTAACCAATAATGATACCTGCATTACAAGCACAGCGACCTGAATGATACCGCTGTACCAAGATCGACCAGAACCTTCGATGGATTTGTACAAGACCTCTGTCGAGTAGTAGATGGCAAATCCAAGGAACAATAAAGGAAACAGGTTGGCCGCGTCACTGCCCTTCGGTCCAAGCCATAAATTAAACAATGGTTTTGTAAACGTATGTACGAATAGAACTGCGGGTGGCAGTACAATCACGCCATAAGAGAAAAGCGGTCGTAGAATCCTTATTAGGTCTTCATGGCGCTGCGATAGAAGAGCAGTGACACCTAATACACCTAATAGAGGAGTGGCGATAATAGAAGTCAGTTGTGTACATAGCCTATAGGCTATCTCAAACGCTGCTACCGTTGACAGGTCGTAGGCCCTAGCTAATGCAATCTTGTAAAGAGGCTCTCTAAGCCCAATCGCCGCCGTTGCCAGCTGTATCCCTACGCCATACCTCAACATATTTCCCCAACCATCCGCCTGCATTCCCGACGAGGTAAGACGGAGAAACGGAAGACGCCAGCGGGCAACTCCGTAGAACCCTATCAGTATAAAAAGGTTGCTGAACAGTAGCGCACAGCTAAGGCCATAAATATCTGGGCACACAATAAGTGCGATACAAATGGCGACGCTATAGACTAATAGCCACAAAACGAAAACCGATTGAGAGAGCGAGAGCTCTTGAAACCCTTCCAATACACCTTGGTATGGTATCGCCATCAGCCTCACACCAATCGCGACAATTGTGACAATGAGCAGGAACCTGGCTTCTTCGAAAAGATGGGATGGAACTTGCAATAAGTTTTCGATGAGTGCCCGATGCCACAGCCACATTGCGAAGATGACGCATGAACTAATTACCAGATACATTTGAACTGTTGCAGTAAAATGTCGAGCGACAGCATCGTGGTCGTTTCGCATCCGCGCCACATGATACACAAGGCTGTTCTTAAGACCAAAATCCATCAAGTTAAGTGCACTTACCATCATCGTACTAAATGACCAAAGCCCAAAACGCTCCGTTCCCAAGGTGTTCAACATAATCGGCGTCAACACCAAATAGACAGGAACTGCTAGCCCCATTCTCAAGAAGCCCACCACTGCGCCGGAGAATAACTTTCCTCTTAGCGCTCGTACATCCATATAATTACCACCTTGAGACACCGTTCTAGGAATACCGACTCACTTTTGGCTTTATGAAATCAAGATATCGGGTTGCATAGTCAGCCGGATCAAATCGACATTGTGCATGCCTGCGTCCATCATTTCCCATTCGCTTCCTCAGATCCGGATCTCCGACGAGGAGGCCTAGTTGTGCGGCTAATGCGTGGCTGTTACCACCTTTGTAGAGAAGACCGCTCTTACCGGGGACAATCAACTCAGGGTGAGCTCCACGATCAGAAAGTACCACAGGAACTCTCGAGAGCATGGCCTCTACCACGGCAATGCCAAAGCCCTCATCAAGCGTCGAGTTGACATAGATATCGGCGGCTTCGAGATAGTCCCCGATTTCATTCCTGTTTCCTATGAAAATAACCGAATCCTCCAGCCCCATCATTCTGGCGCTCAGTTCGAGATCAGCTCTTTGAGGACCTTCACCGATCATCACCAGCCGAACCGAAGAGAATGTCTTCCTCAATTCATACACCCCCTTAAGGATCGTGATTTGATCCCGCTCTGGAATCATCCTTCCTACATGGATGATGAGAATTTCATTTGTAGCCACACCTAGCTCTGCTCTCACCTCTTTCACTGAGCGTCCGGCAATCCGCTCCTCTACTGGGTTATGAACCGTAACCAGCTTATCTTTGGTTCCCCAAAAACTCTTCTGAATGGATTGACGAGTATGCTCGGAATTGCAGACGATGAGATCTACCCAAGGGAGGACCAGCCGAGCCAATGTTCTGCCCAGTCCTTGCCGGTAATGAGCACTGCTGTGTTCATTATGAATGATCGGAATATGGCGCCACTTTGCAACCACAAACCCTGTGAGAAGGGCTCTTGTAAAATGCGTACATATGATGTTCGCTCTACTCTTCTGCGCAATCTCTTGTATCT
Source organism: uncultured Nitrospira sp. (assembly GCA_964547625.1). Taxonomy (GTDB): domain Bacteria; phylum Nitrospirota; class Nitrospiria; order Nitrospirales; family Nitrospiraceae; genus Nitrospira_D. The sequence goes on from CAZJOQ010000095.1 coordinate 5,648, forward strand.
GCCAAGTGAGTGCCAGCGGAGATTCTGTATGGATGGCATGTACCTGGCATCCAGATTCGATGAACTCATGCGCAAGTGGCGATGGTCTGAAATGGGCAAATACCAACTTAACCTGTTGCCGATCTATGTGTCGCGCCAAATACAAGAGCTTTCGCGGTGTCCCACCATGTCCCTTTAAAGTTTCCAACACATGGAGCATAGTAATCATGAGACCTGCCTCATGCAAAGCAGCCTTTCTCTCTCGATCAAACCCATCGCTATCCCAAATGGAAGCAGGCCAAAGCTATAGCTCAAGGGAGCATGGACTGGCTGCACAACTAGAAAAACGATCACGGTAGTTGCAACAGACAGACATCGTACGCTAAACATTGATGGGAGCTTCTGGCGAGCTAGTCGGATAAGGTTAATGGATAAATAGAGGAATGTCCCATACAAAACAATCTGTCCCAGATAGCCAAACTTCAGAGCGACATCCAGATCTCCTTTGTCGATAAAACCCAACATATCTCCTTTGATCTGCCTCTGAAAAACGATCCCGGCCTTAGATTCTTTGTCGATAAATCCATATCCAAGATACGGGCTGTCATCTAGGATTCTGCGGCGCTCTTTTGCAAATGCTTCACGGCCTTCGAGAGCCCCACCCTTTTGAGTTTGGAGTTCATTGATGCCAGATGAAATAAACTGATCGAACATGCGTTCCATTGCAACGACATCTCCACCGATCAAGGTCGCGACGACAGCAATCGCCACCACGGTCATCCCGCCGAGCAGTGCTGCCTTTGACGCAATCTTTCCTAACCTTTGCCTCGCCAGCAACAAACAGAGTGGTATGGCACCTAGGACACCTAGCAAGTACGAACGAAAAAACGTCAGAAGAATTCCGCAGATGGAGAGTGCGAGCGCGATATGAGATCGCCTAACAGATTGTGTCATTGCAAAGAAAAAGTGGAGAAAGGCGATGACCATTACTGGCCAGAAGGAGACGTACACTTTCCAAAACCACTGAGCTTCGCGACGGTAATCAAAGGAGAGATGTCTAAGAAGAGTTTCTCCAAGAACTTGGCTGAGAATCTCTAAGCCTGAATAGTAAAGACCCAGCAATAACAGGCATCTCCACCCCCATTCAACATCCTTCTCTGTTCGAAGAAACAGAAATACACCAAAGTAGCTAAATACAGACATGAACTCCTTCGAGGCCTTTAGAGAAAAGAATAAGGAGGAATTGCCTGTAGCGACTGGAAATACAACGCCATAGGCCCAAAGAAGAGCCAGTATAAGAAACGGATGAATAAATGCTGTCTGACCTAGATCTCCGAGCTTGTCGACTGAAAGGAACGTTAATCCAAGCGTGAAAATCACGATGTATAGATGAATATCGAAAATGCCTTTCACAGCAATGGCCATTGGATCTACCACTCCGAGCATTTGAGAGGCAGGAAGCAGGAGGAGGAAAACTGCAGCACCTCGAGAAAATAGAAAGAATATGGATCCAACAACCATCAATACGCTCAGGTTGAGTAAAACGGTAATACTCATGAAAAACACTCCAGATACCGGAGAAAGAACTTTCTGAGTATGGTTCACCGCTTGAATCGAAGAGACCTGACCCAGGGCAAATCTCGCACCTCTATTAAGTGCTTTCTAGGGATGCAGGCTTCCTGCTATGCAGTCATCTGCAATCGCAGACTTTGCAATTGGCCGATAATGCTTGGGTTGGCTGTTGAGCCTCATCAATCGGAGCTTGTCTGAAACCTCACAGCCTAGTTTTGAGATAGTCTCTAGACTGCTGTGCAGTTTCTCGTATTCAACTGCGCACTGGGTAATCCTCTAACGCTGCAAACTCCGCCAAGCAGGTATGGCCATATCCTTGAATGGGCCGTCTCGCAAAGCGGCTAATTGCTCGTCGGTCATCTGACCGTAGATATAAAATCCGACACCACTCGACGGCCATTGGTGTTGCGCGTAGGAGGCATATTTCGCGACCAAAATACCTGGGCGTGGAACCGCCGAAGCAGTGGCGCTTCGACGATCGTAGTTTCCAAATAGCACGATCAATCGTTCCGGTCTATCTAAGTTTCTACGCACTGCGTTGATCTGCTCATAATCAATCGTTTCCCTGTAGTCCATAGCGAACACCACATCGATCAGGCCATCGTTCATCCAACCGATCTCATGTCGTCCTTCGAGAGGACGGTGCTCGGTCTTGGGTTTGGGATGCCCGTCCACACTAATGATGAGGTCAGGATTGATTTCCTTGGCTCGCCGGGAAAAGGTATCAACAATGTCTCTTACAGCTTTGTCTTGCCACTGTTCGAGGCGATTCCTCGCGGGGCCCAAAATCGCTCGCAAGGAGTAGTCCGTCCAGAAATTTCTTCCGGGTTCTCGGTTGTAGTCCGCTCGGCATGAATCGGAGGTGCAGAGCCCCATAGCTCGAATGTAGTCGAGGTTCACTCCTTCCACCTTGTAGCGACGAACCACGTCGACCATGAGATCAACAATGAATTTCCTGAACTCTTGATTGTGCACGTCATATGCACCGTCGGGAACCCCTTTCCCGAAGAAGTTTAGATAGTGGGAGTTCTCTCTCCGCATGACGGTGAACCATGGATGGACCTCGATTCCCAGTGCATGAGCTTTCGTAATCAGATACTCTAATGGATCATACTCAGAGATGACATCTGCGAGTTTCGGATCAGGGCTGGTCAGCACGGTTGGATAGTAGGTTCCATTACCGTGCCACACACACGGAATAAACACATTAAATCCAGCAGCTTTGACTCGACTAAGAATGTTATCTGCACTTTCTTTTGATACTGCCCAATGCATGTCTTCATCGAATATGACACGGCTTTCCAGAATCTCTCCGCCCTTTGCTCTGGTAAGCGACCTTTGGATCGCCAGCCCTTCATCAAGCCATCTCCACTTTCTCGCGGTTGCCCCATCCAGATCTTTCTCTTGTTCCTCATATGACCTACGCACCTCGTCTTCACTGAATGGGCGGGAATACAGCAGAAGCTCATCGAGCAGCGCGTTGGCACTCCTTCCTGATACTTGGGTCGTCCCCCTATCAGTCCCCAGATAGAGAGGCCCTCGTGCAGAATAGCTGCCAACAAATGATTGTTCCTGAGTGGCGACTTTCGCACCGTTGACAAAAAGCTTGCAATAGCCGTTGGTTCCTGACTCCCAGGCCACAGTTATCATCGTCCATGCATCTCGCTCAAATTCATACGGAACGGAGCAGTGAATGGATTCTTGATTGCTCACGATGAAATAAAGACGGTTGTTCCCTTGCGGCTCCCACCACCCAAATGTAATTGCAAGGTAACTCCTCTTGGGATCGTTCCAAGGGAGAGAGACAAAGGTATGCGAAGTAGGATCATCTTTTCGCCAGAGCGGGTAAACCCAGAATGAAATTGTTCCACCTGAGGCTTTAATCTGCGTACCTACCAGGGCTTCGGCATATGCACCAATTTTCAAACGAAGTGTGTTGGTTGACCTTTCAGTTCGAATAAATTCTGATCCAAAGTGATTGATTCCTCTTTCCAGCACATGCTGTGCACCTGCGGATGTACTGTCAAACCGAATTTGGCTGTTTGCAGCATACCCTACTCCACCTAGCTCAGTTACGACGGCCATCGTTGATGCCTGTATCAACGCATGCAGAAGACAAGATGCCGGTCTCGCCAGAAATGAACAGGCAATGCGATGACATATGTAGTTCCAGGAATCAACTTTAGAAGTCATTGCATCTTGCTCACACTATTCGTCTCTAGAGAAATATCATGGATGAAAAATTGGACGCTTTAGTTAGGAAAGCTACTGTGATGGTATTGAGTCTAAGTCTATCTGGCAAACCAAAACGATTTTTGTGCCAGCAAGACTTTGTCCAGATCGAGTGCTTTTAACGCCGCGATGAATCAGGAGCTTTGAAAAAGTCTGAGGAAGACTCTCTTGGATGAACGGATGCATTCAAAATTGAACTGATGGAGCCACGACAGCGATTATCGCTCACCTTCACGAATCGATTCACGTATTTCCAGATCAAGCACAACTTGATTGTAAATAGTTTTGGGGTCAGGCATGACTATTGACTTATTGTGCACCCTTAAGGTCTTGAACATATACGCCGAGAGCATGAGAGCCATTGCTCTGCGCTGCCCCTTCAGAACAACACAGCCTGTCCTGCTCATTAATCCCTCTGAAGGCTCGGCATTCCGCCCCGCTGTTCTCTCATCAGTCACTCGATCATAGAAATGATGTTCTTCGACGCTGTTCTGATCAATTGCAGTTGGCAAATAAGAGGCAGCCCCTCTTCATATTGATGCAATTCGGAACCTTGCTTGGATAATATTGGCTGCAGGTACATCTGACAAATTAAAATGGTTTTTCTGACAGCAAGGCTTGGTCCACTTTGAGGACTTTGAATGACGCCATGAATAAGTAAATTACGAAATATCTTAGGGAATGCTGTCCTCCATGAACGGGGGCAAGATCGAACAGAGGCGTACCAATTAGAACGAACCGGACCGAACCGCGAGATTTATTTTGGACTGAACTCCATAGTTAGATGCTGGATTACCAGATCGGGCATGCTTGGCTAATTGAGGTTCTGCATCGGACCAGCCGTTATCTACCTACGCCAGCACTCGCTCCAAACACTCTACGATCCGCTTTGCCATCCCACAATGACGAGATGGCTCCTTTCTTCCACTGACCCGCCATCAATCGCGCGAGCGCAGGTGGAAGCTTGCTTGGATCAGTCCCGATGAGTTCGTTTGTGCCGATCGTGATGGTTTCAGGCCACTCAGTGTTGTCGCGAATAGTCGTCTCAGGTTATGACAGTAAATGAAAATCATCGAGCTTACTTGCGGCATGATCGAATGTAACAGTCGAATCACAGCAGCTGAAACGACTGGTGGTCCCGAACAAGCAATCTGAAAAGTCCGCTTTCCCCTCTCCTGATACATGCGGAAAGAGGTCCACGCCGACTGCGCGTCTTCAACCTTGAACTGGCTCGTTCGCATCAGCTTATCCAGCACGTTCACAATAGCTTCTTTCGAATATCCATAGGCGCTCTCCAGGACCCACACGGGTTCGCAGAGCACGATGCGATTGATAAACCCCGGGGACTCTCTCGTACATTCCTTCATGATGACCTGTGTTGTTACGCGTGTCTGGCGAGGATCATCTCGCACCAAATACCTGACAAGCACATTCGTGTCGATCCCGATCATCGACGCCCCCTCGCTTGCGAATGCCTTGATTCATCTCCGCAACAGTGACTGGCTTTGCCGGCCGTTTAAGGATACCGGCAAGCTCTGATGCATCGACGCTCGTCGGCAGCACGAGGACTCGACCGTCTTCATCGATGACAAACTCCAGGCGATCTCCCGGATGATGGTTTGCCCCTTGCTGGTCAAGGTTGACGTGAACATCACGCCTCCCTACATGAAATGCTCATCCTTGCTTTAGCGCAACGACTAGCGTATCGCAAGATATCCGCCTCTCAGTCACCGCAGAATGAATTCACGATGCGAGCAACAGTCTTTCCAAATGTTCAACAATCCGCTCCGCCGCTTTGCCATCCCATTTCGGTGGAATCGCCCCTTTCTTCCACTCCTTTGCCTTCAATCGCGCAAGTGCAGGTGGGAGCTTCTCTGTATTAGTTCCGATCAGTTTGTTGATCCCGATGGTGAGGGTCGCAGGGCGTTCGGTGTTGCCGCGGAGGGTAGTCGTTACACCTCTGGGAGGCCAAATCTGCCCCGGGGCCTTGATCAGCTTCGGTAGACTTCTCGACGGTGATCGATGTCCACTCCGTGGGAGTGAGACTCGAACCATCGAGGTCGCCTGGCTTGTGTTGACATGCGATGAGCGGTGGCTGTAAATGGGCTCCACTGTAACGGACTGGCCTGAGTGGTGGGAATGGGAACTTGAGTTCACGTCTCATCTTGAAAAGCACATGGAGGACCGAGATTTCACTGAGCTTGCGTTGCGCGCGATGCTGGAACGAGCAGAATCCTATCGCCCGAGTGTCGTGGCAGCACGATGGATGATACGCACACGACATCGCGGCGAAGAATGGGCGGTGATCGTTGAGCCAGATTCGAACGCACAGCTCCTCGTTGTCGTGACTGCGTACCCTGTGAAAGGATAATGTATGAAGGACCGCTATCTCGAAGTGACATTCCGCAAAGGCAAACCGCTTGCCGCCTATCTGTATCTGCCTCGATCGGTTGGAGCGAAGAGCGCTCGCACTGAGGAAGCGCTTCCCGGCGTGCTGGTGGATTTTGCTGCGAGCGGAGCACCCATTGGGCTGGAAATTCTTGCACCGGCCTCGGTGACGGTCAGCCAAATCAATGTGGTTCTGAGCACGCTCGGCCTTGCCGCGATTTCCCCGGAGGAACTTGCCCCCCTCCGAGCGGCCTAACCCGCTTCCCTTCCCCCTGCTCATGGTGGAAGCCTCTTCCAATACGACGTGTGCCGCTAGCGGAGTCTTGCCGGCACTCGCTCCAGACACTCCACGATCCGCTCTGTCGCGTTCCCGTCACAGACCGAGGAATCGCACCCTTATTCATTGCCCCGCCATCGATCGCGCGAGACCCGACAGGTTGGTCTGTCTGGTCTATTTGGTTTGTCTGGTTCGTTTGGTCTGTCTGGTTGGTCTGGTTTGTCTGGTGCCTTTGGTTGAACAAGACTCGCGCAAGGGCGGCACGAGCGTCATGCCAAGGACACCCGTTTGAGGGCATCCGCCGTGTTAACAACCCACGTACCATTTGAATGACGGAAAAGAATCCTTTTAAGTTTGATTACAGGGAGTCGCCCATGAGCTGGACGATTTCGTTGACCACGGATGACAGATCCGTGGGAGGAGATGACCGGATCTCGTCGCCTTCGTGTTTATGCGCAGGGTAGGTCGGGAGGTGTTTGGCTCGTGGATCGGCGGCATTATCGTAGCGAAATAGGACGCGGTTGCCTTGCCGGCAATTGTAGGCATACTTAAACCGCTCGATGCGGCCAGGATGACACTCTACAAATTCTTTGAAGTCCAGGATCGTGTGCCGGAGGAATTTGACTGTCCCCCTGACAAACAGGAAGCGCTCGCCGCGAGATTGCGCGTCGAGATCGTAGAATGCAATTAGGGGATGCGATTGGAGCAACCGGTGAAGTTCGGCAACATAGTCACTGCGGTTCAACCTGGATCTCCTCCAGGCGCTGCAGCTTAGGTCTCAACCGAGCGAGCGTCTCTTCCTCGCCTTCCCACTCGATCAATTGCATGTCATCCACCTTCCCGAACAAGCTGGTCCTCTCGGGCGTCCCAAATTTCCTTTCAAAGGCAGCGACGTTTGCCTCAACTTGGTCGATCGAAAGACGAAGCACCTGTTTTTCACGTTCGATCGCCTCTTGGAGCACGGTACTGGAGAGAGAGTCTTGCATCGTAATAATTTGCTTGGGCATAGTCACCACCGATCCGAAGAACGGATGTACTGTACGGTAAATGTTACGGGCTTCCCCGACAGTCTGTCAACAAAAGACATGGAAAAGAAACGAGACTAGTGCCATGAGGGTCTGATCTTGTATCGTGCATGGCATTTCATTGATCGACCACCTCCTTCCTTCAGCCTAAGCAATCGTGAGCGGACCGTGTCGGAAGAGATGTTATCGTGCAACGTTGTCCGGCGCGGCACACACCATAGAGAGGCCGGTGTGGTCGAAGATTTCTGCCGATCACGCAGCGAGTGCCACTTTGAGCCGGTCGACGTCGGCATCGAACACGGTGGCAGGCGGAAAGGAGTGCGTTGGAGCACCTCGTTAGGCGCAGGCGTTCTTACTCGGTTCGTGCCGAATACCCAGCAATCCGTCGATCGACAAATCCTCGGCTATGAGCGGCCAACGAATGTCGAATCCCGATGGACTCACCTCACATACGTGCTGCTGTTCCGGTGTCGATGCCGCAAGCCGATCAGACAACTCCGCGGGGAAAGAAAAGGGGGTCGGGAGTCCTTGTTTCTCCCCGCTCCACCGGACTTCCCTGCTCCGTCATGCCAGAAGTTTTCCCAGCTGTTCCACGATCCGTTCCGCCCCTTTGCCCACCCCCAGCTGCGGGAGGGCTCCTCTCTTCCACTGCCCCGTCATTAGCCTCGTTAGTGCGGGAGAAAGTTTACCGGGATCGGGCTGGATGAGTTCATGTGTGCCAATCATGATGGCTACAGGCCGTTCGGTGTCGGCGTGTAGGATCGTATCGGGCTACGACAATAACTGAAAGCCATCGAGTTTGCTTGCGGCTTGATCGAAGGTGACGGTCAAATCACAGCCGTCCGATCGATTGGTTGCCCCCAGCAGGCAGTCAGAAAAATCCGCTTTGCCCTTCTGATACATGCGAAAAGCGG
>CAZJOQ010000096.1:0-13914 GCA_964547625.1 uncultured Nitrospira sp.
AAACCGTCGTCATGGCTTGCCGCATTGCATCGCTCATGCGAAACTGTGGGATATGACAGCACTGGCTTCGTATACACACCTTCGATCGCGGCTCCAGCTATCCCTCGCTATCAATGCGGTCATCATCGCAGCGGAGTTCGTCGGAGGCTGGGTCCTCAATAGTATCGGCCTGATGAGCGACGCGAGCCACAACCTCGTCGATCAGGGCTCGCTTTTCCTCGCCCTCTATGCTCATCTCCTTACGGCACGTCCAGCTTCGGAGACTCGAACCTTCGGCTACCATCGCGCCGGAATCCTTGCCGCGTTTCTGAACAGTTTCATTCTGCTATTGACTGCCCTCGGCATCGCGATTGTCGGCGTCCAACGCCTGCTAGCCCCAGTCCCTGTCGATGGTTGGTGGGTCATGGCCGTGGCCGCCGTCAGTTTCGTGGCAAATCTTGGGATCGCCCTGCTACTCCAACAGGGTGCCAAAGACGATTTGAACATCAGAAGCGCGTTCTGGCACATGTTGGGAGATGCCTGGGTGTCGCTCGGCGTCATCGTCAGCGGCGGAGCGATTCTTCTCACAGGATGGACCGTCCTCGATCCACTCATCAGCTTACTGATCGTCGGGGTCATTCTCCGAGGAGCCTGGCCGATCTTTAAAGAGTCGATGGATGTCCTATTGGAATCGACTCCACCGGGCATCAGTGTTCCTCACGTTGCTGCGACCATCGAATCAATTCCTGGCGTCAAAAACGTGCATGATCTTCACATCTGGGCAGTCGAGCCTCGCCTCATCATGCTGACCAGCCATGTCATGATCGAACGCTATTGCACCCCTCTAGAGCTGCTGCAACTGATCCAGAACCGGATCACTACAGACTTCGGCATCAAACATATGACCATTCAACTGGAGACCGAGTGTTGCGATCCCGACGACATCCACTGTGACCTCCGGAAACTGACCGACCAGCACCACGAAGCACATTCCTTCGCGCACCATCACTGACCGTCCGATTCCTTCTGGACACAGCTTCCTGTTTTCAATCAGCTTGCCAGGCAACCCAGTTGACATCATCGCCAGAACCGATACACTGACCCTATGATTTCTCAAGAGCTTCTCGCTCGACCTCGACAGATTGCACAAGAAGTCGCGAAGCTTGTTCGAGCCATGCTGGGCGCTGATGTTGAGGTCATCTGGTTCGGGTCGTGGCCAAAAGGTACGGCTCACCCATACGCCGATATTGATATCGCTGTTTCTGGTCCCACCGCATTCCTTCCTGAGCGCTTCGCCGAACTCCGGGCTGGAATAGAGAATATCGCGACGCTGCATGAAATCGACATCGTCGATCTCCATACCGTCGGCGAGCGGTTCCAACAAGAAATTCTTCGTCATGGAATCCGCTTATGAGCACAAGACTCGACACTTCGCCACAGCCATTGCACGGTTCAGCGAAGCCCTCGGCGCTCCCGCAACCGATCTCACCCGAGACGCCTCCATCCAGCGACTTGAGTTTTGCTTTGAGTTGGCCTGGAAGGTGATTCAAGAACGGGCACGGGCAGAAGGACTCGACTGCCAATCCCCGAAAAGCTGCCTCAAGACGGCTTACAAGAGCAGCTGGATCACCGACGAAACCGGGTGGTTAGCCATGCTCGAAGATCGGAACCGCACCGCCCATACCTATGATGAAACGCTCGCCAAAGATGTGTATCACCGACTTCCGCGTATCTCCCATTACTGCGGGCACTGAACGCTTACCTGCGCAGTACCCAAGCATAAGACTTGAGCTATTTCAGTTGATCCAGAACCGGATCATTACGGACTTCGGCATCAAACATGTGACTATTCAACTGGAGACCGAGTGTTGCGATCCCGACGAATCCACCGTGACCTGCGAAGTCGGCTGAGACGCGCCCCGAAGCGCACACCTTGGCACACCACCATTAACGACCTCAAATCCCCATCCTATTCAGACGGTCAATTACCATCTCAGCCCAAGGGAATTACAGACTTGATAGGGTTGCTGGCGAGAGTCTAGGTGTTGCGGCAGGTTCTCAGTACGCTCGACTTACCGAAGAAACAGGAGCCAGAGATAGGCTGCACTGATCGCCACGGACCCGATCATGACGGGAAAGCCCAGCCTGAAGAACTGCCAAAACGTGATGTGATAGCCCGCCTTGCGCGCAATGTCCACGATCACCACGTTCGCACTGGCCCCAATGATCGTGCCGTTTCCACCTAAACAGGCTCCCAACGCCAGCGCCCACCACAGGGGAATGATATCCGGTTGATGGACCAACGCCGTATAGTCTGCAACATCCGGGTGCAGAGAACGGGCCAGGTCGACGATAAGAGGATTCATGGCGGCCACATAGGGGATGTTGTCCACAAACGCCGACAGCACGGCCGAACCGATCAGCACGGCGAGCGTCGCTCCGGCCATGTTGCCCTCCGTAATATTGACGAGCCGCTCTGCGAGATATCGGATCGCCCCGACCTTCACGAGGCCTCCCACTAAAATGAAGAGACCGATGAAGAAAAAGATCGTTTTCCACTCAACGTCTGCCAAGTATTTCATCTCTTCCGTTTCATTCGATCGTCCCCGCGCATGGCCGAGCAGCATGAAGGCACTTGCCCCCAGTAACGCAACCGTCGCCGGCTCAAGGTGGACAAAGGAATGGAACGCAAAACCGAGATTGACGCCCCCCAGCGCCCACAAACAACGCCGGAGTAATCCACGGTCGCGAATCGCATCCTTCGGATTGAGCGTCATGACCGCTTCGCGCAGGTGCGGAGCCACCGACATCCTTCGACCGAAGAGCATCCACATCACTCCAAGAAACACGGCCATGATCAGCACCGCGATGGGTCCAAGGACCGACAAAAACTCCAGATACCCCAACTCCGCTTTACTGGCGATCATAATGTTTGGTGGGTCGCCGACAAGCGTCGCTGTCCCACCGATATTGGACGACAACGCTTCGCAGAGAAGAAACGAGATGGGGTTCAGCTCCAAGCGTTTGCAGATGGACAGCGTCACCGGCGCCATCAGCAAGACCGTGGTGACGTTATCGAGCATCGCCGAGAAAACGGCGGTCAAGATCGCCAGTAGGACCATCAAGCGGAACGGTCTGGCCTTGGCCTGCTTGGCAGCCCAAATCGCCAGGACCTCGAACAAACCTGTCTCTCTGATGATGTTGATGATGACCATCATCCCAATCAACAGAAACACGACATTGTAGTCCACACCGAATTCGTGAGAGTAAAAGGCCTCGTCTTGCGAGACGACACCAAACGCGATCATCAAGGCAGCACCGCTCAACGCCACAATGGTCTTATGGATTCGCTCGGTCATAATGACCAAGTAGCAGACACCGAAAATGAGGAGAGCCAGACTAGTCGTCGACATGGACGGACCCTTTCATTTCTTTCATGAGCACATGGGACACTGAGCAGTTCCGGCATTATCCAGAGACCGTCCTCCCAATGCAATCAGAGTCGTCATCTCTGGAAGTACATTCATCGAAGGCGCCGCATCATGGAGACGTTCGGTCCTTGCCGGAACATGATGACGTTCGAAGGAACGAAATGTGATTGAATTCGTCGGGGGAGAGATTACCAGAACCGGAAGAGACCGGAGTCCAAATGCACAAACCTCGAACGTTTATAAAAGCCGACCCCGCCAAATCGCAGTTCCAGTGCCGTCTGGCGGAGTCTTTTTGGATGGACACCCGGAATTAAGAGATCGATGGCCTGCCCCTGCATATGCAGGCTGTTTCTGGCAGCGTGTCCACCTTTCCGCACTAGAATGGCATTGTACTCGGGAGACCGGAAACCCGAAATGAAATGGATGTCTTTCTTACTCCCGAGTTTTTTCTGCACCAAATTCACGTGTTCCAACACACGCACGTCGATGGCTCCAACCTCACCGGAGTAATGACAGCGCATCAGGTAATTCACATCGTCAAGCGCTTCAAGATCATACCTACCCACCTCGTCGCGATAGGTCACCTCCAACCGCTCATCCGTCCTCTCATTGACTAAGGTGAGCCGTCCCTCCGGCAGCTCACGAGCCTGGACCGGTTGTGGACCAACTAACCGCCCACTGAGCAAGAGCGTCCCTACGAAAGACGCCTGAAGAAATGCTCGTCGAGTCCAGGCCCATTTGGCCCGGTCGGCGCTATCCACAGAAACCCTCCTAACATGAGCGTGGAAATTTCACCACGGTGGGTGTTCCAAGTCTGTCGCTTGTAACAAAAATCTGAACCTCGGTCAACCCAAAATTCGTTCCACTTGTGGCGTTGGGTGTGACACCTTGAATTCCGTTGATGAGGAAAATTTGATCGTCGAGGATCGAACACGAGACAGAAATGCCATGCTGTGAAAAGGAATGGACGGAGCTGATCGGCCCCATCATGTACTCACCGTTTGCAGGTACAGTAGATATCCTTTATTTCTAGACAGTTTCAGGCTCCCTAGGTATGATCAACAAATATTCTTAGAATAGCTATGGCAACCATTCTAGTCATTGATGACGAACCGTCTATCCGAGGGCTCCTCAAAGAGGTCCTTGAGAAGGCCGGACACCACGTGCTCCAAGCAGAGGATGGGCGCAAAGGACTCGCACTCTATCAGCAGGAGCCGGTCGATCTCGTCATTATGGATTTGTTGATGCCGGAGACGGACGGCCTGGAAGCAACCCTTCAGCTCACCCGAGAATATCTCGACGCCAAAGTGATCGCGATCACCGGAGCTCAGGGCGACCAGAACTTCTTGGATGTCGCGAAACTCTTCGGCGCCCGTCGTGCATTTGAAAAGCCGTTCGACATCAATAAGCTTCTTGAAGCGGTGGAAGAAGAACTCGCTGTCGCTTGATTCCGTCGACCTCAGAGACCCACTTCTCCTGATTATCGCTTGCCCGTCAATTCTTTTCGAGTCAGACCGCGCATCATGGACGGGTCGCTGTACCCAACCTCACTCAACGCATCCATCAAATGCATGCCCTTCGACCCAACCAACTCCTTCGCCTTCGCATAGTTTTTCGCACTGAATCGTGCAACGGCAGGCTGACCGTTCACAATCTGACAGGCCAACACCTCTCCTCTCACATCGAGCGTGCCACCCTGCTCGATCAATATTTTGGCCTCAGCGACGGTGATGCCGTGAAGTTCTGAAAATTCCTGCAGGCCCCCAGTCTCAACCAACCGTCCATCCGGCATAATGCAGAGTCGCTTGAAATGTGGTGACCAGTCTTTGCGGAAATCGATATACTTGATGTCACCGCCCTTGGCGACGGCGCGATCTAACGTCCGATAGTCCAACCCCAAATTCTTCTCTTCAAGTTTGGCTTTCAGCTCAACCGGCAATGTTTTACGAAAGACCTCAAAGGCGGCATCCAGGGGGGGAAGTGCTCTGATTCGAGCCACTTGCTCGGCTTCCGCAAATTGCATGAGATCCAATGTCCATGTTTGTTTCGGCGCTCGGATGGACGAATCAATCCGGCACGCAAACAAGCCTCGTGTAAGAAGACCACCGACCGCTGGATACACATACGTCCCGCCCTCGGTCAGCAACGTCGTCATCGTCTCGAGCGGTACATCATAACTTTCTGACAGTATCTTGGCGTGGGCAGGGAGATCCTCCGGCTCCGTCATCGCACAGACAGTCACATTCCCTGGGGCATCAAACTCAGAATAATCTTCGACGATGTTGTAAAGCACCGTTCGCTTGGGTTTGTCGTTTTTCCTCTTGATCTTAAACATACGCTGATGCGCCCCTCTCACCCGTCATGAATGGGATGGCAAGTGTTGATACGGCGGCAACATCTGCAGTCTTCGATCTTCGACCGGTCCGCCGATCGTGAAATGATAGAGCGATTGCAAGGTTACATTCGTGATACCGACGATGTCGTGGACCGGATCATCGAAGAAACAGCCGATCCCCGTGGCCCGCACTCCCGCTGCTTCGGCCTCCAAGTACAACACCTGTCCGAGTAAGCCCGCTTCCCAAAACATGCGTGGATACCACCAAGCACCTCGTTCCCGCAAGGTCCCTACAAACTCAGCTAGCATGCCGAAGGAGAAGGCGCTGTCGGCGGCAATATCCTGATGGCAACTCACCTGCGCCGCTATTTTTTTTGCATCGCCTTCGAGTAGCCAATACAGGGGAAGTCCTTCCAGACAATCAGGCGCGATCGTCCAGTTGAGTTCAGGGTTCATGGCCTGCTGAACGAACGAGAGTTTCTTGTAGTCCCGTACCAGGCAGTACAATCCAGGCGTCAACCCATCCACACGATGAACAAATATCAGGAGATGTATCGCTGGATCATAGGGCCAACCATCCCACGGCATCGGCCGTTCAAACTGTGGACGGTCGGCTTCTGGCATGACCCGCTGCATCATGCGAAAAAATGTGGCTGCAGAAATCGAGGTCTGGCCGTCAAACGCGACGGCGCTTCGGCGCTGGCGAATGATCTGGCCAGCCGACGGGTGAATGTCTCTCGTCATTCTTGAAACGTGAAGCGTATCAGGTTCAGAAAAAGGCTGTGGGGATAGGCAAATCGTCCGTGTATCCGCCTGTCGTTTCCATGAAGCCTCAGCTACTTCGTCGATAATGTCCCAATGCACCCCATGTTCCTTGCTCAATCGATTCGCCTTTCCATACCAAGTTCCGCGAACCAATTCTTCTGCAATGGCCAAATCAATGAACAACGGCATTGCTGAATGCTCGCGCTTCACGAACGACGCTTCACGCTTCACGCTTTTAGATGGCCAGAGCACTGCCAAACAGTCCGGATGCTCAAGCTCAGCCTCTCCAAAGTCTTCCTTGCGATCGGTTCCGAGTAACATCGCTACCGTGTCTTGATTCACACCATCCAACAACGCCATGGTCCAACCGAGCGTGGCGGCTGCGATTCGGGACGATCCGATTGCATGACCGACATCGTGATTGCAGTAGCGAAACGCTCGCTCACCATATTTCCAGGCTTCACGCCAATGAACTGATGTGAGTCCGAGAAGAAAGGCGCCAGAAGGAAATGGAGCCAGCAACCGAGCAACTGGCTCTGCAGAAAACTCCGCGCGCAATTCCAGTCCATGTTCTTTCGGCGCGTAATGGTAGAGACCTGGTGCCAAGTTGAGTCCGTCGATTCTTGACAGAACAACATAGCCCTCCGTCGGATGGAGATTGCCGGACGACGGATTACTCCTGAGCGCCCATTCCGATTCACCCGCTTTCTTCCAGGCTGATAAGGCAAGGGCGAATTCGAAGAAACGGGACAAGGTGCTCAAGCTGACAGGCTGACAGGGAACGGCTCCTCGTTCATAAATCGCGTCGTAGGCAGGGGACAGCGGCTCTTCATCAGGCTGAAGCAATGGAAGAGAGATGAGCTGAGCCCCCTCAAACCGCCGAAACGGATCGGGCTGATTCGCCCAATCAAGATACCCTAATGAGCGGGCATAACGGTTGAAGTGATGTTTGGTTTGGATGTGGTAACTGATGACCCGTTCAACCGGATCAGTCGATGGGGTTAGATTTGACACTGTTGAGACTGGATGTTTCATTGTTCACAACTCTTCAGGCAGTCTACCGAGCGGCGAGAAGGAAAGTAAACGCGGATTCAGATTTCTCGGAGACCGGAAGTGAAAAACATATTCGCATTGATGGCCCACATGCTACAGCCGAACGCTGGCGTAAACGACTAGAAGAGCTTGGCGAACCACTTTGCTAACTGCGTACAGCCACAAAATTCAACTCATTGACCTCCTTGGCATCCTCCGCGTATTCTGCCTCATCGCCATAGAGGTCCACTTATGCAATTCGACGCCGCCCTTGCCGCACAAGACGCATTCGGCCAATCGGAAGTTGAACTCGGCTCTGACTGGGATACCGCCGTTGAGTTGGAAGAGACCTTTTCCTCCAACACGGGTGCGACGGCGAGAGAAGCCTATGAAGGCCTGTTAACTCTGGCACAGCAGTACCCCAATGCCCATTCCTTCCAGGCCTTCTGCATTTACATCACTTGGCAGCAAGTGACGGAGGAGACGATTGCACGGCACTTTGAGACAGGGCTGAAATTGTCCGAGGCCTATCTCGTCTCCCATGAAGGCAAAGCTTCTCGGGATATCGAGTGCGTCACTGAATTGTACAGCTCTTTTCAAGCTGGGTTAGGGTTGGAGGAACAAGACGAGCTGCAGATTGAATATAAGCGGGACACGCCGAAGGGCGGAGACTAAGCTCCGAAGTGCTGAGCATGTCGGACGACGATAAACATCGGGCCAGGATTTTTCTTCATCGCGGAGATCTCGTTCAGGCTCGCGCTGCATGGGAAGCAGCGGTGGCCGATGATCGAGGTGCCGTCAATCAACAGACGCTCTCGGCTTCTCTCGGAAACCTCGGCAATACCTGCGCACTCATGAATGAGTTTGCCCGCGCAGAACAATGTTATCGAGAAGTGCTCCAGATCCAACGAACCGAGCAAAATCTCACGGCCGTGGCCCATACCTTAGTCAACCTCGGCAATCTTCATATCGCATCTGATCATCCAGAGAAAGCGCGTCCCTACTATCTTGAAGCCATGGATCTTTTGCGCCAGCTTCAAGACAACCGAGGACTCGGGATTCTTTACAATAACCTCGCACTTCAAGAGGCCCGAGACGGCCAATGGGCCCAGGCCGTGGCGTCATTTAAACAGTCTCTCGACCATCACCGGACGGTGGGCAACGAAGAAGGACTTGCTGTCACGTATAGCCAACTTGGAAAGTGCTATCTCGATCAAGGAGACCTCGTGAGAGCCGAGCGTTGCCTCAACAACGCCTCGGAGCACTACATCAAGCTCGGCAACGAACCGGCCGAAGCCGCAGTCCTCCGCCTCCTTGCAAAAGTCTACGAGACACGTCAGGATTCCATCTCCGCGCTTCGCTGTCTCGAACGTGTGGTCGCTCTCGATCAGCGCTATGCGTTGGCTGAGTTCCAGGCCGACTCAGACCATCTCTCAAACCTAAAGACAAGCGGATAGCCTGATCTCCATTTCGCCCCTCCCTTTCTACCCAATCCCTTTGCCGAAAGCTCGACGAACTCCTGGACAGAATTCAGCCCTCTGCTACCTTTGAAGCGTCACGCCTGGACAGCGCTTGATCAAGTTTCACCCGACATGAGCCGACAAGATAGTGACCTGGAGACAGCATGGATTGTTGCATTCGCACCTTCGCCACCATAGCACTCGGCGCTGTTCTGGCAGCACCCAGCGTCCAGGCCGATGATGTCGTGCCGACCATTACTGTCGGCACACAAGAGGTCGGACTCACGGCCGGCTATATGTTCTCCCATCGACTGACTGAACTACACACAACCAAACAGCACGGACCAGCCGTGATGCCGTCGTGGATGATGACGATCACCGATCCCATCGGTGCCAGCTGGTACCGAGGACAAGTCTCTCTTGGAGCGGAGATGGTGTACCTGGAGTTCCGAGAGCCGCTGGTAACGCATGGCATCGGATTCACACCGAGGATCAAGTACACGTTCGTCGCCTTGGGGCGTCTTCGGCCGTATGCGGAATTCGCCGGCGGGCCGTTCTGGACGGATCTTGGCGGACGCATTCGCGAACAAGCCAATGAGTTCAACTTTGTACTCGTCGGGGGAGTGGGCGTGTCCTGGTTCCTGACGTCCCAACTTGCCGTCAACGCCGGCTACCGCTTCCATCATATCTCCAACGCCGGGACGGCATTCCCGAATCTTGGACTGAATGCGAGCCTGCCCTTCGGCGGCTTTTCATTCTATTTCTGAGGAGACAGCGATCATGACGAGACAAGCCGTTTGCTGGTCGATCGTGGGCCTCATCGGAGTCGTGGTATGCACGAGTACCGGGTGCACACGATCCATCGAATTGAAACCTTCTTCTGCGGATTTGCAGCCGACCGTCACCCACTTGCTCCCCGCTGACGAGCGAGTTCCGTTGGTCATGGACTCGTTTCGACTGTCACAAAACGGCGCACCACAAAACCCCTCGACTGAAACTGAACGACGGATTCTCAACAGAGTACAGGAAACACGTCTCTTTTCGACATTGATTCCCCTCGGAGCACCGTCCGATACGCTCGGTGAGAAAATCGTCTCAGCGCGTATCACCATGGACGAAGCCATCGAGCCACATTCCGGTCTGTCGGCGCTGAAAGGGATCGTCATCGGCGGCTCCATGTTCCTCCTCTCGCCCTTCATCGAGCTGGAATACGACTATGCCGCCAAAATCGGCATCGAGCTGGAACGCTGGGACGGACAACTCAAGCGCTATGAAGCCCGCTCGTCCGGTACGGTCTATTATAAATTGTTCGGTGCCACGCCGGTTATGATCGACGAATTGAAGGGGCATGTGACGGACGCATGCCTGGCCGACCTGACGGGGCAACTTGTTCGAGACACCAATCTTTATATGGCCAGCAGCGCTTCATCCCCAGCATCAGGCATCCGCACCGTGACCGTAAAAGCAAGAAGACCATCGGCACCACAGCCCTCCCTTTCCCTTGTCCCCACGACCACCCCGATTCCCTAACACAAGCACACGTTCTCCAGCCGACTCTCTCATCTGGCTGATCCCGCCACTCTAATGCTATAGTACCAATCAAATATTGGAGCATGCATCGTGGACATAAACGCCTTCCGCCAGATGGTTGCCAAAAATCCCAAGGGCTTCCTTGGCCGCTATGGGCTCGGCAACAAGATCCTTCAAGAGAACGGGAGTGTGGAAGAGGCTGTCGAGCATCTGACTGTCGCGACACAATTGGACCCGACCCATGTGGCCTCTCATCTGGCCCTTGGACGTGCTTTGATCCAATTAGGACGGAACGCCGATGCCAAGCCGGTTCTCACCGCCGGAATCGACGCCGTCCTTTCGGGACGGTCCAACGGCGGCAAGGATCTGGTGCCGGATATGCAAGAGCTCTTGCGCTCCCTTGGATAAATAATTCATTATAAAAAGAAGGAGGGACTACGTGAACCTCGACGATGCCAGAAAGCGCATTGAATCAGCCGTCACGCAATATGGACAACATGCCGCTCCGGCCATTGATCTTGTCATGGCCGAAGTTCGCTCCGATATGGGGTCCGGCGCATTCAACGAACTGGTCGACGAGTTCGACCTGGAACTGCTGTACAACATTCCTCCCATGGAATCGGACCATTCCAATAGTTGAGTAGATTTTCCCTGCACCGGTTGTCGCTCGTGGTTCTCACCGACTCCTATCTATGCCGTTGATCTGGGCCGCCATCTCAGGACATGGATTCGGCCATGCCGCACAAGTCGTGCCGGTGCTCAATGCCTTAGGCCGTCTCGTTCCGAACCTTCGAGTGCTTCTTCGGACCACCGTCCCTGCATCATTCTTCACTGATCGTCTCACGACTCCCTGGGAGACGAGCGCCGTTCAGCAGGACATCGGCTGCATTCAAAACGGTCCCATGACGATCGACGTGGAGGCGACCTGGCACGAACATCACCGATTCCATAGCACCTGGAATGATCGCCTTCAGACTGAGGTTGAGGCCATGCGTGCTGCCGCTCCGGATCTTGTCTTGGCTGATACACCGTATTTGGCTCTGGCGGCTGGAAAAGCTGCCGGCATTTCCACCGTCGCACTCGTCAACCTGACGTGGGACCTTGTCCTATCCGATTACCTGGCCCCTCCATCGATTGACGGACGGGCGATCATCCGGTCGATTCGCCAGGCCTACAGCGCAGCTGATCTCGCGCTACGAATGACGCCGGCTCCTACCATGGCGATCTTCAAAAAGTTGATCAACATTGGACCGATTGCCGAGCCGGCTTCTTCGGCTCGTGAACAACTTACTGAGCTGCTGAAGCTAACGCGTGGAGAGCGCGCCGTGCTCGTCGGATTCGGCGGCATTCCGTTGGACTCACTCCCCTTTGAAATATTGGAATCACTTCCCGGCTATCGCTTCCTCTTCGACGGCTCGATCCCATCGACAAGCAGGCGATTTATCTCTACCAAGTCCTTGCCGTTTTCGTTTAAAACATTGATGGCCTCGGTTGACGTCATCATGACGAAACCAGGCTACGGAACAGTAGTGGAAGCCGTGGCGCTGCAGACGCCTCTGGTGTACGTACGACGGTACAACTTTGCCGATGAACAACCGCTGGTGGATTATCTGCATCGGTATGGAAGGGGGGTGGAGCTCTGCTTGAGTGACTTTGAAAAAGGAAAATGGGATCTGACACTCACGAAGGTCGTCGAGATGCCTGCGTTTCAGATCGATCCACCTCCGCCCACTGGGGGAGCAGAAGCCGCAGGCCGTATGGCCCCGTACCTTCTGGATCCTAGGAAATAAGATGTGCGTATCCTAATCCTCTGCATCAGAATCTTCGACGGCATCAGTACCCGCATTATCACGTTTCTGTTCCGCATTCAGCAGTTGCTGACCGGTGCACTCCCGGCCGTTGCATCCCCCGACGAACTCACTCGTTATCTTCAGGCCCACTATGGACACGCCTATCACAATGCGCCGGCTCAATGCCCTGAGTACTCCCCTATCTGGCCACTCGAACCATGGGAGATGAATCTTTGCACAGCTTTTCCGATCCCTCGGTATGATCTGAAAACCGGCACCGTCAGGGAAGGATGGGAATGCCTCAAACGGACTGTCGACGAGGCTCACCCGAACCATCGGTATGAATATCCGACTTGTGACCTCAGGTCCTACTGTCGGCAAGGACGGAACGATGCGTAGCTGGAAACCGGCGACATGAGTGTCTGTCTGCCCCACTATCAGGAATGGGCGAAACTGGAGCAGCGTACGCATGCCCTCCTCGACCCTCGACGACCTGCTTGAGGTCTGTACTCAGGTCAGTATCAGAAATGGGGCGATCCTAGAAGAATTCACGCTGATCGCTCAGCGATTTTGTCAACAAGGGATCGTCTGCATCGTCCTAAAAGGCGCGGATGTTCTTTCACGCCTCTACGGAGTCCGAGGGGCTCGCTCTCTTTCAGATGTCGACTTACTAGTCCACGAATTGAATTTGTCCGCCATTGACCGAGAGCTTCGCAATCTCGGCTTCACCCAACAGATCGACGGTAATCCGGCGTATGTGTCAGCAGAGGGAACGCATTCCCTCGATCTGATCACAACCCTGTGGTACCTCGATCAACAAGAACTCGATTCGGTCTGGAAGCGTGCGCGGAGGAGACCAGTCGACGCCACGACGATATCCTGCCTCGATACCGCCGATCTGTTGATTTATCTGACTGCTTACAATGTCATTCATCGAGGGCATTTGTCCGCCTCGTTCGTGCATGGCATGAAACTTCTCATCGAGAAAGAGGCGCCTGATTGGCCTGTGGTCGTCGCGCGAACCAGGCAGACCAAACTACAGGTACCTCTCTTTCATGGGCTGTCGCATGTTGTGAAAATCTTTCTCGCACTCCCCATTCTTGATAGCGTTCTGGCGATGCTAGCCCCCACGAAGGAACACGAGAAGATGCTGGCCTGGCTGCTTCGGAAGCTAGTGACGACGAAGCCCTTGCCGGAAGTCGGCCATCTTCTGTTGTTCCTCAGGCAACCAGGCAGCAATAAGAGTAGGTTGGCTCAAGCAGCGGCTCTTCCCTTCAGCAACATTCCTCACCTACCGGTATGGTCCGGCAGGACAAGTCCTGCCCTGGAAGACGAGACTCTTGCACTTCTATCACCTAACGACCGCTGAACTTGATTTGATTCGACGGGTGATTGGTCGGCTCATCACTACGCCAGCGCGCGGTCAGCTATGATCACTCGCCTACTCAACCCATCAACTTCCTCAACCAGCTTCTCGGCCGAGCAATTACCGGAAGCCGTGCACAGGCTCATCCTACGGAATGTGATGGCGCCTATCATCCTAAAAACGTAGATTGAACCCTTGTTCTTACTGTAATTTCTTGTCTCCACAA
>CAZJOQ010000097.1:0-13825 GCA_964547625.1 uncultured Nitrospira sp.
AGCGGACTGCGCGGAAGATCGGAAAGGCTCTGGATTCGAACTCCATTTAAAGAGATATCCCGTATAACCGACTGTCTCAGCACCTGGCCCATGAGATAATAACTTGGATTCTCAGTCGAGACTCGCCGATACATGCGCCGCGTCACATCGGGTTTCATAAGCCTTCCTTTGAGGAGATGAAGAACGTGGCGCTAAGAATACCCGTCAAATAGGTTGGGGGAAACCCCACGAAAGTCACCCCTCAAAAGTAAGGATCTTTTCAGAATATGGAAGAAATCACGTGAAGAGACGAGGAAGGCACGCGAGACATCACGGACAAATATCTAGCCGGTCAAGCACCCAACTTCGCAGATACGCACGTCACTCCTACTCCACAATCGTGACCGTCATCTCCGCACGCTCTTTGGGGTTATCCCGTTCGTCGCGTGGCAGATTGACGATCTTATCGGCCACACCAATTCCCTTTTTCACTTGTCCAAAGACAGTATACTTACGATCCAGAAATCGTGAGTCCTCTACGACGATAAAGAACTGAGAGCCAGCTGAATCAGGATCGGCCGCCCTGGCCATCGAGACAATGCCACGCTTGTGCGGAATATCGTTGAATTCCGCCTTAACGTTGTGGCCTGGCCCTCCCTGGCCATAAGTCTCTTTTTTGAGGGTATCCTTGGTGTTAGGGTCTCCGCCTTGAATCATAAAACCAGGAATAACACGGTGGAAAATTGTTCCGTTGTAAAACCCGTCCTTTGCAAGCTTAATAAAATTCTCCACATGTCTTGGCGCAACATCCGGATAGAACTCAACCTCAATATCGCCGAATTTTGTTTTGATGATTGCCCTCGGCGCTTTCGGTGCAGGATCCGCCATGACCAACTCGATACTAGCGACAGAGAATGCAACACATGCCAGCAGTCCAATAAGCATTCGCCATCTTGCTCGCTCCAGCATTTCCACCCTCCACGATCTTAGATATGACCTAGACCTGTTATTTTAATGGAAAAACATCTCCTCGCTCAACCCGCTCCAATGCCCGTTGCGCTGCCTGCTGCTCTGCCTCTTTCTTGCTATATCCTTGACCAATACCACACACCTCATCATTCAGGTACAATTGCACCTCAAACAACTTTTGATGATCGGGCCCGGTTTCCCGCGTAATCGCGTACCGGGGCAACACGTCATGGTGCTTCTGACACCATTCCTGAAAGCGTGTCTTGTAGTCATCTCCACCAGGCCTCGTTTGCAGTTCGTCGATGTAACGTAGCTCTTCATCTAAGACATCGATGGTAAAGTTACGACTAGCCTCAAGGCCGCCGTCGAGATAGACCGCCGCTATGACCGCCTCCAGAGCATCGGCAAGTAGCGAGGCCTTCTCCCGTCCTTTCGAAAGCTCCTCGCCACGCCCAAGCCTTAGTCTAGCCCCAAGATCCAAGCGCCTGGCAGCATTAGCTAATGGCGATTCACTCACCAACCTAGCTTTGAGCTGCGAGAGGTTCCCCTCGCTTAGCTCCGAGTATCGACTCGCCAGGTAATCGCTGACAACCAGGGACAAGACAGCATCGCCCAGAAATTCAAGCCGTTCATTATGGTTTTGGCCCGCCGCGCGTCGTTCATTCACGTATGACTTGTGTGTCAGAGCCTCTTGCAAGAAACTTGAGTTCGTAAAACGATAATTTGATATAGCAGAAAGAGAATCGGCTGAAGAAGCCGGCTTCATTGTGGCATGCGCACTAAGCGTCCAGTCTCTTGAAGATCAAACAGGCGTTGACCCCGCCGAATCCGAAGGAGTTCGACAGCGCGATCTGAATTGCAGCAGGCCGAGCCTTATTGGGAACATAATCGAGATCACAGGCCGGATCAGGATTGTCGAGATTGATCGTAGGCGGAAGAATCCCATGATATAGAGCCAGGACGCTGAAGACGGCTTCGATCCCACCTGCTGCTCCGAGCAAATGCCCGGTCATAGATTTGGTTGAGCTGACAGGAATACGAAACGCATGCTCACCAAACACCCGCTTGATCGCCCGCGTCTCGATCGTATCGGCCATCGTCGAGGTACCATGGGCATTGATGTAGCCGATCTGATCGCGTTGAATACCGGCATCTTTGAGTGCCAATTCCATGCAACGGACAGCCCCCTCACCCGCTTCCGGTGGAGCGGTAATGTGATAGGCGTCGCTGTTCATCCCATACCCGATGATCTCGCCATAGATTCTGACCCCACGCTGAAGAGCGTGAGTGAGCTCCTCGATCACCACCACACCAGCCCCTTCCCCCAACACGAATCCATCTCTGTCCTTGTCGAACGGACGGCTTGCTTTCGTCGGCGCATCGTTCCGAAACGACAACGCCTTGGCTGATGCGAATCCTGCCACACCGAGCGGAGTCACTGCCGCTTCGGCGCCTCCTGCAACCATCACGTCGGCATCACCTCGCTGAATCAGGCGGTAGGCATCTCCGATGCAATGGTTACCCGTAGCACAGGCCGTCACGGCACAGGAGTTTGGACCTTTGGCACCGATCCGAATCGCCACCTGCCCAGAAGCAAGATTAATGATGGTCATGGGGATAAAGAAAGGAGAGACTCGACCGGGCCCCTTGTCTTTGAGTACCTCATGGTAGTGTTCGATCGATCCAAGCCCACCGATCCCGGAACCGATGTAGACCCCTACCTTGGTGGCTTCCTCCGGCTTTACCTTCAGCCCGGCATCATCCACAGCCAATTGGGCAGCCCCCACGGCATAGTGGATGAACGTGTCCATCTTCTTAATTTCCTTCTTTTCGATGAACCGAGCCGGATCAAAGTCTTTGACCTCCCCCGCAATCTGGGCGTCGTACCTTGTTGGATCAAACCTCGTGATTCGGGTGATCCCTGACTCACCGGCGCAGATTGCCTTCCAGGCATTCTCGACACCCGTACCTAGCGGAGTCACCAGCCCGAGACCGGTGATCACAACACGTCGAGCGGCCGGATGAGACACTTCTGGAGGCATGCTTATGACTTTTCCTTGATGTAGTCCAACGCCTTCCCGACAGTCAGGATCTTTTCAGCATCCTCATCGGGAATTTCGATCGAGAATTCTTCCTCAAGCGCCATCACAAGCTCGACAGTATCGAGCGAGTCAGCGCCAAGGTCTTCGACGAAGGAGGCCTCCGGCGTCACCTCATCTTCTTCCACACCAAGCTGCTCAGCAATAATCTTCTTGACTCGCTCTTCGACAGTTGCCATCGCTATGACTACCTCCTTCCCCAGTATGACTCCCTCTGCACCGCCCCATGGGGATCTGTGACGGTCGTGTGCCCAAACAATTCGCTATCCCTAGACCATCAACATCCCGCCGTTCACATGCAGGACATGACCGGTAATGTACGCCGCCTCCTCGGATACGAGGAACCGCACGGCCGCAGCCACATCTCCCGGCGTCCCCAACCGACCCAACGGAATCTGTTTCAGTAATGTGTCTTTCACATCGGTGGGAAGGCCGTGGGTCATGGCTGTATCGATAAAACCTGGCGCCACAGCATTCACCGTGACATTGCGACTGGCGTATTCCCGTCCAACGGTTTTAGTAAACCCAATCACAGCTGCCTTGGACGCCGAATAATTCGCTTGTCCTGCATTCCCGATAACCCCGACGATCGAGGCAATATTCACGATGCGGCCATATCGTTGCTTGGTCATCGGCTGCAACACGGCCTTCGTGCAATTAAAGGTGCCGTTCAGGTTGATCTGAAGCACCAGATTCCAATCTTCTTCCTTCATCCGCAAGAGCAGCCCATCGCGGGTAATCCCTGCATTGTTGACGAGGATGTCGATCTTTCCCCAAGCCTTGATCACCTGCTCGACCATCGCCTTGGTATCGTTGGTGTCCGCAACGTTCACCTTCAGGTTCAGGGCCTTTCTTCCGAGCTTCTCGATAGCTCCGACCGTTTCCAAAGAACGCCCAGGATCGAGATCCGCCACGGCGATGTCAGCACCAGCTTGAGCGAGGTTTTCGGCAATGGCCCGACCGATCCCTTGAGCAGCGCCGGTGACAATCACAGTTTTTCCTTGTAGTGACATGACAGACCTTTCAGGCAATACGTTAACAGGCTGACAGGGAGTTCGTCACCTGGTTTCCTCTGTGAGGCTAATCAGGTGGCGCTGACCGCCGCGAGCGTCGTGTCCAACGACGTTGGGTCATTCACATTCAATAATCTCGCGCCCGGAAGAATTCGTTTGATCAATCCAGTGAGGACGGTTCCTGGGCCAACCTCGACAAACGTCGTGACACCCATCGCTCCCATCGTCCGCACGGTATCTTCCCACAATACAGAAGACGGCAATTGGCGGATCAGTGACGCTTGGATCTCGCTGGCTCGGCTGATCGCTGTCGCTTCAGCGTTGTTCACGAGAGGCGCACGGAGGTCCGACCACGAAACTTCGGCCAAGTCCTTCGCCAATCGATCCGCAGCTTGCTGCATCAACGGAGTATGGACCGGCACACTCACCGGGAGAGGAATGGCTTTTTTACAACCTTGGACTTTGGCCAATTCGATCGCCCGCTCTACCGCTGCTTTTTCTCCGGCAATAACAATCTGCCCCGGTGAGTTAAAATTGGCAGCCACAACAACCCCGGCAGGCGACGCAAGGCGGCACACATCTTTCACAATCTCGGCCGTCAAACCCAACAGCGCAGCCACCAGACCAGTTCCTGGCGGCACGGCTTCAGACATGTAGAGCCCTCGTTTTTGAACGAGGCCGACCGCATCTCGAAATGAAAGGCCGCCAGCTGCAACCAACGCCGAGTACTCGCCTAAACTATGGCCAGCCACAGCAACTGGCTTCAGTCCAACCGGCTCCAAAAGTTTGAATGCCGCCATGCTGCTGGCCAGTAGGGCTGGCTGGGTGAATTCCGTGAGATTGAGCCGTTCCGGAGGTCCGGTAAAACACAATGTCGCGACATCATATCCCAAAACTGAGGATGCCTCATCGTATACGGATTTGACCGAGGGATGCGCGTCATAGAGCAACTTCCCCATTCCAACCGATTGAGACCCCTGTCCTGGGAAAACAAACCCGATTCCTTGAGCCATGGGGGGTTAGATATCTTAGAAATACCGTGCAAAGTCAACGGGAAAAGTTTTCACCTGTCACCTGCTCATTACACCCGGGAGGTCTTGCCCCTCTACTGTGCTGCTCCGTCACCGAAGGTCACCTACCATCGGATCA
Organism: uncultured Nitrospira sp.; assembly: GCA_964547625.1. GTDB lineage: Bacteria > Nitrospirota > Nitrospiria > Nitrospirales > Nitrospiraceae > Nitrospira_D. The sequence continues at coordinate 5,210 of CAZJOQ010000097.1, forward strand.
TCGCAGAGGCCCACGTCAATCCCGCCCCAAACGCCCCGAGCATCACTAACGAACCGTCCTTGATACGCCCATCGCGAACCGCTTCATCCAGAGCGATCGGAATGGATGCAGCTGACGTATTCCCATAACGATCGAGATTCAAGAGCACTTTTTCGATCGGAAGACCGAGCCGTTCCATCACAGCCCTGAGTATCCGCACATTGGCCTGATGCGGGACATACAGATCGAGATCCTCCACGCAGAGATGATTAGCCGACAGTGTCGTGCGCGCAATTTCTTCCAACGTGCGTACCGCGACTTTGAACGTCTCGTTGCCTTTCATCTTGATATAGTGCAGACGCTCCGTGATCACTTTTTCAGACGGTGGAGTCCGTGATCCTCCTCCCGGCACCATGATCAACTCGCAGAGAGTTCCGTCGGAACGGAGATCCGTGGAAAGAATCCCTCGCTCTCCATCGCTCCCACTGAGGACCACCGCTCCTGCTCCATCTCCGAATAGCACACAGGTATTCCGGTCAGTCCAATCCGTAATGGCGGACATCACTTCGGATCCGATCACAAGGACGTGACGCATCCCTGTCTTGATGTAGGCGTCCGCCACCGACAACGCGTAGACAAACCCACAGCAGGCCGCAGAAAGGTCACACGCCGCTGCTTTCGTCGCGCCAAGTTGATGCTGCACAAGGCACGCGGTTGCCGGAAGAGGGAAATCGCCCGTGCACGTCGCGACCAGAATCATATCGAGATCGGCCGCCGCCACACCGGCCGCTGTGAGCGCTCGTCTCCCGGCTTGAACCGCCAAGTCCGAGCAAGCTTCTCCGGTCGCGGCAATGCGACGCTCTCGGATACCGGTCCGCTCTCGGATCCACTCATCGGATGTGGCGACCATGCGCTCAAGGTCCGCATTGGTCAGCACTCTCGTAGGAGCATAGGAGCCGGTTCCGGCAATGCGCGCCTTCATGTCTCGAGTTCCACCGGTGGCTGGGAGTGACTGGCTTCAATATCCTGTTGGATCAGCTCTGGGACCCTGCCATCCGCCATCCCTTTGGCTCGTCGAATCGCATTCTTAATGGCTTTGGCCGACGATCGCCCATGACAAATCATCGTAATCCCATTCACTCCGAGGAGCGGAGCACCGCCGAATTCAGCATAGTCGATTTTCCGTTTGAGATTCTGTAGAGGACCTGAAATGAAGGGATACGCGAGCCGGCCAAGGAAATGCCCCGAGATTTCCTTCAGCAGAAGCCGCTTGATCATCGCGGCAACCCCTTCGGAAATCTTCAGGGCGACATTGCCGATAAACCCATCACACACAACGATATCGGCGATTCCACTATACACATCGCGCCCTTCAACATTCCCGACGAAATTCATCGAACTTCTCTTGAGCCGCTTAAACGCCTCTTTCGTGACTTCGTTGCCTTTACTATCTTCCTCTCCGATACTCAGAAGACCGACACGAGGATTCGGTTTCCCGAGCAGATGCTTTCCATATTCGTTCCCCATCAAGGCGAATTGCTCAAGGTGCTCGGCGGTACAGTCAACATTCGCGCCGACATCCAGCATAATCGCTTCCCCACTCAGCGTCGGCAGACTGGTGGCAATGGCCGGTCGTTCAACTCCCTTAGCCAACCCTAACAAGAAAAACGAGGCGACCATGCTGGCCCCCGTATTGCCGGGACTCACAATCGCATCGGCCTGACCGTTCTTCACGAGCTCCGTTCCGATCCAGATGGACGAGTCCCGCTTCTTCCGGGCAACCGTGGCAGGCGATTCATGCATCTCAACGACCTGGGACGCATGTCGAATAGAAACGCGGGAATCGTGACAGGCGAGACGCTCACATTCCTGCTTGAGAATCGTTTCATCACCGACGAGAATGATCTCGACGTCGAGTTCTTGCACGGCTTGAACAGCGCCCTCGATACAGGGCGCGGGGCCATGATCGCCCCCCACCGCATCAAGCGCAATCTTCATACGAGATGGTGTACTCACAGATGGCGTCGGAAAGAGTGGCTGACCATGCGTCGCCCCCTTTGGTTCACATCGGACGCGCTGGGCACGTAAGGCAACGGACCGATGTGTACACTGAGCGGCCTTCCCTGTTGCGACCAAGACCGTGCGCAAGCTCTTGATGAACTTGCTTTGCCCCATCAACGCCTGGCGTCGTGGCACGCTGGTGGATATTTGACATGCTGCTTACGCTTCCTCGACCTGAATGACGGCCTTGCCCTTATAGGTGCCGCAATTCAGACACGTGTAATGCGGTAACTTCAATTCGTGGCACTGCGGACACACGGCCATTCCTGGTGGAGTGATACGCAGCTTTTGGGTACGACGCTTATCACGTCTCGCCCGTGAATGTTTATGTTTTGGATTGGGCATGGCAACTCCTTATTTCCGCTCGATCCCGATCGTCATTCAGCGAATGCCGGACTCTCGTAGTTTTTCCTTCATCGTGCGCAATACCCGAAATGGACTTCCCGTCTGGTCCACCACACAATGACAGAGTCCTTCATTCAGATCTTTGCCACAACGGGCACATAACCCGAGGCATCCCTCGGAACACAAGGGATGCATCGGAGCTGCAAGAATCAATTGCTCGCGTAACATCGGCGCCAGCTCCACCTGATCACCGGTAAAGTAATACAAGTCGTCGTTCTGTTCGTCCTGTTCAACCTCCGGGGGAGTCGTCGCTTTTTTCTTTCGTCCATCGTCTCGTTTCGGAGCAGACCCTGTCGCCTTCGGTTCCCGTTCGTACGCTACGCGCAACGAAAACGCCAGCGGGTCGTCGAAATCCTTGAGACATCGCACACATTGGCGAATGGCCGTCCCTTCCACGACTCCAGTCACATAGATGGTACGCTCGATTGCTCGAAGATCCAGTCCCACTGCCACCGTTCCTTGAATGGACACATCCACATCAGCCAACCCGAGATCTTCGCCTGTCAGGTCCCCAGACAAGGAAAGGCCTTCAGCCGTGATGTCCGCGATTTTCGGTGTCAAGATATCCATGGTCATCCTCGACAACGTACTGCTGCCCCATCTGGATGCGTCGGAATCACCGGTCACGTTCGTTATCGCTCCTCGGCAAAGCTGATGATGGCGATATGCCGAGCCCGTTTCACGGCTACTGTCAGCTCACGCTGATGACGCATGCAATTTCCTGAAATGCGGCGCGGAACGATCCGCCCCCGCTCCGTCAAGAAGTTCCTGAGCAGGCCGGCATCCTTGAAATCGATCGGCGCTTTATCCAGACAAAATCGGCAGGGACGCCTTCGCTGAAACAATCGCCCACCGCCTCCACGCTCGTTTTCACCTCGATCCATACTGCCTCCTCATACGCTTGGCATTAACCGTCTTCACCCATTTCATACCCGGGGTCGTCGTGTATCGGAGGTTCGGCACTTGCACCCCCGTCCTGGCGCTTCGGCATGAACGTGACCGTCTGCGCGACCACTTCGTGCTTACTACGTTTTTGGCCGTCTTCGGTTTGCCATCGACGCTGCTGCAACCGACCTTCGACGATCGCCCCGTTGCCTTTGCTCAGATACTGTCCGCAATGTTCCGCCTGCCTGCCAAACACGACGATATCGACAAAACAGACCTCTTCCTTCAGGTCGTCACCCTGCTTGAACCGACGGCTCACCGCCAGACCGAAACTTGCCACCGGTGTCCCGCTCGGTGTGTACCGAAGCTCAGGATTCCTGGTGAGATTCCCCATCAGGATGACCTTGTTAAACCCGGCCACCGTCGGACTCCTGTGCTGAGGCTTCCACTGGACGCTGCTCCATCAATGGTTTCTCGTGATGGATCGTCAGAAACTTGATGATGTTATCTTCCAATCGATACGCCCGTTCCAGTTCCCCGACGGTGTTGTTCGGAGCCTTAAAATAGAAATAGGCGTAGGTACCCTTCTGCTCACGACGGACTTCGTAGGCGAGCTTCTTCTTCCCTAAATTCTCGGCTTTGATGAATTGTGCGCCGGTCTTATCGGCGACGTTTTTCATCTTATCAATGAGGGTTTTTGTCTCCTCATCGGAGACGGACGGACGAATAATAAACAGAGACTCGTAGAGCTCCATGCAGCAATCCTCCTGGACAAAGGCCCCCGAACTAGTCGGGAGCAAGGTGTAGGGCGCCTATGTAGCGCAAAGAACGGTGGACGGTAGCACAGGATTTCTCACACTGTCAATGAATCCTAAAAGGTATCTATTCTGGGAGATTCTTCAAAAACCAGTCTCGCGTGCGCTCGCACGATCTGATTCTCGCCTTCATTACGGTCTTTCCCTGCATTGACAGAGACAAGCATGCGTATAACCATTGGATACTATCCTGACATGCTATGGACCGGCATATTATCTGTCTCCAGATACCTGTTTTTAGAATTGTGCTGGCCCGGGCCGCTGATAGCGCGCTTAGGGACAGACCAGTGGCCGTCGCACCAACACATACACCACGTGCGTTGATTCGAGAGATTTCTACTGAAGCGTTTCGCGAAGGTCTTCAGCCTGGCATGCCCATAGCCCTCGGACGGCTCATCTGTCCGGGCCTGCGAGTGATCTCTCCGGATTCATCACAGACTCACGTCGCCCATCATGAGTTGCAACAGCACATCTCCTCCGTTGCGCCGGTCTGGGAATCCATCAGACCCGGCTCGCTCTGCTTAGACCTCACCGGCACCACTCGACTCTTCGGACCTCCTATCGATACAGCAACTCGCATCAGTCGAGAGTTGGCCTGTCGACAAGGATGGCCCAGCACAATCGGACTGGCGGGCAACAAGCTGGTCTCGCAGCTAGCCGCAACAACATTGGCCAAGCCGCCGCAAATCCTCTCAATTCACCCAGGCTCAGAACAGCCGTTTCTCGCTCCATTGTCGACCCTCTTGCTCCCTGGCCTTCACCGGGCCAACACCTCCCGAGTCTGGCAACGATTGGAGGATTTGAATCTCCTCACACTCGGGGCGATTGCCGCTATTTCGTTGACGCACCTACAAGCCATCCTTGGCGCGCCCGCCAATTTGCTGCACGATTGGGCCCAAGGAATCGATTGTTCCCCAGTACATCCACCGATCGCACAGCCTGTGATCGAACGTTCCATTCGCCTGGATCCAGATGAAGTCGATGATCACCTCGTGCTGGGTTGGCTGTACCGATTGTTGGAACAATTATGCACCACGCTTCGGCAACAACAACGTGTCTGCCGGTTCATTGCGCTAACGATTCGGCACAGCGACCATGTCGAGCAGACAGCGGAAGAAACACTATCTCACGGCACCTACTGGGAAGCTGATCTCCAGCCTGTGCTCACTCGCCTGTTCTACCGGTGTTTTCGTCGACGAGTGCGTCTTACGGGGTTGAGACTTCAAGTCAGTCGGCTGGAGCCGCCGGCCCAGCAACTTTTACTTTTCGATGAATCCGAGTCCGTACATCTTCCTCGCGTTCACCGACTCTCACTGGCCCTCGATGCAATTCGCGCGAAGTTCGGCGAACGAGCCCTGTCCTGGGGAAGAACCCTGTACTGATGACTCCCTTCGTGCATCTCCATGTTCACTCCAATTATTCGCCGATGCGCGGGGTGTCGCCATTGGAAGAGCTCTGTACCTTAGCGCAACGGCACGGGTCACTGACCATAGCCGTGACCGACACGAACGGCTTGTATGGAGCGATCCGATTTGTCGAGCAGGCCAAACGACAGGGGCTCCGGCCGATTCTCGGCGCCGAGCTGACGACCAACGACCGTCGCGCGGTCTTGCTGGCCAAAACGCCGGATGGTTATGCCAATCTCTGCCGCCTCCTGTCGGAACGCCATTGCAATCCCGCGTTCGACTTTCTCACGTCAGTTTCACACTACCGTAGGGGCCTAATCATTTTCACGGACGATGAAGCCGCACTCATGCGGTGGGCAGAAGAATCACGGCACGATCTCTACGTCGAGCTGACCCCTGGACCAGCCATGCATGAGACGCTCCTCTTCAGTCGTCGTATTCATCTTCCACCTGTCGCCACCAATCGCGTGCACTTTTCTGACCCAGATGGCTTTCCCACATATCGTCTATTACGGGCCATCGCCTTGAATACGACTCTGTCACGATTGCCGGAAGAAGTCTGTTGTACGCCCAGGCAATGGCTGATGCCGCCCGCGCTCATGGCATCTCAGTTTCCTCATGTTCCTGAGGCAGTGGCAAACACCGTTCGCATTGCCGAAGCCTGCCACAGCGACTGGCGCTTCGGAGACACCATCTTTCCCGCCTTCCGTCGACTGGCCGATGACGGCGCATTCACAACACTGCAAGAGAAGACCTACGCCGGCGCACGTCAACGCTACTCCGTTGTCTCAAAAGAGGTTTGTGACCGGATCGAAAAAGAGCTGACCATCATCCGAGACAAACGCTTCGCTCACTATTTCCTTGTCGTGGAGGAAATCGTCCGTCAGGCACCTCGCACCTGCGGCCGCGGGTCGGTCGCCGCCTCAATCGTGTCCTATTGCCTCAATATCACCCATGTCGATCCAATAAAACACAATCTCTTCTTCGAACGGTTTCTCAATCCCGGCAGGAAAGACCCGCCGGACATCGACATCGACTTTCCCTGGGACGAGCGTGACGACATTCTAAAATGGATATTCGATCAGTATGGCGAGCGTCAGGCCGCCATGGTGGCAAACCAAAACAGTCTCGGTTTCCAAGCCGCCATCCGCGAAACGGCGAAGGTCTACGGCATGCCCGCTGAAGAAATCGGCAGAATGTCATCGCGTATTGTACGGCAGAAGGACGCTCTGAATTTCCCTGCCCCACCGACTATCGAGCAATGGCTCTGTCGACTCTCCCAGATAATCAACCTGAAAGCACCCTGGCCCGAGATCCTCGCTCAGGCGTTACGAGCGCAGAATCATTTTCGCCATCTCTCCATGCATTGCGGCGGGGTCGTCATCGTGCCGGGCGAGATCAGGCGCTATGTGCCGGTGGAATACACGGCCAAACGCTTGCCGATCATTCAATGGGAAAAGGATCAGACGGAAGATGCGGGTCTCGTCAAAATCGATATCTTGGGCAACCGATCGTTAGCTGTGATCCGGGACGCCCTCGCAGCCATTGCTGAACATACGGGCAGACAAATCGACTACGCGGCTTGGGATCCGTTGGAGGATGCCGCCACGCAAGAAGCGATCCGGTGCGGCGATACGATCGGCTGTTTCTATATCGAATCGCCCGCCACCCGTCTCTTGCTAAGAAAGCTGTGGATCGGCATGCCCGCGCATCGCCGCAAACAGCTGGACGTCTTCGAATATCTGGTGATGGTTTCATCGCTGGTCAGACCCGCCACGAATGCCTCGTCGAAGAGTTTATTCGCCGAGCGCAAGAAGGATCCTGTGCATTCTGGCATCCCAAACTGAACGGAGTGCTCGACGAAACACACGGCATCATGACGTACCAGGAAGACGTGACGAAAGTGGCCATGGCACTGGCTGATTTCTCCGTCGAAGATGCGGATCAACTCCGCAAGATCATCAGCAAAAAACACAAACAACGGCAATTGCAAGACTACTATCACCAGTTTTGCCGTGGGACGGCAAAGAATCAGGCATCACCAGAAATAATCGACAGAATCTGGAAAATGATCATGAGCTTCGCCGGCTACAGTTTTTGCAAACCCCATTCGGCCAGCTACGCGCAGGTCTCGTTCAAATCCGCCTATCTCCGAACCCACTATCCGGCAGAATTCATCGCCGCCGTCATCAGCAACCAAGGAGGATTTTACTCGACCTTCGCATACGTCTCGGAGGCTCGCCGCATGGGGCTGGCAATTCTTTTACCGGATATCAACGACAGCGAGTGGGTTTACCGCGGCGAAGGTGAGCGGCTACGGATGGGCTTGATGCAGATCAAGACGATTCCGAAAGAACTCGGCACAAGAATTATCCAAGAGCGAACAAAGAATGGTCCGTACCGATCGTTTCAGGACTTTCTGCAGCGTGTGAAACCTGAGCCGGCCCAGGCCAGAGCATTGGTCCGCGCCGGCTGCTGTGACTCCATCGCCGGTGAGCTCACCAGGCCGGCCTTGATGTGGCGGTTGTACGCGGGAAGCGATGCCACTACCGGCCCCTTACCGATCCCGGATGACTATGCTGCTGCGCAGAAGCGAGCCCATGAGATCCAATCATTCGGCTTTCTGGCGAGCCGCCATCCACTAACCCTCTGTCGTAAGCAGATCGAGCGACTGCGACCGGTGCCTGCTTCCCAGATGCATCGGTTCGTCGGCCAGCGCATCACCATGGTCGGTGTGCTAATTACAGAGAAGGCGACTGAGACGAAACAAGGGCGAGCCATGGAATTTATCACCCTCGAAGATGTCACGGCCCTCTACGATGCCACGCTGTTCCCCGAGGTCTATCGCCGCTGCTGTCATCTCCTCTCGCCAAACCGACCATACGTTGTCCACGGGCTGGTGGAAGAGAGCTTCGGTGTCGCCACGCTGACCGTACTCGATCTCCAACCATTGGAGCCAATACGGGACAACGAACGTCACCGGCGAGCCAGGCATGAATATGTTGGCGATTGATGCACTCCCCCGGCCTGTGAGTCGATTCAGACCATTGTTCGGCTCACAGTTA
>CAZJOQ010000098.1:0-13740 GCA_964547625.1 uncultured Nitrospira sp.
TATCCCACGGCGGAGCCACTCGTCAAATTTCAACGGACTACAGTATAACCTCGACGCCCTTTCAGACATTCATGCATCAGAGACTGGACGCGACCCTAGGAGAGTACCTGAACGTCTTGCAAGAAGCACGACCTCGGGAAAACGAAACGATCTGAGCTTCCCAATATCCAGCAGGATATTGAAAAAGTCCTCCAGTCTTCTCTCAGTACACAATGGCTGGGTGCTTGCCTTTTCGACCAACGGCAGTCGTTTACGTGTAATGGGTAGTCCTGAGAGTTCGCGTTTCTTATTCCGGCGAGATGCCTAATCCTCCCAGCAACGGCATCAGGCTCTCCTCACCCGGCCCCTTCCCTTCCTTCGAGGCCTGGCTGATGTCAGACAAGAGCTGCCCGGCTTCGGGGCTCAATTGTTTCAACCGGTCTCCCAGTTGACCCGCCATCATCCCTCGTTGGACCTCGTCGTCCGTGAGTTTTCCCTCCTTGATACTTTGCTGGATGATCTGTGCCAGCGATTGAACCTTCTCCAGCATCTCCGGAGGCATTCCATTTAAGATTCTTTCTGCGCCCTGCTGCCCCCCACCGAGTTGGGCGTAGGCTGGAACGCCTAATGATAAGAAAATCCAACAGATAGCGATCAGCGTTACTCTTCTCTACCCTCATAGCAACATTCTCTCCAGTAACCTTACAAATCGAGTTCGGTTATCCCAGTCGTTGCAGGATATCTGCCAGCGCCCATTGAATCGGCGACGAAGTCAAAAGTGGCATAAGAAGGGTCAAGTACGCCTGGACGTTAACCGATACAGTCCTTGAGTTCTAACTCCAAGTGCAACACTACAGGCTCTGATGAGCTACGGTGTTGCCATGCAAACGAGATCCTATAGACACATGAGTGCCGAAGAACGCGAAACCTTGAGCCTGGGTCTGGCCCGGGGCCATTCGTTGCGGGCGATGGCGACGCTGTTGAGGCGGGCGCCCAGCACCCTGAGTCGTGAATGTGCCCGCAATACGACGCGGGGCCGTCCCTATCGCGCCTGCACCGCCCAGGCAGTGGCCGCCACCCGAGCCCGTCATCCCCAGCGCCCCCGCAAACTCCAGGATCCCTGGCTCTGGCAGTATGTCAGGACCCAGTTGGTCCAGGGCTGCTCGCCCGAGCAGATTGCCGGGCGGCTTCGACGCGCGTATCCTGCCGACATGAGGAAGCACCTCTCGGTGGAAACCATCTATGCGGCGCTGTATGTGTTGCCCCGCGGCCCATTGCGCAGCGAACTGCTGGCGGCCTTGCGGCAGGCACGCAAGGCACGTCGGCCTCGGGCGCGGGGAACGGATCGACGGGGCTAACTCCCCAATATGACGCCGATTGCCGCACGTCCGGCCGAGGTGGCCACTCGTACGGTCCCCGGCCACTGGGAAGGCGATCTGCTCAAAGGGGCTCGCAATGGCTCGGCCGTCGGCACGCTGGTTGAGCGGACGACACGCCTGGTCCTGCTGGCCAAAATGGATGGAATGGATGCTTGGAGTGCCTACGAGGGCTTTACGAAAAAGCTCCGGCACGTGCCGGCTCCGCTGCGGAAAACGCTGACCTACGATCGGGAGAAAGAGATGGCGGAACATGGGCGCTTGGCCCAGCGGCTCGCGATCCGCGTGTACTTTGCCGATCCGCATAGTCCCTGGCAACGCGGCACCAACGAAAATACCAACGGGTTGCTGCGCCAGTACTTGCCCAAGGGGACGGACTTGTCGGGTTATACCCAGCGCGAGTTGAATGCCATCGCCAATCGCCTGAATACGCGGCCACGAAAATGCCTCACCTTCGCGCCACGCCCCTGGAAGTGTATGGCCAGCTGCGCTATCATTCACCCGTTGCACTTGGAACTTGAAACCGCCGTCCTATACTCATTTGAGAAGATAGGGAATTTCTTAGAGGACCTGTCGGATGCTTGGTGGTGAGATTCATCTGAACCTAGTGGTGGAGGGGAGCGCCGATGTTTGAAGGTTGGCAATTTCCGGACGTGACGATCTATTTGGTGGGCATTCTCGGCCTTCTGGTTGTGTGGCAATACCACCAGATGCAAATTATGGCCGGCCGCATACTGGCCGTTGACATCTTCGATCGTTCCGGGATTCGCATGTATCTCTATGTCACCCCTGATGATGACCACATCTGTGAGGTGTGTGCGGGGTCGAATGGGCGGGTGTATTTGCCGTCCCAGGTGGCGAAGAAACATTTTTCACCCCTCGATGGGAGATGCCAACGACCAACTCCCTGTATCGGAGTGCTGATTGGACTCTACGGGGCATGGTTAGAAGCCAGAGGGGTGCTGGAGAATGTTCGCCGGACTATTAAGAACGGAGGCATCCAACTTTCAGCGGAGGAAGTGCGAGCCTTGGTCAACGGGCAATGGGAACGTTGCATCAGTGCCGATACCGATCGGCTGGGGATTCAGATGATTGAGGCGATTTCCTATGAAAAACTTAATCAGGAGATCGCGATCCAAGGGTATCGCTATGTTGTGGAAGAAGCCAGAGAAGTCCGGCACCTGTTGCTGCTCGTTCCGGCCTACCTTCGGCTCCTGCAGCTGCTTCTTCGGGCCGGCGAAGAGGCCGAAGCGCTCGAAATGATTGAGCGCTTTGAAAGCCGCTTCCCGTCGACGAAACGGGGTGCACATTTTCCGTCGGAGAAACAACGGGAGACTATGAAGACAAAAAAAGCTCAATTGCTGAAGAGCCTGCCGCTGAAAATGTCGGCCTAGCGAGCTCAGGAGCATTGTTGTCAGAATCAGTTTGTCATAAGCCCGCTGTCTGGCTCATGACAGTCCTGTCGCACGACTCACCTCGAATGTCTGAGCAGGATGCTACCCTAGTAATTGGTTTCAAGACTGGTCGGTGTCTTATTGAGGACGGTCGCAGCTGCTTGCGACAGGGCAGCGTCATGACTATGGTCTGGCGAATAGATTCGAAATTGAATGAGTCTCGTGGGAAGCAGATCCAAGAACTCTTCGAGGGGCTCGGAGGAGACCTGGCCGGTGCCGGGATCATAGACATATAAGGGGTTCCCGCGCTGGTCCTTAGGATCGGGTCGTGGGTCCAAGAGGGCCATGTCCACCCGGAGTGGGAGTCGCTTCAAGCCTGCCGGCAATTCTTTGATAATTTGCTGCTCGAAGTGCCGATGGCTGGGAAACGCCATTCCGCGCTCCTGCCCTTTTTCTTTCAGGGTCGTGCTGTAGGCCATCTTCCACTTAACATCGCGGTCCAAGATCCTTGCCCACTCCTGCCCCAACTGCCGGCGGAGTTTGTGGCGGGAGTGTTTCCAGTCTCGAACCTCTTCCAAGAGCGACCAATCAGTCAGGATGCGATAGTCTTCCATTTTCTTTCGCGGATCGCGCGGGCACAGCAGCGGCATCGTCTGGCCAAAAATATCGCGTAGATGGATGTCGATGGCCCTTGTCGTACGGTGATAATACACGTTGGAGTAGAGGTACATTCTCGTGTTCAAAAACATTTGGAGCGCGGGAAGCCCGGTTTTGTGAATGGTGAATCCTTTGTCGGTCACGATCGTGTAATGAATTAATCGTGTCAGATCGACCGGGCCAACAGCGACGCCGCACATGTAGGAATCCCGCAAGACGTAGTCCAGATTGTCTCCGGTATAGCTTCCGGAGATCACCGGTTGGAGCATGTTCAGCCATTGAGGTAACCGGGAATTATCTTTACCTTTTTCTTTGAGAATCAGATGAGCGATCTGATCCGGATTGAGCTCTTCTCCCTTCGCGAAGGGCCCTGAAGGGCTTCGGCGGATTTTCCTGATCACCGGAGCCAAATGCTCTCGGATGATGATCTGCCCCAAGCGCTCGTGAGAGAGGCCCATGGCATGGAGAAAATTGTCGTCGAAGAAATGGCAAAACGGACCGTGTCCGATATCGTGCACCAAGGCCGTGACCCGTAAGAGCTCTTCCACATAATTGGCCGAGGGCACCTCCTTGACCACTTTCTTGAGGAAGGGATACAGATGTCGGGCGAATCGACCTGCCACGTGCATCGTCCCCAAGGAGTGGACGAAGCGGGTATGCTCGGCAGACGGATAGACCCAACGGGCACTTTGGAGTTGATAAATGTACCGTAGGCGCTGGACCCACGGAGAATCGATCAGATCTTTTTCGGTGAGCTCGTGTGGATCAGGAGTCGCGTAAGGAACGGTGAAGGTAACATACTTGTGAATCGGATCAGCGATTAGTGCCGATCCATCATACGGAGCATTCGGTCGGTCTGCAGGTTCCATAACCACCAGCCATCTTAGCCCACCGAGTCTGAAGGCGGCAATGGCTTGGCGGTGGGGGTCTCTGAGTTATGGCGATATTTCACCAGGAAAAAATACGCGACAGGATACGACAACAGTGCTCCGAGCACACTGAGAACGAGCCCTCCCAGCACAAAGGGAGCTGCGTATGGCAGGACTTGGTCGTAGATCCCGCTGAAACTCAAATCATGCCAATCGAACGTCGGCACGTCTGTGCGACCTAACAACAGGGCACCGGTCCAATAGGTCACGCCCAATATCGGAATGATCGTCCACGGGTTGTTGACAAACGCTCCCGCCAGTAACGCTAAAAAGTTCAGACCGAACAGCCAGGTGCACAGTGCTACCATCGCGGTGTGAAGACCATAGGCCGGTGAAAAGGCGATGAAGATCCCCAGCGCAAAGGCCAACGCTGTGCGCTGGGGCGATTCTTGCAAATGGAGCACTTGGCGTAGCAGTGCGCGGAATGATCGAGTTCCTCCAGTAGAGGGATGTTTACCCGCGCCCGTCATCAGCGGAACTGCTCGTAGCTGGTCAGCGGTAGGGGCTGCGTTCGGCCGTGGGACGTCATCTGGATTCCAAATTTCTGCGGGCGAATGGTCCCGATGCGGGTAATGCGATAGCCTCGTGCCCGCGTTTGTCGTTCGAGCGCCCTCCGAGATCTTGGCGATGCGGTAAACAGAAGTTCGTAGTCTTCACCTCCGGTGATCGCGAGTTGAGTCGGCGAGACATTATAGGCTTTTGCGTACGCTCTGCAGGCCGGTGAAAGTGGAAGGTTTTCAATCTCCACCTCTGCTCCGACGCCGCTTTCCGCGCACATGTGTCGAAGGTCTCCAGAGAGACCATCGGACAGATCAATGGCGGCAGTGGCCAACCGTCCGTTGTTGAGCCACTGGCCCTCGGCAACCCTTGCTGTCGGGTGGAAGTGGCGGCGTATCAGAAATTGTCGATGGGAGCGAGATAATTGTGAGCGTTTTTTGTGGGATGATCGAGGGGTTTTGCGGTTCGCCAACAAACGGAGACCGGCGAGCGAGTCTCCTAGGGTGCCTGACACATAAATCTGGTCTCCCACCTTTGCGCCATGGCGAAACAGCGCCCGGCGCTTGGCGGTAGTCCCGACCAATGTGATGCTGAGAAAGAGGCCAGCTTTGGATGCCGAGGTATCTCCTCCAATCAGCGCTACGCCATAGAGCCGGCATGCCTTCATCATCCCTCTGTACAAGCCGTAGACTTGTGGTTGACTCACCTTCTTGGGGATGGCGAGTGATATGAGCAGATACCGAGGGACTGCTCCCATTGCGGCAAGATCGCTAAGGTTGGCCATCGCGGCCCGGTATCCAATTGACTCGGGAGCTGCAGATGTCAGGGTAAAATGGATTCCTTCGGCGAGCAGGTCCGTCGTAAGGTGCCACCATCTCGGTGAGCTGGTTTCAACCACCGCTGCATCATCACCGATGCCATGAACGAGACCCGGAGCGTGATGGGCAAACTGACGCTTCAACCCTTGAATCAGAGCGAATTCCTGAATGGGTTTGGCCGTAGGAGGCGCCACGGCGCGATCCTACGAGCGGGTTGGCACGCGCCCGGCCCTCAACGTGGCAGGCAGCTCGTGCGGTCGTCGGCCTTTTCCGGATCGTAAAGGCCGGATGCGGGCGGGTGCTGGAGGAGCTGGCGGCTTGTTCGAGGTCGATGCAGCCTTGGCTCTTCGCCGAAGAGCAATCTTCATGACGTCGTCCATGGTATCGACGAACGCCAATTGAATGCCTTTCAGGAGATGTTTAGGAATCTCCTCGAGGTCTTTTTTGTTTCGACGTGGGAGGATGACGGTGGTGAGCTTGGCCCGTTTCGCCGCCAAAATCTTTTCCTTGAGTCCTCCAATCGGAAGCACGCGACCCCGCAAGGTGATCTCTCCAGTCATAGCCAGATCCCGCCTCGCCGGAGTGCCAGAAAACGCCGAAGCAATAGCCGTGGCCATTGTGATGCCAGCGGAAGGACCGTCTTTGGGGATAGCGCCAGCCGGAACATGGATGTGGAGGTCTTGTTTGCTGAACATCAAAGGATTCAAGTTTAAGGTCTTCTCTCGTGACCGGACGTAGCTAAGCGCGGCCTGAGCGGATTCCTTCATCACATCTCCAAGGTGTCCGGTGAGGGTCAATTGGCCTTTCCCCTTCATCACCGTCGCCTCGATGTACAGGACGTCGCCACCTGATTCGGTCCAGGCTAGGCCAGTTGCTACTCCAATCTCATCTTTCTCGAGTTCTGCTTCCGGCACATACTTCGATACCCCTAAATATTTATTAAGATTGGATTGGTCGATCGGAAACCCCTGTCCTTTGCCCTCCGCGACTTTCTTCGCCACTTTGCGCATGACATTGGCAATTTCACGTTCAAGGTTTCGTACCCCGGCTTCCCTGGTGTAGTGAGAAATAATCTGCCTGATTGCCGCCTCTGTCAGCCGGACATGTTTGTTCGTGATACCGTGTTCTTCGAGCTGACGTGGAATCAGGTATTTCTGCGCAATGCCGAGCTTCTCCTCTTCCGTGTAGCCAGGAATTTCAATGACCTCCATGCGATCACGGAGCGCGGGCAGAATGGGATCGATCAAGTTGGCCGTGGTGATGAACATGACTTCGGTCAGGTCGAAGGGAACTCCGAGATAATGGTCGGTGAATGCGCTGTTCTGTTCCGGGTCAAGGACCTCCAGCAAGGCCGCGGAGGGATCGCCCCGAAAGTCCATTCCAACTTTGTCCACCTCATCGAGCATGAAGACCGGATTGCTGGTACCCGCTTGCTTCATCCCCTGGATGATGCGCCCGGGTAACGCGCCGACATAGGTCCGACGGTGTCCGCGGATTTCTGCCTCGTCGCGGACTCCCCCTAAGCTAATACGCACAAACTCCCGACCTAATGCACGGGCAATCGACTTGCCCAATGAAGTCTTGCCGACGCCAGGCGGGCCGACGAAACAGAGGATTGGGCCCTTCATTTTTTCTTTCAGCTTTCGGACGGCTAGGTATTCAAGAATCCGTTCCTTGACCTTTTCAAGGTCATAGTGGTCATCGTTCAACACCTTGGCTGCTGCTTTCAGCTCAAGATTATCTTTCGACCTCTTCGACCAAGGCAATTCGACCATCCATTCCAGGTACGTTCGCACCGTCGCAGATTCGGCCGTATCCGGATGCATCTTTTCAAGCCGTTTGAGCTGTTTTTCGGATTCTTTCAACACCTTCTCAGGCATCTTGGCGTCTTTGATGCGTTTGCGAAACTCCGTGATTTCCTCCGCCCGTTCATCGAGTTCGCCCAACTCTTTTTGAATGGCCTTCAGTTGTTCTCGGAGAAAGTACTCACGCTGTGTCTTGTCCATCTCGCCTTTGGCTTGCGCCTGAATCTTTTGCTGCATCGAGAGGACTTCAATCTCTTTCCCAAGGATGTCGCTCACCTGGCGAAGGCGCTGGATCGGATCGGAAATTTCCAGGACGGCTTGAGTGGCGTCGACTTTCAGCCCAAGATTTGAGGCCACCATGTCGGCCAGTCGGCCAGGCTCTTCGAGGTTTTCAATGACGACCATAACATCGGGGATCAAAACCTTGCCCAAGCTTACGATCCGTTCGATCTGTTCTTTGACGGTGCGCATGACGGCTTCTGCCTCAAGTGTCGCCGCCGCGGGCTTGGCGTCAATCAGCTTGTCGATTCGAACGGAGTAGTAGGGGTCGGTCTGAATGTATTTCGTGATTTTCGCTTTGGCGATACCCTGAACCAAAATCTTGATGCGCTCATCCGGCAGCTTCAGCATCCGCATGATGATGCCGACGGTGCCGATCGTATGGATGTCTTTAGGGGAAGGATTTTCAACATCGAGCGCCTTTTGGGTTGCAAGGAAGATCATCCGATTCCCTGCGAGGGCGGCTTCGATCGCCTTAATCGACATGTCGCGTCCGACGAAGAGAGGAAGCACCATATATGGAAAGACGACGATATCCCGAACCGGCAAGAGCGGAAGCTGGGTTGGGACTTCAATATTTTGAGGGGGCTGAATATCTTGCTCGTTTGGGTCAGTCATGTGTGCGCCTGTTCGTTAAGCCGAAGAACGAGATGTCGACTCCACTGCAACGTTGATCACCGAGCATATCATAGGACGTCTCTTTTCCTAATCGTTGAATCATTTATTGGAGCTGAGTCTTCCGCCGAGATTATGGGTCGACGTGGAGGTGGCACGCCTGGTCACTCCTATAACGGAGCTGAAATGCAATATCGACTGACCTTTAGCGATAGAGCGCACGTCCAGGTTGATGAGATCAACTCCGTCGAGTCGTCGGCGTGGTACGCATTCGGGTCGAAAGGTAGTCTCGGAATTCTGCTCCTAATGCCGGATTCTTCAAGGCAAACTCTACGGTGGCAATCAGGAAGCCCAGCTTGTCTCCTGCATCATGACGCTGCCCCTCGACTTCGAGTGCATACATCGGAGATTTTCTCGCAAGTTCTTTGAGCGCGTCGGTCAGTTGGATTTCTCCGTTTTTCCCGGGCCGAGTCTTCCTTAGAATGGGAAAGATTTCAGGAGGAAGCACGTATCGCCCGATGACGGCCAATGTGGAAGGCGCATCCGCTGGGGATGGCTTTTCAACCAGGCCTTCAACCCGATGGAGGCCATGCGCAAGGTGTTTTGGGGTGACAATCCCGTATCGGCTGACGTCGGCTTTTGGGACGTCCTGAACGCCCAGAACCGCTCCATGCCGTTTTTTATAGACATGGATCAATTGCGCGAGTGCCGGAACATCGGCGTCGATGATCTCATCTCCCAGTATCACCGCAAATGGCTCATCACCGATCAGGTGTTGCGCGCACAAGACGGCATGCCCTAAGCCGAGCGCCTCCGCTTGCCTGACATAACAGAAATTGGCCAAGTTCGAAATTTGTCGCATTTGGTGGAGGACCTGACTCTTCCCGGTACCTTTCAAATTCTCTTCTAATTCGACGGATCGGTCAAAGTGGTCCTCGATGGCTCGTTTGCCGCGCCCCGTGACGACGATGATGTCTTCGATACCCGAGGCGACGGCTTCTTCGACGGTATATTGAATGAGAGGTTTATCCACCAAAGGCAACATCTCTTTGGGGGAGGCCTTCGTGGCAGGAAGGAATCGTGTTCCCAGACCAGCTGCAGGGATGACCGCTTTTCTTACAGTGAAACGAGACATGGAAGGATACTATGTGATGGGTTGTGTGATGTCAAGAAACAGGGGAACTGATCGCATCGAATCAATGGCTCTGATGCGTTGTTCCAACACCGATAGCTGAGTTGCGTACCGAATGACGTAGCCGAACTCTCTCAAGGATGCATGGTGTGTGTTCTCTGAGTAATTATCAGTGCGAGTGAATCCACGTGTGCTTTATCGATGATCCAGGCTGGTGGCATGATGTCGACTTTTGTGATGAGAAACGAGATTCGCAACCATCTCTCTGTCTGGTGCTCAGAAGACCGTCGACTCCTTTACAATACTGGATGACCTCAATATAATCCGGAAGTTTGGCATGGGTATATTGGAAGCTTTTGTGTCCGTTCTGAATCGGTTTATCGGTTTAGTCGAGCACTTTTCGTGAGGACTTCCATGCGCTTCGATGGACAATGCACCCAGGAATGTGGTGGATGAGAGGGGTTTGGCTTAGCCGGTTGAGAGTCGTGAGGAGCTGTGGGATGAGTCCAATCATGCCACCCATCTCTACATTTCTCCCTAGGAATCCTCGTCGGTGACCCTGCATGCCGTTTACAGGCGTCGATCGTTCGTAGTCGCGGCTCTAGTCGTCTCCGTGTTGTGGGGCCTGTGTGAAGCACTTGCCCAGGTTCCTGAGCCCACGGTATCGTCGATCGACATCCGTGGAGTCAAACGGATTGAAATTCCGGCCATCGTTGGCCGGCTCACGCTGAAAGCCGGCGATCTGTATACGCCGGAAACCGTGCGTGGTCAGATCAAAATTCTCTATGACACCGGATTTTTCGAGGATGTCCAGGTTGAAACGGAGTCCGTCACCGAGGGAATGGCCGTCACTTTCGTTGTTCAGGAGAAACCGTTCATCACCGAGATTGTTTTTGACGGCAATAGTCACTTGAGCGACGATAAGCTGAAGGAGAAAACGACCATCAAGAGCCAGACGTTTCTTGATCAGCAGCTGGTGAAAGCGAGCGCTGAAAACATACGCCAGCTCTATCAGCATGACGGGTATTACAATGCGCAAGTCATCCCGGTTATTCAGATGTTGGATGAAGACCGAAAGCGTCTGATGTTCCACATTACGGAGGGCGATAAAGCGAAAATCAAGACGGTGATGTTCGAGGGGCTTCGCGCGGCAACGAAAGCCGAGATGTTCGCTGCGATGTCAACCAGAGAATGGATTCCCTGGTATGGATTCTTTACCAAACTGAAATTGCCGTCTATGGTGTCCGATGCCGGTGTGCTGAAACGTGACGAACTGGCGAACGATGTGGAGCGGATCAAGGAAGTATTGCTCAATAAGGGCTACTTCAATGTTCGGGTCGGCCAGCCGTCCGTGGAGCTGACTGAAGACAAGAAATGGTTCACTGTTACGTATCATATTGCGGAAGGTGAGCCTTTTACCATCGGTGAAATCGGGTTTCGCGGGCATACGGTGTTTGAAGAGCCTGAACTTCGAGAAGGATTGAAGATCAAAGAGGGAGAGATCTTTCAACGGGCTAAAATCAGAGATGAGATTACGCGTCTGACGGATCTCTATGGGAGTAAGGGGTACTCCTTTGCTGAAGTGGCCCCCGGTGTCAATCCGAACAATGAGGAGCGGACGGTCAGCATCATCTTCAACATTCGGGAAGGGGAGATGATGAGGATCCGACAGATCAATATCTATGGAAATGATAAAACGCGAGACAACGTCATCCGTCGAGAAATTCGGGTGGACGAACAGGATGTGATCGATACCGCTTCGTTGAAACGAAGTTTTCAGCGATTGAACAACCTAAATTTCTTTGAGACGGTCGAAATCCTGCCGGCGCAGGTCGCTCCTGATAAGGTTGATCTCAATGTGCGTGTAAAAGAAAAGCCGACCGGCATGTTCAGCATCGGTGGAGGGTTCAGTACGTTGGATCGACTTGTGGCGATCGCCGATATCACACAGGGTAACTTAGGCGGGTATGGCTACCTTGGGCGTATTCGTGGGCAGCTGGGCCAGCGAAGAAGTCTGGGACACATCACCTTACGTAACCCCTACCTGTACGATTCACTAACCTCGCTCCAAGTGGACGGCTATCGAAGTCTGACGAATTTCCTCTCCTATTTTGAAGAACGAACGGGTGGAAATGTGACACTCGGTCGCTGGTTATCGGAGTACGTCACGGGCAGTATCGGTATCTTTGGGGAGCAAATCACTTTCAGGGATCCTCAATTCGGTATTTGCCCGGATCTCGTCCCGATCGTCTGTCGACAGCTGGGGACCCGATCATCCACGGGATTTCGGACCACGCTTTTCAGGGATACCAGGGACTACTTCATCGATCCCAGGAGCGGCTGGCGGTTTGGGGGAGGATTCGATGTTGGAACCCCGTATTTGGGTGGGACCAACAACTTCATCAAGTACTATGTGGATGTGATTAAGGTCACACCTCTTCCGCTGGATATGAGGGTTTCAGTGCGGGCACGTTACGGAGAGGTCCATGCGCTGGGAGGAACGGAGATCCCGCTGAACGAACGATTCTTTGTGGGTGGGATCAACACCATGCGTGGGTTTGTCTTCGGCCGAGCCGGTCCTGTGGTTCCCACGACGCGCGCGCCCTTCGGTGCGGCCAAGCAGTTGATTTTTAATACAGAATTGATCTTTACGATCTCGGCTGAGGCGAAGCTGAACGGGGTCCTCTTTTTTGACTACGGAAAAGGTTTTGATGACGGTGAGCCGTTATCGTTCGATTTGCGACCTGCCGCGGGTCTCGAGGGGCGCTGGATCTCTCCCTTCGGTCCGTTGCGTGTGGCCTATGGGATCAATCTTGACGCGCGAACTGGTGAGCGTTTCGGTGTGTTCGAATTTACGATCGGAACCCTGTTTTAGTCGGAGCATTGACGTGATGAGTCTGAATGCGAATAGACGGAGAACTCGTCTGTGGTACACGGAATGGATGGGGATCTTGAGTGTGGTCGCCATGACGTTTACCGTGGGAGGGTGTGTTGGATCGGTCCCCAGGGTAGATGGGAAGGTTGGGGTGATCAATTCCCAGCGCTTGCTCAACGATACAAATGCAGGCAAGCGCGCTAAAGAGAGTCTGACGGCATACTCAAAAAATCGGCAGGCGTTGATGGAATTAGAGGAGCGAGAGTTACGCCGAATGGAAGAGGATTTTGTCAAACAGTCCTCGATCTTGAGCCCTTCCGCCAAGCGTGATCGGGAAGAGCAATTTCGACGGCGCATGCAGGAATACCAGCAAAAGGCGGCGGAATTAAATCGAGAGGTTCAAGAAAAGCAGAAAGACGTTTTAGAAGGGTTCCGTGACAGGATTGAAACGGTTGTTGCGAAGGTGGCTAAGCGCCTTGGGTTGCAGGTCGTCGTCGATAAAAGCAAGGGCGGGCCAACGATTTATCATGAAGAAGGGCTCGATATTTCAAGCGAAGTCATTGAGGAGTTCAACCGCGAATATCCCTAGGAGCTGTGGGAGGAGAGGCCATGACGAGTGTGGTGAGAGCGTTACTGCTAGGCATCGCGTTATTACTGGGGCAATGGACAGGATTCATCTATGCGGGAGAGCCAGTGCGTGTGGGTGTCATCGATCAGCAGATGGTAATGGAACGCACCAAGGCCGGGAAATTGGCTTTGGAAGACATGAAAGGCTATTCGATGACAAGGCAGAAGATCATCAATTCCGATGAGCAAGAGCTCAAAGAGTTGCAACTGTCGCTTGAAGATGCGAATGGGAAGCTTGCCGATGCAGCGCGGCAAGAAAAAGAGGAGCAGTTCCGGGGAAAAGCCGAAGCCTTTCAGCACCGTCTACAAGAATTCAACCGAGAAGTGCAGCTGAAGCAGCGCGAGCTGGTTGCGGAGTATTCGCGTAAGATCGCCGCCGCGGCACAAGTTGTGGCGCAGAAGGAAGGCTATATCGCCATTATTGATAAAGGCAGTGATGTCTTGATGCGGATCGTCCTCTATCACCAGCCTGCGTTGGATGTGACGCCGTCAGTAATCAAGGAATTCGATCGACAGAACCCTTAACCGTCTGAGCTGTCTGGGAATGAGAGGAGGCAGAGCCAATGGCATCGGTCGAGCAGGATGAGATTCAAACATTACTTCCACATCGGTATCCCTTTTTGTTAGTGGATCGAGTCAAGGAGTTTGAACCGTATAAGAGAATCGTTGGGTTGAAGAATGTGACGATTAACGAGCCGTTCTTTCAAGGCCATTTCCCTGGTCGTCCGGTGATGCCTGGTGTGCTGATTATTGAAG
>CAZJOQ010000099.1:0-13638 GCA_964547625.1 uncultured Nitrospira sp.
TATCGGGCGGAACGGGCGATCGCCGCGCTGAAGCTGCTCGCGGCGCAGTCGGCTCGAGTCAGGCGCGGAGGTGAGACGATTGTCGTACCGGCCGTACAGCTCGTCCCCGGCGATCTGGTGTCGATCGAAGCGGGCGACGTCCTCCCGGCGGATCTGCGTCTCGTCGATGCCGCAAAGTTCAAGGTGGATGAAGCCGCGTTGACCGGTGAATCGGTGCCGGTGGAAAAGCGGCCAAACCGACTAACGGAGGAGGACTCGTCCCTGGGAGACCGGCTGAACATGGGCTACAAAGGGACCCTGGCCACCTATGGGCGCGGAACCGGTGTGGTGGTGGCGACCGGGATGCGCACGGAACTGGGAAAGATCGCCGCCCTGTTAGGCAAGGAGGACACGCTCAAGACACCCCTTCAACGGCGGCTGGCCCTCTTCGGTCGGCGGCTTGCGACTGCGGCGTTGGCGATTTGCGCGATCATTTTCATCGTGGGGCTGCTGCGAGGCGAATCGATGGTGCTGATGTTTCTGACCGCCGTCAGCTTGGCGGTCGCGGCGATTCCGGAGGCCTTGCCTGCCATCGTGACGGTTGCACTGGCCCTAGGGGCTCGGCGTATGGTCAAGAAACGGGCGTTGATTCGCCGGCTGCCTGCCGTCGAGACGCTGGGATCGGTCACCTATATCTGTTCCGATAAGACCGGCACTCTCACGCAGAACAAGATGCGGGTCGAGCAGCTCTATGCCGACGGGCGAACAGAGTCGGATGTGGCGCGTTTGGGATCACAGGAGGGGTCCTGGCCGCTCCTGCTCCAAGCGATGGCGGTAAGCAACGACGCCGTCAAGGACCAGGGCAACCTGCTGATCGGTGATCCGACGGAAACGGCGCTGCATTGTGCGGCAGAGGCGGCGGGCGCCAGGAAAACGGAATTGCTGGACGTCATGCCGCGCCTCGCGGAATTGCCGTTCGACTCGGACCGGAAACGGATGACGACGTTCCATCGTCAGGGTGAGGAGGTCGTCGCCTTTACCAAAGGCGCGCCGGAAACGGTGCTGGCGTTGTGTGACAAGGCTTCGGTCGGAGGTGCGTGCGGGTCGATCGATCGTGAGGGCCTCGCAAAACAGGCTGAGGCGATGGCTTCGGATGGGTTGCGGGTGTTGGCGGTGGCCTATCGGGCTTGGGCGACTATCCCGTCGGAACCGACGCCGGAAGAAGCCGAGCGCGAGCTTATCTTCCTGGGGTTCGTCGGTTTGATCGATCCTCCACGCGAGGAAGCGGCGGAAGCCGTGGCTCTGTGCAAGTCCGCCGGCATCACGCCCGTCATGATTACGGGGGACCATCCGGCGACGGCGCGGGCGATCGGTGCCAGACTTGGCATCATCGAGAACAACGACGGCGTGGTGACCGGGCAGGAACTGGAGCGGATGACGGACATGGTCCTCGATCGGCGGATCGAAGAAATCCGTGTGTTTGCGCGTGTCGACCCTGAGCAGAAAATCAGGATCGTCAAGGCCCTGCAGCGCAAAGGCGAATTCGTCGCGATGACGGGCGACGGGGTAAACGACGCCCCGGCCCTCAATGCGGCGGACATCGGCGTGGCGATGGGCGTGACCGGGACGGACGTCGCGCGCGAAGCCTCGCACATGACGCTCTTGGACGACAATTTCGCGACGATCGTGGCGGCCGTCCGAGAGGGGCGAAGGATCTTTGACAACATCCGCAAATTCATCAAGTACACCATGACCAGCAACTCGGGCGAGATCTGGACGATCTTTCTCGCCCCGTTTCTCGGACTGCCGATTCCGTTGTTGCCGATTCACATTCTCTGGATCAATTTGGTGACGGACGGGTTGCCCGGTCTGGCACTGGCGTTGGAACCGGAAGAACCAGGACTCATGCGGCGTCCGCCGAGGCCGCCGAACGAAAGCATCTTCGCCCACGGGATGTGGCAGGACATCCTCTGGATCGGTCTGTTGATGGGCGGAGTCTCGCTGTTCACGCAGGCGTGGGCCTATCACGCGGGTCATGCGCACTGGCAGACGATGGTGTTCACTGTGCTGACCCTTTCTCAAATGGGGAACGTGTTGGCTCTTCGCTCAGAACGGGCCTCGTTCTTCCAATTAGGACTCTGGTCGAACCGGCCGATGCTCGGCGCTGTTGTGCTGACGTTCATGCTGCAGCTTGCGACCATTTACGTGCCGGCACTGAATCCGATCTTCAAGACCGAGCCGCTGGATCCGGAAGAACTCGTCTTTTGTCTGGCGCTTTCAACCGTCGTGTTCGGCGCCGTTGAGGTGGAAAAGTGGTTTGTTAGGAAGGGGTGGCTTCGGTGGTCATAACGGCAATCCTGCGACGTTCTGACAGATTATCGTCGAAATGAGTGGCTGATGGCAACTCCACAGCAATATTTTCCGGTGGTTTGAACAGTGATAACTCATTAATTTTACAGAGAATTCTCTCATTCTAGGGGAAAACCGGATATAGGCACTGCTGCCATGGGCACGCCTCCTCATCCGTGTGTGTGGCGTTCCCTGTAGCACATCTCAAACGGATAATAAATCAGACCTTCCCTAGCTTTCTGAAGATGAACCGATCTTGTTTGGACACGGCCCCCTCTGTCGACGATCAAGATGCTGGGTGACGACGCGACCGCCAGCCATTACCGATCAATAATCCAGAGGATCGCCGTCGAAGGCTCTACAAGAAACCATTCGTAGAGAATGGGAATTTCCATGAACATCAGCATGGCGAAAACCACGATACTTCCCCCGAGGTACATCATGAAGCGTGTCTCACGATACAGTTTCTCCGGATGTTGGACAGGACTGTTGGGATAAAAACTGATCTTGAGATAGTATGTTAAGACACCGGCAGCCAGTGGAACAAACAGAATGAGCTCAAGGTGGTACCGCACGATGAAAATCCCCCCGAAAAACGCAGCAGCGGTCGCATAGAAGAACACGCTAAGGAGCAGGCGCTGCTCTGTATAATATTCGAAGGAGCGGCGGTAGGTTGCCGCCACCTCATGATCACCGATATGCCTGTATTCCGCTAGCCTCTTGGTGCCCATAAAGAATGCGCCCACCATCCAATAGGCCAGGAGCAAAGAGGACGGCGGATACTTATCAGCAATCAATACAAACCATCCGAGCAAGAGTCGAATGGGATTATTGAGAGATTCTGATAGCACATCGAGATAGGGCCATTCTTTGGTACGGATCGGGGGAATATTGTAGAGCATGCCCATGATCCACAGCAGGGCGGCTGAAGTGAAGAAGGGCTCGTTCACTTGCGCTGCTATCCAAAGGCCCAGGATGCCTAGTACGAACCATTCCAGATACCCGATCCAAGGCACGATCAATCCTGAGGGAACCGGACGATGACGCTTCTCAGGATGCATCCGGTCAGTTGCGCCATCCAGCAACTCATTGAGTACATAGTTACTCGAAGCCACCATGCAGGTAGCGAGGAGGGCAATGAGAACCGGAACCACGTTGAAGGAGTTAAAGACCTTGGGTTCCGCGAAACAGGCCACAACTAAACCGAGTATCATGAAGACGTTCTTGAACCAATGGTCTACGCGTGCAATTTGTATGTAGGGCCAGATTCGATCAAGAGGTCTTACCAAGGCAAGCGATTGCATTTGAAACCTCCTTTTCCGATGGTTGCTTCTCTCTTAGCTAACCATCATCCTCTTGACTAGCTTCAGCGCTCCATCGCGTCCGAGCAAGCGCTTTGCCCAATGAGCTTTAATGGCATTTCCTCCTACCAGGACGCACAGGCTGGGATTCCTCTCGCGTAATGATTTCATAATCGCGCGAGCCACTTGTTCCGGGGGTATGCCATACCGGCTGTTGGTCCGCTCGACAACCTTTTCGTACAGGCTGTCGATGAACCGGTTGCCGACCGGCCTGTAATCATTGCCCGTTTCGTTAAACCCCGTATTGATTTGATCGACTCTCATGGCAGGGCAGTTCGCTCTCCTTTCTCCGCCATCAGTTCTTAAGCCAGACCGGCTTAGCCGAGCGGTCTAGACAGACTTCGTGATGGCTCTTACGATCTCGGCCAACGAATTACTGGTCCAGTAGTGACCGGGCGATTGGCGTGCCCCAGAGAAGCCTGAACGTTTTGAGAGAAAATTCAATGACATCACGACGCATGGCATGCCAGCCTTCATGGCGCCCACGGCATCAACAGCCGATCGATCACCGATGTAGACAACCTGAGCCGGCATGAGTTTCCATAGATCACAGGCATACAGAAATCCTTTCGGATTCGGCTTAAACGCGTTGATTTTCGGATCTGTCGCCGATAATTGCACGGAAAAGTGTCCCTGCAATCCCAGGGCTCTGAGTTTGTCGGCCACAGGATAGTCCGAAAAGGCTCCTACCCTGATCCCTGCCTTTCTGAGTTCTACAATGGCCTTCACCAATCCCCTGCGCTTGCAAATACCGAGATATTTCTGCGGACGGGAGAAGATCCATTCCTGGACTATGGCTCTGACCTCCTCAACAGATACCCCGACACGTTCTGATGTTATCTCATACTGCCAATCCTCCAAGGACCTGTGGTCCGATGTGTTGCTCCGAAGTTCCTCTCTCACCCTCCGAAACTGCTTGATTACGCGGACAATTAGTCCGGAGCGGCGAAAGGATCCTCGGTGAATCAAATGACCGATCAATTCCGAAACCATGAAGGCTCTCAAAAGAGGCTGGTAGTAGAGCGTACCATCGACATCCATTAATACGGCATTAATGTGATGGACTTTCATTTGCCCGTTTCCGGCGATCGCTACGCACATGCTTGGATGCAAGCTCGCTTCGTTGTATTTTCCTCGGAACAAATGCGCCCAAGCCCGCTGCTTCTCTTAGGTGCGCTAACGTACCATTCCCTTCTCGCAAACTTCGTCTCTCTTGAACATGCTAGAACCCTTCTTTCGCTCCCGTGATCCGGTGCGGAAGAATCAGTCGAATCACGCGGACAAATCCCACGCCTGCCAGTAGAGGAACAATCAGCTCAAGCGGAGCGCGAAATCGGGAACCTGCCCCAAATGAGACTCCTGACGCCATGGTAAGCAACAGGCAAATGCCAAGGAGAGACACAAGCCACTTGCGCTTGATCAAGCCGTCGTCCCTTTCCTTATTCGGTGCATAGGTCAGTCCGAGGTATGCAAGGCCGACCATGGCCGCCCAAATTCCCCCTAGGACCCATACATCACCACGGAAGTTCAATGCGGGCGGTCTTAATATCGCCGGATCAGGATGAACAAGCGCCTCACCTACGTTCAAGGCAAAGGCATAGACGGACAAAACAGGATGCTCTTGCACAACCTCTTGTACCCGTCGCCAACGTTCATCATGAGTCTCCTGGTTGGAAAGTTCCCAGTGAGATTCTTCTGCCCGAGCTAACCGCAGCATCGCCCATCTGTCGCCTTCTGCTCCTTTGACCTGTGCTTTGACAGAAGAAGCGAAGTAGTCATAGGCGACCTTTCCTGCCAAATTACTCAGCCCATCAAACTGAGCCTCACGGAAGTTCCGTATCTTCCAAAGATATAAAGGTGTGATCGCACAGGTCAGCATAGCTGCGAGTACAATCCAGACCCTCAGTCGCTTGTCTCCATGCAAGAGGAGCAAGACGAGTCCGACGAGCGGTACAAGATGCCACACAGGTCTCACCCAAACAGCCACGCTTGTCATCAGTCCTATGCAACAGCCACCAAGGACGGCCGTAGAGAACTTCGCTGAGCGCTCTCCGACGAGAGACATCAAATAGAACAAAAGTGCTAGGACCAGAAGATATAAGCCTTCCGACATAAGAAAACCTGCTCTTGCAGCACCCCAGGGAGAAAATGCAGCCAGTAATGCACCCGTGAAGGCCATGACAGGAGGAAGAACTCGCCTCGCCAATAGGTAAAGAATGACGACACTCGATGAAAGGACGAGGGTCTGAGCAACAAGCAGATGACGTAAATCCTCCCCCGCGACATACATTAATGCGGCCAGAAAGGCAGGGTAGGCAGGAGTGCGAGCGATTTCAGGCTTATCACCCTTATAGAAGGAGCCCGACTCCAGGAGACTTTTGGCTGGGCTGAGATAGGTCGGAGAATCGAGGGTGGTGAGATCCTGTGGATCTGCCTGCAGAGTGACAAAAAGACGCGGAGCAAGTGCGCATATTAAGACAATGAGCGAAGCGAGAAGGGCGTGGCGTTTAAGCCAATCTGACAACGAATAAAACCAAAGCGGGCTTGCGGTCAAGACCGCTTCAGATGCGTTGTCGCTATAGCGTGAAGCTTCACCGTACAGTTTCATCGCCTTCCCCCGCTTGAGTGAAATCTCCATAATCTATGGGTTCTTCCCCCGCTGGTAGATCTGACGTCGATCTTCATAGCCAAATCCCACGACATGTCCGCAGTCGTCTCCTCTTGGTGTGCTTAGAGGTAATCCCGTCCCGCCATCGGGGGAATTGACTAGCTTCGTTAGTCGATGTTCTGAGGACAAAATATATAACTACGTAACAGAACTCGATATCCCTCTGATGGGGGGGAGATTTCACCCAGAGGAGGCTCCGGAAATGAGGCAGTTGCCATGGACATGTGGGAGCGTATATCCAGTCGATACGCGCTCATGTGGCGGAGGCCGACCGCACGATCGTCTTCGACAATTTTTATGTGGCCAAGCCTCTCCCTGAGGCCATCGATCGGGTCCGCCGCGCCGAACATCCTACGCTGAAGCAGGCGGATGACACGCGGCTCACGGGCACCAAGTATCCCTGGCTCATGCGCCCCACGGACATGATCGCAGACCAGCGGG
The DNA here is from genome assembly GCA_964547625.1 of uncultured Nitrospira sp. Classification (GTDB taxonomy): domain Bacteria; phylum Nitrospirota; class Nitrospiria; order Nitrospirales; family Nitrospiraceae; genus Nitrospira_D. The sequence goes on from CAZJOQ010000099.1 coordinate 6,799, forward strand.
CCACGTTCCGCACGCTGCAGCACACGGACCTCAAGGTGGCGCGCGTCTGGACGCTGAAAGAGCGCTTCCGCCAATTCTGGGAATATCGCTATCCTGGTACGGCCCGGACGTTCTTCGCCCGCTGATTCTGGCGGGCTACCCATAGTCGAGTGTCTTCGATGGCGAAGGTGGCCACGCTGACTCAGCGCCATTTCCCGAACGTATTGACCTATCTGCGGCATGGCATCACCAATGTGGGTGGGGAAGCCCTTAGCGCCACGACTCAGTAGGTGCAGAAGACCGCCCGTGGCTTCCGCCATGCTGAGCACTTCAAGGCCTGCCCCATGAGCTGATGGATGAGATTCGCACGCTTGAGGCAGCTTACCCGGTGCATGTTGGCATACGTGACATTCCGTTCACGAAGTGTGATTGGGCAGCTGAGACGGTGGTCATAGTCGTGTCATTCTGCTTCTCGGAAACGGGCCGTGGGATAGTATCTAATGCCGGCTCAGAGGTGTGGATCAGGATAAAGTCGGTGATACAAAGCCTTCAACAGTCAGCAGGCCCTCACGAGAGGTTGGTTGTGAATTGTTCTCTGGAAGTTAGCAACAAGGCCTTTGTCAGTGTCGAGGTTACCCTTCCCAAAGTTTTTGCAGCCCTACCAACGCAAATATCAGGATAAATCACCTACCTCAGTGAGGAAATCTTATCAGGCCGGCTTCAAGGTTCTTCCGTAACCCTTCGGCTATGAAAGAATGGCATTGAGGAGCAAGGGCGTCAGTGACTGGGTCCCTTGATCCGCCCGGTTTAGCCTCGTACACTTTCGTCCGATGCCACTCTCGCCGCTCGTTCGATTCGGTACATCCACCTGGACCTATGAAGGCTGGCAAGGCCAGATTTACCTGAAGCGATACGCCAAGACGACGTTTGCAGGGGAATGTTTGGGGGAGTATTGCCAGTATCTCTATAACGGCGAACCCTGCTTTCGCACGGTGGGCAATGACGCGACGTTCTACCGCCCACCGACAACCAACCAGCTCCGCAAGTATCTGAACCAAATTCCCGAAGACTTTGAAATGTGTTTCAAGGTCTGGGAAGAGATCACCATTCCCAGCTACGCAAAACAACCGCGTTACGGTTCAAAGGCCGGCCAACCCAATCCGAACTTTCTGGATGCGAAGCTTTTCAATGAATTAGTGCTGAAATCGTACCGGGAAGCCAAGTTCGAGCCCCACGCGGGGCCCTTTCTCTTCGAATTCCAGCGCCACGGAATGTCGAGTGAAGAGTTTTGTTCCCGGCTTGATACGTTCTTTGTCCAACTGCCGAAAGACTTCATGTATGCAGTTGAAATCAGAAACGCAGGTCTCGTCGGCGCTGAGTATCGTCAGGTGTTGGAGCGGCATGGCGTAGCCCACGTCTACAATCATTGGTCCTACATGCCGCCGCTGAATGAACAGCACCAACGCATGGAACAATTCACTGCACCGTTCACCGTTCTGCGGCTGCTCACTCCCTTGAAAATGTCGTATGAAGCCGCAAAGAAACGGGCCGAGCCCTACAACAAGATTGTGGGAGAGCTTCCAGAAATGCGGCGTGACACAGTTGATCTGGTGAAAAAGGCAATGGAGACGAGGCGGCGCGCCTATGTGATTGTGAATAACCGGTCGGAAGGAAATGCCCCGTTGACGATTCAGGCCTTGATGCAGGCTCTGCAGCCAAGCCACACCGATACGCTCTGATGTTAGGGCGAGATAACACCGGCTATTAGGTTATCCTGGATTGTTGCAGAGTTCTGTGTGATAAAGAACTTGCGCTAAGGCTCATCTCATACCTAGGTTGAAAGCAAATACAACAATTACCTACAGTTTTGTGAGCCTTCAATTGACAAAATAATCACTCCCTTCTAGCCTTGCAACCTTCATGGGAACTGGAGAGTGCAATGTGACCTTCCCCCAATTTCGTGGACACCTGGTTAAGCCACAGCCTCCCTCGCTTCGTACTCGGCCGGGGAGTGATAGCCAAGGGTCGAGTGGCGGCGTTGCCGATTATCACACACCTCGATGTATTCGAAGATGTCCTGCTTCGCTTCGTCTCGTGTGGTGTAGTGCCGATGATAGACCAGCTCACGCTTCAGGGTCCCAAAGAAACTTTCGACGCAGGCGTTGTCCCCGCAGTTGCCTGTGCGGCTCATGCTGGGGCGGAGGCCATAGGCTGCAAGGATGCGCTGGTAGCTCGTGGCCGCATACTGACTCCCACGGTCCGAATGGTGGAGGAGCCCCGCCGTGGGGGCTCGGTTCGCCAGCGCCATCGTGAGAGCCCGCTCGGCCAGATCGACGGTGACCCGCTGGCCCATGGCCCAGCCGACCACCCGGCGTGAGTACAGATCCAGCAGGACCGCCAAGTAGAGCCAGCCCTCCAGGGTCCAGACGTAGGTCAGGTCTCCGGCCCACACCCGATTTGGAGCCTCGACGGTGAAGGCACGATCCAAGGTATTCGCGGCCACGGGGAACCGATGCTGGGACTGGGTGGTGGCACGCCACTTCTTCACGGTTTTGGCTCGGAGGCCTGCCAGACGCATCAGCCGCGCGACGCGATGCTCGCCAAGGCCATGGCCTGGCTTGACCAGCGCGCCCCAGATGCGGGGACTCCCGTAGGGTTCCCGCGACTCCTGGTGGACCACTCGAATGGCAGAGAGTAGGGTCCGCGCCTGGATGGACCGGGGACTCTCGGGCCGTGATCGCCACGCGTACTAGCCTGCCGCCGAAACCGCGAGCGCGCGGCACATGAGCCGGATGGGATAGCGACGGTCGTGCTCCTGGATCGCGCGGTATCTCATTGGGATTCCCTCGCGAAGCACGCCGCCGCACGTTTTAAAAAATCCCGTTCCTGTCGGAGGGTCGCGTTTTCCCGTTTCAGCCGTGTCAACTCATCCTGCTCGGCACGCACCGATTGGCGCGTGCCGCCCTGGGATTCGATCTGTTGCGGCTCGCTCCTCCAGCGAGACAAGACATTGTCTGAGATCCCGAGTTCTCGGGCCACCTGGGCCACCTGCCTGCCCGATTCCCGTATGAGCCGGACGGCCTCAAGTTTGAATTCATCGGTAAACCGACGTCGCGTTGTTGCTGGCAGAGTGCCCTCCAATTTCATGATTCTCCCACTTAGGGAGGTGTCTGTGAAATCGGGGGAGGGGCAATCTTACTTAATGCCTACTCGAAAGAAGGTGATGCAACCGACCTTAGTACTTGGGCACGCTTGAAATCGGTTTTAGGAGTTGAGGGAAGTGAAGGATTCTTTGCAGATGCAGTTATCCTTGTAGAGGGCCAGGAGGATGAAGCAATGCTTGCAGCCTATGCTCCTTCGCCCCACGATTTCCTTGGACACACATTTGGGGCACACTGCCCCCTTCTGAATGGAGGTGTTCATGGCACAATCGAAGACGGAGCGAGGCCGGTTCTTCTCGCGCAAGAAGATGGAGGTCGTGCTCCGTGTGCTGCGGGGCGACGATCTGGATCTGGTCTCCCGTGAAGCGGGAATCACGGCCGCGAAACTGTCGGAGTGGCGGGACCAGTTCGTCGCGAGTGGCCAAGCGGCCTTGAAGAGCCGGGCCGCCGATGACCGTGACGACGAACTCGCGCGGCTGAAGGCCTTAGTCGGAGATCTGACGATGCGGCTGGCACTGTCGCGGGAAGCGGTCCAGCGGCTGCGAGGTGGCGCCCCTTTGGCTACCGGGAGGTCGACGCGATGAGCCACACCCCGTCGCCTTCCACGCAGCGTCCATATGGTGTGGTCCGGGTCTGTCAAGAATGGGGCCTGAGCCGGTCGACGTGCTATCAGCAGCGAACCCATGCCGAGACGCCTCAGGCCACGCCCATCAAGCGTGGTCCCAAGACCTTGTACACCGACGCAGTCTTGACCGAGCATATTCGGCAGGTGCTGGCCACTTCACCGTTTCTCGGGGAAGGCCATCGCAAAGTCTGGGCGCGGTTGCGGGCGCGAGGGATTCGCACCTCGAAACCCCGTGTGCTGCGGCTCATGCGGCAGGCCAGCCTCTTGGCCCCCAGCCGAGCCCCACGCGTCGTCGGCCCACGAGTCCACGACGGCACGATCACGACGGAGCGTCCGAACCAGATGTGGGGCACCGATGCGACCAGCACGGTGACGGTGGAAGACGGGGCCGTCACGGTCTTCGTCGGGGTGGATCATTGCACGCTCGAAGGGATCGGCATCCATGCGGCGAAGCGGGCCACGCGGTTTGAAGCCTTGGAGCCGATTCGCCAAGGGGTACGCCAGCAGTTTGGGGCCGTCTCCGCCGGCAGCGCGACGAACTTGCAGGTGCGGCATGATCATGGCAGTCAGTATATGAGTGACGAGTTCCAGGCCGAACTCCGATTTCTTGGCATCACGTCGAGTCCGGCATTTGTCCGTGCCCCAGAAGGCAACGGCGTGGCGGAGCGGTTCATTCGGACGCTCAAAGAGCAGCTCGTGTGGGTGCGCACGTTTCAGACCGTGGCGGAGCTTCGCCAAGCGCTCCTCGACTGGTTGCGTCTCTATCATGAGCAGTGGTTGGTCGAACGGCATGGGTTCCGCTCACCGGCACAGGTCCGTCGGGACCTGCTCGCCACGTCGGAGGCCGCGTGACCCGGTTGATCATCGAGGAGTGGGGGCGTCGTGTGACGTGGCCCTCAAAACACGCCGCCCACAGTTGGCTCAGGAACAGCGATCGCCCAGCGGCGCGACCCACAGGTCGGGTCCAATATGGCTATAACCGTGTCCAAGTAATCGTGAGCGGTACAGATCATCTTTAACGGGGAGCAGTAGCGCTGGGTTGTTCGATACCAGTTCCTTCACCGCTGACGTGTACATACGCACCTCATTTAGCGACCGCTCCTTTGCTTCCGCTTCCTTCTTGGAGAGACGCTGTAACCCCCAATAGGCCCAGATGCCATCGAGTCCTAAACGCCCAAGCAAATCGAATAGCTTCAAGTTGATATCAAGACTGCAGGAAGCCCGAACCGCACTTGATAATCCATGCAGCTTAGAGACGTGCGGCAAGACATTCTTGCCGAGGAATTCGGTACAGATTTGCTGATGAGCGGAAAAACAGGAGAAGAATGCCGCCTCACAATCCGGTGTAACTTTCTTACTTTGTCCGGCGTAGTCTTTCACGATATTCCATACGTGGAGTAGAGCAATCTCGCTCGATAGATAAGCTGATTCCATATTCCGGGCTTCGCGTGCCCACGCAAATAGAATCCAGAGGCAAATGCTAATTTGCCGTATTGCCGTTACCCGGCAAGTTGTGCACTCCGATCGGCGCCCTGTGCCGGCAATACGGCATCACTGGGCCACTCACAGCGAAGAGTGCCGGAGCTACTTCGCGTATGTCTATTCGGGCTGAAAGGTCTTCATGATGGATGGGAAGGAGCGATCTGTCTTGTAGAGCGCGACGAGCGAGTTGAACTCCTTGATTACACCGTTCTTCTTCCTAAAGGCCTCGAGCCGCTGAACAAATGCATTGGCCTCTTTCATGGCTTCAGCGTGGTTATCCTTCAGCAGACTAGGTGCAAAGTCCTTAATGATATGGATGGTTGGCCCAATATGGTCGTCCCCTCTGAATGCCTCTTTGACAAAGTGGCTCACCAAGGCACAGAACATATCCGGAGAGATACGGCCGGCCTCCGGCCGCCCTGCGCTCTGTTTAGGGGTGCCGGTATAGACATGCGCCCTTTCTTTCGTTTCTTCGGCAAAGGCATCCACGAAACCGTCGATAATTTCGGCGAGTGTCTTCCGATGATGCCGCTTCTGTTCGACGGCGGGTGTGCAGGCTTCGTTCACCTCCAAGGTGTAATCGAACATTAAGCCCTTCACTAACTCTTGGATCTTGAGCAATTGCCTTGCATCGGGCTCTGACGTTCGCCATAGGGCTTCCCGTGCTAGTTCCTCGAGGATATTGCGTTCCCCTCGTTCATCGACGTGTTCTCCTGTCGTTTTTTCAAACTCGGAACGGTCAGTATCCCACAGCAGTAGTCCGAGCAGTGCATAGGCGGCGTCGGTGGATTGGCATTGATCCTGGCACACCTCCTTGAGCGACTCGGATTTGACCAGGTGTTCATAGAAGCCTAAGAACCAGTTATCCCATATTGCGTCATTCCATCGCTCTCTCGCCTTCCAGATAGCCCATTCGACATACTCAAGAGGAGAGCAATCCTTACGAGGGATTTGCCGTCCGCTGATAGGAACACTGTTGGGATGTCTCCGCCTGAAGAGTGTGTATGCGGCTTCAAATCGCGAAGAAGATTCGTTCGAAGCACTCTGACCATTCTTCGAAGGCGGTCGCCTGACTTCGAACTGCAAGGAAATCGACGGGAGACCTGAACGGCTGTAGACAGACCTACGTGAAGGATTCTTCAGCCTTTCAAGCCGAGCCGCGTCAGCAGCATGGCGGATATGGCTCGTTCCTGGCTTGGCGCAATCTCTTTTTTTTGTTATTCGACGTGTCTTCATGCCTCTACACCATCGCATGTTAATACCAAATGAAACTCACCAGAGCAAGAGCTGTAGGCGGCTTTCCCTGCAATCAAGCCCTTTCTTCGTATCCCAATAACTTGCAAGAAGCTCTCTCGATGACGCTCCTGTTCCTACTGCGAGAAAAGCGATAACTTCGCCAGCACTGAACTCCCAATTGGTTGTCTGAGGCTCATCTAGCAATGGTGACAGAAGGAGATACCTGGGACAGACACGACACGGCCCGGAACCACTTGTCGTAGTTCCGGGCCAAATCCTCATTCGACTACCAACTCCGGCTTAGTACCCCGCCTTGGCGTTGGGGTTCACCTGGCCGGCGAACGGATCCAGGATGCT
>CAZJOQ010000100.1:0-13636 GCA_964547625.1 uncultured Nitrospira sp.
CTAGGACCTGATCCCCAAACGCTAGAGATGTTGCCGGCGCCAGGGTGTCGATCAATTACCACTATGGCAGAAATGGTGGAATTGTATTGGATGGCCTTGCTGCGCGACGCACCGCTTGTGGCGTTCCAGCAGCATCGGAACCCGCCGGACGCTGGGTGTGCCAACCTTGGGGACCACAATGCGCAGCTTGGGTACAACGTGGCCACTCGCATGACGGCTGCCCGCAATGCGGTCAACAGGGTGTTCGATGTTGCCGTGGCACAGGACACCGATTTCGGAAAACTGCGCGCTCCCCTCGACGTGGCGCCGGGTGCCGGTGGCGCGAACATCATCTTGCAGACCTTGTTCCGCAGCGGGCTATATGATGAGGAATTCGGACCGCTGGTGAGCCAGTTTTTTATCAGACCCATCGGCTACGGCGTGCAGACTATCGACCAGAAGCAGGTACCCTATATCGCCAAACGGGATTTTCTTACGACGCACGGTGATTGGCTTTTGGCGCAGAACACCGGCAAGGATAAATATGGACGCGATTACGGCAACTGTAACAACTATTCAGATCAATTGCATCGCGGCGCCAGCTACTATCCGACGACCAATGGCCTCCCCAACGGCTCTGTCGTTGTGCGATACATATCAACGATGCGCGACATCGCACGGTTCGTGAATCGCGACGCGCTGCATCAGGCCTACTTCAATGCTGCACTGTTCCTGCTCGGCGTTGATGCGCCGCTCGACGAAGGTAATCCGTACGCAGGTAATCGCTATTCTCGAGAGGGAGCATTTGCCACATTAGGTGGACCGGATCTGTTGACTCTTGTCTCCGAGGTAGCCAGCCGCGCGCTCAAGGTCGTATGGAGGCAAAAGTGGTTGGTCCATCGCCGTTGTCGGCCGGAAGTTTTCGGTGGATTGCTTCAGATGCAGGAAAACGGCTTTGGTGGTAACACGCGTAATTACAGGTTGCCCATGTTAGTTCCTGGCTTTCCAGCGTTTGGTACCATACTCACAGCCACGTTGACGGAAGTCAGAAATCATAACAACTCTCTCCCTGGCGGAAGCGAGACGCTCTTTCTCCCGATGGCGTTCTCCGCGGGTTCGCCAAACCATCCAGCCTATGGTGCCGGGCACGCGACCGTGGCCGGTGCCTGCGTCACAGTGCTCAAAGCCTGGTTCGACGAGGATGCCAAGCTCCAAAGCGTATTCGACAAGTTCAATGAGGGGGGAATAGCTCCGGTGTTGAAAAAAGGCCCTAAAGATCCCCCCGCTGAACCGCTCATGCTCTTACAGCCAGGCTATCGAAGATCAGGAGCAGATCTGGAAGACTTCTGTGACCCGCAGGTGTATTCCGGTGATGATGCTGACCGGATCACCGTTGGCGGCGAGTTAAACAAGATTGCCAGCAACGTGGCGATGGGGCGTTCGATGGGAGGGGTGCATTGGCGCACCGACAATACGCGCAGTCTGCGGTTAGGAGAAGAGATTGCCATCGAGATTCTGCGCAAACGCACTGCAGAATATGCAGAGCGGCCAGTGTCGTTTACCTTCCGGTCGTTCGATCGGCAACGGGTCCATATCACACAGGGACAGGTCAGGCGATACTAACGTTGCCTGCCGAACCTCTGGGCGATATTGCGCAGAGGCGCGCCAAGATGTCGCGCCTCTGCGGCGAACTCATCGCCAATATGAGCGACAAGAAGCCCAGTGTGAAAATTGAGCGCTGAGCGCCTGCTCTAGATACAGGGCTCAAGGGGATTTTCTCAACTCTAGCGGTGTTGACTGATCCTCATGAAAGTGTCGCCGAACAAGCGTTTCGACGGACATGAAATGGCGTTCCGGCAGGTTCTTGAAGCGACGTCTACAATCGATCATCGCTTCTTCAGCGGTGGGCAAGGACTCTATCACGGCCTGAAGATGGCCATAGTAGTCCCTTAGTTTCAATTCGGCCGTCCGTAGGTGACGTGGATCGCCGGCGATGGCCAATGCGGCTTTAGCCTGGTCGCCGTTGGCTTCAACGAGGGCTTGGAAACAAAGCCCCTTTAACCGCTGTGTCACCGTGCTACGGTCCCAGCCTAGCGCCTTGGCGGTTGTTTGCATGTCGAAGTTGTGTTCTCTCAAGCAGTTCAGGACCGCGACATCACTGGCGGGGTCCAAGAATAGTTGCCTCGCAGGTCCTGCCGAGAGTGTGCTGTCTTCATCGAGCCGGAGGGAGTCCTTCGTCAATAGGGGCCCATCATTCAGCGTGACGGCTCGCTCTAAACAGTGACGGAACTCCCGCACGTTTCCCTTCCACCCATGGTCCATCAGCGCACGAAGCGCTTCATTGGCCAGCATCGGGATCGGCTTGCCGAGTTGCTGAGTAAGCTGATTCAAGAAGACTTCAGCCAAAAGCGGAATGTCTGCGGTGCGCTCACGCAGCGGCGGGAGATGGAAGACAATTCCATTCAGCCTGAAGTACAAGTCCTCGCGAAACCATCCTTCTGACACGCCCTTCTGCAGATCGCGGTTGGTCGCGGCTACGATGCGAATATCCACGGTCGTCGGTGTGGTCGCACCGACTCGGTAGAACGACTTGTCCTGCAACACCCGCAGCAGTTTGCTCTGATGATCCATCCGAAGATCGCCGATCTCATCAAGAAAGATCGTGCCATGATCGGCAAGTCCAAAGTACCCGCGACGATCAGTCGTCGCGCCGGTATAACTTCCCTTCATATGACCGAAGAGCTCGCTCTCAAACAACTCGGGAGATATTGCCGCCATGTTCACAGCGATGAACGGTTTGCTTGACCGTGGGCTCAGTCGATGGATGGCGTGAGCAAAAAGTTCTTTCCCCGTGCCTGGTTCACCGAGGAGAAGAGCGGTTAACAGCCACTTGGCGCTCTTCTTGAGATCCTGAAAGAGGCGCAAGAGGGATCGATCGCGCGCAATGATTCCGAATTGGCGGGCTTCGGTCTGAAGTAGGTCAAGTTCAGTATCGCCAATGGTACCGGGTACGGAGCTTACGGCCCTGAGATCAGAAAGTTGTCGTTCCAGTGACTCAAGCTGTCGACGAGCCTGTTGCTCCTGATTCTGAGCCTCTGTGATTTGAACTCGGAGACGATCAGTCGTTCGTGTGAGCTCTTCCTGTTGGTTCGATGAATGGGCGATTGTCGCCATCGCAGTCTCTAAATCTTCCTGCAAGGCTTCCGCTCGATCCTCACGGAGAACCAGTGCCTCTCTGACGGCAGCCGACTCGTGCTGGAGGCTGATCATATCGCGTTCAAGCAAGATCAGACGTTGGCTTGCCGTCAGGTTGCCCCATGCGAAGCTGCCGATGAAGACGAACAGTGAAGCTGTGAGCGGCAAGGCGACCGGCATCATGAGGGACGCCATGCTGAGGATGCCAACGGTCAGAATGGCATAGAGAACGACGACGACACCAGCCAGGGAAAAGCCAAGGGGCGCTCGAAATCGTAGAAGACTCCAAGCCGCCAGCCATGCCATCAATATTGTGATAGGGAAACGACTTAACCAGTCGAGTGAATTGATCCGTTCACCGGTGAGCAAGGCATTTAAAAGATGCAGATGGGCGGTCATGCCGTCAACTGAGGAGCCGGAGGGAAGGAGCCATGTCTCTGGGTGTGCCGGACTTGATTGGATCACGACGACCTTATCTTTGAACCAAGTAGTCAACTGGTCCTCGTCATGCCGGTGCATGGTCGCCAAGACCGACGACAACGGGATCGGCCGGAGAGCCATGAGTGACCCGTCGCCGACCATGTTGATCAGAATAGTAGCGTCGGACATGCTGGACAGGGATTGCGTAGGCCTGGCGTTCTGTCGGCGAAACACATCGTAGAGGACGGAGCCGAAGGCTGGGATGGTTTGGGCTCCAACTCTCGTAGACAGGGCAATGCGACGGGACACATGATCAAGATCTCTCAAGATCTCCGCGTGAGTAGAGATCACGCCCTCGGAATGAAGAAGGGAATCGGTCTCATGAATCAGTACAACCGGTGAAGCGATGCGAAGAGCTTCAAGAAGGAGCGCATCACTTGAGGCTCCGCCGAGCTGCGTGGGACTCGCATGGTTGAGTCGATGGTCAATGCCGATCACCGACGCCCCTGCCTCATGAGCTACAGTAACCAACTGAGCCAGAATGGCGCGATCCCAGCGGCCGGTTCCAAAGCGTTCGTCACTCACTGGGTCGCGAGTGACGATGGCCAGCGATGGACTGGTGCCGATGGTGGTGCGGTGGCGAATCCAGGTGTCATAGACTGTGTAATCCAGCGCCGTAAAAGTTGCTGGAGCGATGGACCATAGGATTACTGAGACAAGCGTGGCCAGCAGGCTAATGCCCAGCGACTGAAGCGGAACCGATGTGATGAACAGGCGCCAAGGTTTCTGTCGATCCAGCATACAACTAGCGGAGGCCTAGCTCATCGAGCAAGGGTTCTGCCTCTTGTTTTGGAAGATCTTTGAGAAGAGCTTTCGCTTTGAGAGTGTCGGTGTCCAGACCGAGCCCCTTCGCATAGATACGCGCCAAAATTTTCCTGGCGGGGACAAATCCATCAGCTGCGGTGGATTCGAAACAAGCCAGAATCCTCTTATCGAACGGCTTCAGAGAGGGGACCAATCCAGCTTCATAGAGTGCGGCCAGTTCAGTGTGGGCCTCTTCACCAAGGGCGGCACATTCCTTTATCAGTACCCAAAACGCATCTTCTCCGCGACCCTGTCCGAGAAGGACCTTCCCCAGCGACTGCCGATCACTGACGCGATGCATGTCCGGGTAGTCGTTCCACAGTCTGGTGCGGTAGGACTGGAGGCCTTTGAGCAGCTCCAATCGACGCTGAACGGTCAATCCTGGAGCAAGTGTCTGACGACGCAATTTCGACAATGAATCGTAGGCTATTTGCTGACCGAGCTCAATGGCCTGCATCCACCAAAAAATCGCCAATCCAAGGTTTTTCTCGACCCCTTGCCCGTCCTTGTAGGCATTGCCTAGGAACAGCCGCGCTTGCGGCACACCGCCGATGGCCGCAGCTTCGAAATGTGGTATGGCCTCTCGCATTTGTCCCGTGACTCTGAGCAGGAGTCCGAGGTGATGGTGTGCGTCTAAAAAATGTGGACGTAGTTCGAGCGCTCGTCGATAGGACTGAATTGCGGAGGCTACATCGCCGAGTGAGTAGTGAACCTTTCCCAAGCTGTAATGGGCATGGGAAAGATTGGGCTCTAGCCGGAGCGCTTCTTTCAGAGCGGAAGCAGCTCCCTGCCAGTCCTGTTTTGCGGAGAGCAAGAGGCCCAGCTGGAGATACGCATGCCCATCATCCTGTTGCAGCCTAATGGCAGAACGACATTCTTCGATGGCGGAGTCCAACTCGCCGAGGCGCAGCAGCGCACCGGCGAGCTGGAGATGGTACTCTGGAACATCCGGTAGAAGGCGGATGGCTCGCCGCAATGTGACAAGCTCGGTCACCGCATCGGGTCGCTCGGTTGTCCCCAATTCTGATGTTGCCTGAGAGGACTCGGAAGTGTTTTCGTGGGATGAGGAATCATGCTCTCCTATTGAATGCGCAGGGCTGAGCGATGGAGAGAAAAGAGGAACAGCGACGGTGAAGAGCATAAATATCAATCCAAAACGCATCGCAACGGGTCACCCTCTGGTTCGATCATCATGAAGAACGTGCCCGGAATTATACCACCCGATTGGTATACCGTATGAGAGAGCTCCTAGCGAGCCATAGGGAAAAACTGGGCAGCAGGGGGAATTGTGCTTTTGGCGAGTTGTGAGGGGTTGGAACGTTCAATGTTGCATGTCTACGATACAGGGCGAGCCACAACCTGTTCGATGATATCAGCAGCTTGACGCACCCCGCCCGCCCGGCGAATCGCCTCTTGTAGACGCACCGCATTCTTTTTATAGGAATCTTCCGTTAACACCTGTTTGATCGCCTTGCGCAGTTTGTCTACGCTCACTCTACCGAGCGGGACCATTGTCCCTGCTCCTGTCCACGCGATCCGTGACGCAACACCTGGTTGATCGTTTGAAATGGGGATGGCCACAATCGGCACACCATTGGTTAACGACTCCAGCGTCGTGTTCATCCCCGCATGGCTAATCGTCAGAGTGGCTTTTTGTAGCAATTCTAATTGAGGCGCATATCCGACGACGACAGGCTTTCCGGGTAAGTCCGGTAACCAGTCAGGGCTATGTCCTCCACCGAGAGAGATCACCAACTGAACATCAAATTCCTTACACGCCTCAGCAATCATTCGAAACACCCATAGAAGCCGGTTTTGGATCGATCCCAACGACGCGTAAATGAGCGGTTGCCCAGTCAATTGTTCATACGGAAAAGGAACTGATGTTCGACTCCCTGAATAATGATAGGGACCCGTGAAATGAAAACATTTCGGCAACTGTTGTCTGGGAAATTCCAACTCAGCCAGCTGTTGGCTAATTTGAGCCAGTTGTGAATAGTCGTCACTCGGACTATTTGCGGGCGGCAACGACCATTGCTGACGATAAGAGTTGATCACCTTTCGGATCGGTTTCGCAGCCTGAGTCAGAAGTTTGTAACCAAATCGGTTGCGCAATGTGCCCCACCAGGAAGGATCATACTTCCATGCGGTATTAAAGGGCGGCACACCGATTACTCGATTGAGTACGACCGCACTGCACACCGTAATGAATGGAATGCGCAAATGCTGCGCGATGCTCCCTCCAGCTGAGGAGGCTTGATCGACCAACAATGCGTCGATGCCGGCATTTCGGATGACTTCTGGGGCATCCTGCAGATAGGCGTCAGCCTGCTTCGCGATCCAGTTGATCGTATACCGCAAGGCCTCCAACCCACTCAGTTTTCCTAGCTGTGTAAACAAGTCGCGGGTGACTCCTTGAGGAAAGGCGGTTTCCCCTATGACCAGAAATTCTAACCCTGCGGCGAGCGCTTGCGGTTGGGTGTCGAGGATGCCCAATACGGTGACGCGATGACCGCGCCGCTTCAGTTCCTGTCCCAACGGAAGCATTGTGTGAAGATGACCGGTTGAGGATGGACAGATCAAGCCAAAGTGAGTCATGAGATTTCGTTGTTAGCAAATGAATTTTAGTACTCAGTGTATGGACCCAAAATAGCTCTGCGGAAGTCAGACCTCATTGTCGGCTCCTTTATCGGTGTCACTCGGTCGTCCACCCACGCGGTGTGATTCCATGGGGCAAAACGGCTCCAATACACGCGATCGGGTGTGTAACCGTCCAGAGCAATCAAAGGGGTGACACACGGGAAGCATATTTCGGACAAGGCAGGAGGAGGTGGAGAGATTCACGAGGTGGCCCTCTATCGAGACACGCGTACCCTCAAATAATGATTCTCCTCTTTGCCCTCTGTTTCCGTTTCAGTCAGTTCCCACACGTATGCTCACGTCAAGGGCCACATGCCCCCCCCCCTTAGCTAGGGCCATCTTCGGGGATTGCACCAGGCGAAGAATCGCGTAGACTCTGCCACGTACGGAGTCGAACCCAGGGCAGGCACCACGTCCCCTGCGCAACGCACGAGCGACTGACCGGAGTGCCGATGAATCTGATCCTGCCTCGTATCCCGTGGTGGAGCACAGGTCGCCTTCAGATCGCCGCACTCGTCGTCGCGCTAGCGGTCCTGCTCATCCTTCCCAGTCTCGCGGCGGATATCAGCTATGTGTACGACGACGCGGGCCGTCTACGCGCCGTCATCGATCCCGCGAGTGATACCGCCATCTACGCCTACGACAGTGTCGGGAATCTGACCGGCATCACGCGTCAACCGTCCACAACCCTCGCCGTCTTGCAGTTCACTCCCTCAGCGAGTCCGATTGGATCGACCGTCACCCTCTACGGCACCGGCTTCAGTGCGACCCCGGCCTCCAATACGGTGAAGTTGAACGGCACGACCGCCACCGTGTCACGGCCTCCACCACCATCTTGACCGCCACGGTGCCGAGTGGGGCGACCACCGGGCCGGTGAGTGTGACCGTCGGGGCCAATGCCGCGACCAGTTCCACATCGTTTACCGTCGGCAGCGGCGGAGCCCCGACGCTGTCCACCGTTGCTCCGTCGGTCGCCAACTACGGGACGACGATAACCCTGACCGGGACCAACTACGATCCGACCCCGATCAATAATCGGGTGGCCTTTACCGCCGCCATGGGTGCGGTGGCGACCGCGACGAGCACCAACATCACGGTCCCAGTTCCGAGCACCGGCCAAACCTGGCCAATCTCGGTCTCGACAATCTCTGGCACGGCCACGAGTGCGCAAGAATTATATGTCGCGCCGCCAGGTGTCGTCGCCACGGATGTCCAGTACACTGGACGGATCACCGTCGATGGCGCAACCGTTGTGGCGTCGATCACCACCGCCAACAAAACCGGTTTGATGGTCTTCAACGGCACTGCAGGCCAGCGAGTCAGTGTGGGTTTGAGCGCCGTGACCGTCCCGCAGTTTACCGGCTCGGTCTATCGGCCCGATGGCGTGGTCATGACCGTCCCGGCTCCGCTGTTTGGCACTGGCGGAGGCAGCCTCGATCTCGGGCTGTTGCCTCTGACCGGCACCTACACGATCTTCTTTGATCCGGTCAGCACCTACACCGGCAACATCACCGTCACCGTCTCGACCGAACTGATGGGGACGATCACGCCGGGCGGTGCCGCCGTCCCGATCACCATTAGCCGGGTTGGACAGAACGCCCGGTATACCTTTACGGGCACCGTCGGGCAAACCATCAGCCTGGGCAGGACCTCCGTCACGATTCCCTCACTCGCGGTGTCTATCGTCAAACCAGACGGGACGAACTTGGTGGCGCCCACGTCGTTCAGCACCAGCGGTGGGGCGATCGACAGTCAAGTCTTGCCCTCGACCGGGACCTACGCCATCTTCGTCGACCCGGCCCAGGCCTCCACCGGCAATGTAACGATCCGGCTGTACAATACTCCCGATGTCACGGGCACCATCACCCTCGATGGGGCCACCGTCACGCCTAGTCTGACCGTGCCGGGTCAGCGGGCCCGTTACACGTTCACTGGCACCGCCGGGCAATGGGTCAATCTTGGCCTCACGGCGGTCACGATCAGTTCCAGCGCCGTGTCCATGTTGAAACCGGATGGGACGACGTTGGTCTCGACGACCGTCAGCACCTCTGGGGGCAGTCTCGACCCGACAACCACTTTACCCGTTACCGGCACCTATACGATTGTTGTGGACCCAACGGGGCTGGCGACCGGCAACATGACACTGACACTCACGTCTCCCCTCACCGGGACCATCACGCTGGATGGGGCCTCGGTGCCCATCAGTCTCACGAAGGCGGGGCGCACCGCACGCTATACGTTCAGCGGGACGAGCGGACAATGGCTCAGTCTCGGCCTCACGCCGGTGACGATTGCCTCCAGCACCGTGACGCTCCTCAAGCCCGACGGGACCCAGCTTGCCTCAACCACGGTGGGAACCGCCGGCGGGGGACTCGAACCACCGAGCACACTCCCCACGACCGGGAACTACACGATTGTCGTCGATCCTGCTGGGACGAATACGGGGAATATCACCCTTAAGCTCATGTCCTATCTCTCGGGGACGTTGACGCTCAACGGGACCGCGACGACGACGGCGATCACGCCGATCGGGCGCAATGCGCGCTATACGTTTAGCGGCACAACCGGGCAGTGGGTGAGTCTCGGCCTCACAGGCGTGACAATCACCTCCTCAACCATCACCCTCTGGAAACCGGACGGCACGCAGTTCGCCTCCACGACGATCGGGACATCCGGCGGGAGTCTCGATGCGCCCACGGCACTGCCGACGACCGGGACCTACACGGTCACCGTGAATCCCGCCGTGCAGTACACCGGCAACATCACCCTGACGCTGTCATCGGATGTGTCAGGGACTGTGACCATCAATGCGGCGGCTACCCCGATCACAATCAGCCGGACGGGACAGAATGCCCGCTACACGTTTGCAGGCACGGCGAGTCAACAGGCCACGGTCAAGATCACGGGCAATACGCTGGGAAGTGTCTCGGTGAATCTTTATACCCCCAGCGGAGCGGTCCAGACGGGAATGGGGAGTGCCGCCGCGAGCTTCAATCTGCCGACGGTGACGCTGGCCACGACGGGGACCTATACGGTGACAATCAATCCGCAGACCATAGCCACAGGCAGTCTGAACCTGCAGGTGACGAGCCCATGAACGACCGCATGCGCGCCACGCCACTGACCCTGAGCCTGTGCACCTCACTGCTCAGCTTGGTCCTGGTCCTGGGCCTCAACGTGCTCGCCTCCGATGCTTTTACTCCCGTGAAGGCCTGCACGGTGGGCGGCACGCCGATTCACCCGGGGGAATATCTCTCGACCGGACAGAGTGGCAGCATGTACTTTCAGGGCCGGACAGGCACCACCTCGATGGGCGCTTCCCCACTCTATGATGCGGCGGCCTGGATCAGAGTATCTCCTCCCCCTGCCGATCCCATTCCCCCCAACTGGGCCGGTCCATGGTTCGGTGGTTCCATGTGGCAGTGTGCACTGGGCGATACGGGGCAAATTGCCTACTACAATCCGCTCCTCGGCGGTCCGGGGTCCACCTACACAAACATCGTGTGGGGGACGGGGTGCGTCGTGGGAACAAATCCCGGCTACAACACGATCTTTCACTACACCGGCCAACCCAATGGCGCCGTGTGCCCACCTGATCCACCGGAGGAAGCGACGACGCCGAACTGCCCAGACGGCTGTGACGCCGATCCGGTGAGCATGATGACCGGCCTGTACTACCAACAGGACACCGACATTGAAGTCCCTGATGTCCTGCCGATTACCCTCACACGTACCTATCGCACGAAGGATACAGCCTCGCACGCTTTCGGCATCGGGGCCAGCCATCCCTATGACCAATACCTGCTCCGCGATGATCTCTGCTCGGAAGTGCGGATCATCTTGCCGGACGGCGGCTCCCGCGCCTTTCTTCGCACGAGCGGGACCAATTGCTTAGACTCGACCCTGCAGCATACGACGACCCAGACCGCCTTCTATGCCGCCACCATCACGTGGGACCAAAGTCTCCAGCGCTACCGGCTCCAGTTTAAAGATGGCACAGAATGGCGCTTCAGCGACTATGGCGCGCTCGTCGCAATGGTGGACCGCAACGGCAATCAGCTTACCCTGACCCGGGCGGCCAGGGGCGGCTTGGCCGGGAACCTGAGCAAGATTACGACCCCCAACGGTCGCTACCTCACCTTTACCTACGACACGAGCAACCGTATCACGCAGGTCACCGATATTCTGGGCCGGACGATCACCTACACGTACGATGCCAATGGAAATTTGTGGAAGGTGACCAATCCGCTGAGCGGCGTGCGCGAGTACACCTACGATGCCTCGCATCGGTTGCTGACCGCCAAGGAGCCCAACGGCAACCTCCACGTGACGAACACCTACGACGCCAATGGGCGCGTCGCCTCGCAGACGCGACCCGATAGCACGACCTATCAGTTTGCCTATACCTTGGATGGCAGCGGCAAGGTCACGCAAACCGACATGACCGATCCACGCGGCTATGTGAAGCGGCTCACGTTCAACAGCGCGGGTTACACGCTCACCAGTCTCGATGCGCTGGGCGAACCGGAAGCGCAGTCCACGACCTATGAATGGCAAACAGGTACGAATTTCTTACTCAGCGTGACCGATACCCTGAGCCGCAAGACGGCCTACACCTATGACAGCAAGGGCAATGTGCTCACCGTCACGCGGTTAGCCACGACCCCTCAGGCCGTCACCACCACGTTCACCTATGATCCGACCTTTAATCAGATCGCGACCGTCACCGATCCCTTGAGCCATACGACCACGTTTGGCTATGACACCAAGGGCAATCTCACCACGATCACCAATGCGTTGAGCAAGGTCACGACGCTCACGGTCAATGGGCAAGGCCAGCTGCTCACGATCAAGGATCCGCTGAACAACATCACCACCTTGACCTATAACCTCGGTGATCTCATCTCGGTGAAAGATCCACTCAATCGCGAGACGAAGCGCATGCTGGATGCAGCCGGCCGATTGCGGAGTATTATCAATCCGCTTGGACAGAAGACGGTCTACACGCCCGATGCGCTGGATCGGATCACGCAGCTGACCGATGCCATCAATGGGGTCACGCAATTCGGCTACGATGCGAACAGCAATCTGCTCACGGTCACCGATGCCAAGAGTCAGCAGACGGTCTATACCTATTCGAACCTGAATCGGACCAGTACCAGAAAAGATCCCTTGCTCAATACCGAAACGTACACGTATGACAATAACGGCAATCTGGCGACCGTCCTTGACCGCAAAAGCCAGACGACCACCTACACCTACGATCCTCTGAACCGCCGCACGAAAAGCACGTTCCAGGATGGGACCAGTACGAACTATACGTATGATGGGGGCAATCGCATCACGCAAGTCCAAGAAAAGAATTCAGGTGGGACCGTCACAGCCACGATCACGAGAACGTATGACGGGCTAGACCGATTGACGCAAGAAGTCACCGCACAAGGGACGGTCAATTTCACGTATGACAATGCGTCGAGACGCGCCACGATGACCGTGGTCGGCCAACCAGTGGTCACCTACACGTACGACAATGCCAATCGACTCACCACCATTGTTCAAGGCACCAGCACGGTGACGATCGGCTATGATGATGCCGACAGACGCACGAGTGTGACCTATCCGAACACCAACAAGGTGGAGTATGCGTATAACGGCGCCTCCGAACCGACGACGGTGACGTACAAAAAAGGCACGACGACGCTCGGCACGTTGACCTATACTTATGACACCGCCGGCAATCGGATTAAGACGGGCGGGACCTTTGCCCGGTCCAACCTGCCTCCCGCGCTCACGACGACGAGCTACAACGCCAACAACCAGCAGACGGCGTTTGGAGCCGCCACCGAGACCTATGACCTCAACGGCAATCTGGAGACCTTTACCGACGCAAGTGGGACGACGACGTATACATGGAATGCCCGGAATCAATTAACCGCGATCAGTGGTCCGGGGTTGACGGGGTCCTTCACCTACGACAGCTTCAACAGAAGAACCGGCAAAACGATCAATGCCACGACAACCAATTTTGTCTACGATGGGTTGAATCCTGTACAAGAAAAGAATGGGGCGACAGTGACGGCCAACTTACTGACTGGTCTCGGCATTGATGAATTCTTTACGAGAACCGATGGAGTCGGTGTCCGGAGTCTTCTTCCGGACGCCCTCGGCTCAACCGTTGCGTTGGGAGATGGCACAGGGACGCTCCAGACGCAATATACCTATGAACCGTTCGGCGTCACGACTCAGACCGGTGCCGCGAGTACAAGTAGCTACAAGTACACAGGCCGGGAAGAGGATGGGACAGGGCTCTACTACTACCGCGCACGGTACTACAGCCCTCGACTGGGTCGGTTCCTCAGTGAAGATCCCATTGAGTTTCTCGGCGGAGATGTGAACCTCTATGCGTATGTCCGCAATAACCCAACCAGGTGGAAGGATCCTTCAGGATTATTCCTTGGTAGCGCGGACGGGTATCTTACCTATCCATCAGATGTTATTGGAGGGCTGGGAGATCTCGCGCGTGGACGGAGCAATATGA
>CAZJOQ010000101.1:0-13575 GCA_964547625.1 uncultured Nitrospira sp.
GACGCTTTGGCCGGTCGCCGTCAGCCATTCGTGCGCAGTGCGATTCTCGAGATCTGTCGGGAGGGTCTGCGCTTCCTCCCAAATCTGCTCGACGTGAGAGAACAGCTTCCAGCGGTCCTGCCATGCCAGGCCTTGGAAGCTAAAGAGACTCATCATCCATTGAAAGGCTCCGGGAAGGCGAGCAGACTGATATGACACGTTGCGCCTATCGGGTAGCTGAAACTCGAGTGGAATAGCTTGATCTCGTCGTGAAGGCTGTTCCTGATCCAGCGCCTGTAGGAGCCGGCGGCTCTCGTGATGACATCCTACGAGAATCGGTGCGGGGTCGGCTGCGTTGAGCCGGAATCCGTCGAGCCAATCAGGGTGATCGAGCAGCGTGATGCGGTAGCCCTGTCGATGTAGATGATAGGCGGTTGTGAGACCGACCAACCCGGCGCCGAGGATGAGGACGGTTTGGGAGGTTGAACCAGTCACGAGAATCGGGAACGGAGCCAAATGCGTAACGCGATGATCAACCGTCGTGTCGTAGTCAGACTGATTCGTTGTCCGAACACCTGATAGTTCGATCGTTCGATTTGATCCAAGATTCGGCTGTAAATGCCGCGCATGATTTCTGCCACCGTCAATGCACGGCGCTCGAGTGGCGATAATCCCTTCAGAGCCGCGTCGGCTCGCTTGTAATAATGATGGGCGCGAGAGGCCTCGTATTCCATCAACGCGCAGAACTCCGGAGAATAGTTCCGATTGAGCATGGACTTTTCAGGATAGTTCCACTTTCGTAGGTCCTCAAGCGGGAGATAAATACGGCGTTCAGCGGCATCGGCGCCGACGTCGCGAAGAATGTTGGTCAGCTGGAAGGCCATACCGAGCGCGACCGCGTAATCCTGAGCGCGAGCGGAGGTGACGCCGAAAACATGTAAACAGATCAGGCCGACGACGGAGGCGACACGGTAACAATAGAGAGACAGCTCGTCGAATGTGACGTAGCGGTTATTGAACAGATCCATCTCAACGCCTTTGATCAATTCTTCAAAGTAGGCTTTGGGTATTCCCATGGTTTTCACATGGTGGGCAAGGCTTACCATGATTGGGGTGGTCGGGGTTCCTGAATAGACCGCGTCGAGCTCGCTCAGCCAGCGTTTGAGTTCCTCCTTAGGATCGCTCCCGGCAGCCGGTTCATCGACGGCACTGTCTACCGCCTTGCAGAAGGCATAGACGGTATACATGGCTTCTCGCTTGGCTTTAGGTAGGAACAGGAATGAATAGTAAAAGTTGCTGCCACTGTTCTTTGTATATGCCGTGCAATAGGCCTGCGCTTCAGCGGTCTTCATGACGCGCATCCTCCAGTCAGGATCGAAGCCCCAAGCTTGATAGCTTTGACGGGGTCGATAGGGAGATGGGGATTTGGATGCAGAATCGAATCCAGTAGCTCCACACCATCCACCAGACGAGGGCCAGGGCGGCTGAAATATGATGCGGCATCCACGACATAGAGATTCGGCCATTGCTCACAGGCCCGTCGCCATGTCGCTTGAATGGACCCGCTCTGCCTGAGTTCGTTCATAGCACGATCGATGGAGTAGCCACAGGGCATGACGATGAGCATATCGGGATGTGCAGTTTCCACTTCACGCCAAGTTGTTTCATACGATGGCGCATGCCTGGATCCTAGTACATCATGTCCACCAGCCAAGTCTATCATTTCCGGAACCCAATGCCCTGCGACATACAGAGGGTCCAGCCATTCAAGGCAGACGACACGAGGACGGGAATGTATGCCCATGTTCTTCTGGTTGATGTGGTCCAATCGACGACGAAGCTCCGTGGCAAGCGCGTGTCCCCTCTCGAATCGAACGACAGCTCCAGCGATCCGCTCGATATCATGGATCATGTCTTCAAGGGTCGTCGGGCTCAACGTAAGGATATCAGGCGGAAGTGGAAGAGATTGGATGGCACGTGTGAGCTGGTCTGGCGTCACGGCGCAGACATGACACAGGTCCTGTGTCAAAATGACATCAGGCCGGGCCAGATGAAAGGCTCGCTCGTTGAGCTGATACAGCGGACTTCCCGACGCGACCAATTCTTTGACCCGTAAATCGATATCTACGCTCGCGGTCAGGTGGGTCTCGACTAGTGGTTCAATCAATACTGGAACCTGTCGAATCGAGGGAGGGAAATCGCACTCATGGCTGATGCCGACAAGATGGTCGGCCAAACCGAGGGACGCGACCACTTCTGTTGCACCAGGGACGAGTGAGCAGATTCTCATAGTGATTGTGAGTCTATGTGGGCCACAAGCGAGCGCGCACGTCCGTGAGACGCGTCTCACGCAAGCTCTGGCTGATGGCATCGGCTTCGTGTAAGTCTTGCACGGTGTGCGTATTGGCCACTGCCAACACCTTCATGCCGGCGGATTTTGCAGCCCGGATGCCGGGACGGGAATCTTCAATGACCAAACACGACGTCGGTGACAGCGATGCAGCAGAATGATGCCGGTTCAATCCGGCCAGCGCATGAAGGAACGGTTCAGGATTCGGCTTGCCATGAGTCACATCCTCGGCACTGGTGATGTGACGAAACGATTTTCGGAGACCGATGCATTCCAGCACCAGCTCGATCTCGGCCCGTAATGCACCTGAAGCGATGGCGACGGGGCATATCGACGCGGCTTCTTCGACGAATTCCCTGACCCCCGGAAAAATGACCAGATGGTCTTTAATCGACGCCAAGTACGCGGTCGCTTTTTTGGTCATGAGGTCTTCAAGGAGCAAGGGGGAGGCCGGGATTTGGTTGACACGCAGGGCTTCCAGAATGCAGCCTCGATCGTCGAAGCCGAGATAGTTGGCGTAGTAGTCATCTTGCGTCAAATTGATCTGGATCTCTCCAAGCGTTCGACGCAACCCTTCAAAGTGCAGTGGCTCAGTGTCGGCGATGACGCCGTCGAAGTCGAAGATTATGGCCTGCATGCGATCCTGAGGCTTAGAATATATCACCTATCCGGATGGAGGCGTGCTCGGGCGGCATTATAGCACAGAGGGTGGTGATTGAATCACCACCCTCTGTGCATGGTCTGTGTCGCGGAAACGGATGGATCAGGGTTTCAGTTTAAGCTGATGCTCGGGCAGCCAACCTGTGGTGCCGTAGTCGCTGCGCACGGAGTAGACCCAGCCAGTCCCCTGAAGATCACCGTCGAGAATTGTCAGGAGGGTTCCTGGCGGAATGGCCTGTCCTGGTCGCGATCCCTCTGCATCCTGAGTGAGCACGACTTTCTCGCCCGGAGCCGCTGGGTTGGGCAAGACGCTCACTCGTTGCCCCTCGCCGAAGAGTGGAGGGGGTGAACTGATCATGGGTGCAGCGGGCGCTGGAGCTGGGGTTGGAATGGTCTCGACTGTGGCCGAGGTGGTCGGCATGGGTGAGGCAGAGGGCGGTGTGGGGACTGGAGCTGGTGTTGCGGCTTGTGGTACTTCGACTGGTGCGACAGCTGGTGGTGGAGTCGGAGCCGCTTCCATAGGCTGCGGAGGCGGAGCCACAGGCTTCGGAGGCATTGGCCGCTGCACAATAGGTGTCGGAGGTTCCGGTGACTCACCAAGGAGTGGCTCGATATACTCCATGACCATCTCCGGCTCCATGGCAACGTAGGCGCCACCGCCGATCAGCACAAGCAACAGCACCCACAAAAGGGGACGTCCGTTTGATTGCTTGGGCGGTTTATTTGGAGACGGTGAGCGGACCGTGGTCGTTTGCTCCAATTCTTCTTCAGTGAATTCAAGGTCAGGCTCAGGTTGGCGAGCAAAGAATAGGTTCCAAGTCAGAGGACTGCCGCCCAGCGATGGGTTTCCGGCGAAAGCGAACATCGAGCACCTCCCTCCAGCGGACTGCATCGTGCGATCTGAAAAAGTACTTATCATCAAGGGCATAGGCTGTCAATTTTCTACGAATATTGAGCATAGGCCACTCTGAGACGGCACCAGGCTCAGCGGGAATGCACATGAGACCTGGACAGCACCTGATGCCTGACTGCATCGAAGATGTGTGGCATCAGGTTTTCTTGCTAGCTAGGGTCGACATACAGCTGTCCGTGCACTCACTGAAAGTCTGGGTGATGGCCGCTGATCGTCATAGTGGACATGGCCGATATTATAGCGTCTTCTCTTGAGCGTCGACATTCCATTCAGAGTGAATCGCCAGTACCTCTTGCATGTCCGTCGAACCGGAAGGCACAATGGCATAATCAACGAACATGAAGTCCTATCGCGAAGAACTCTGGTTTGAGACGAAGACCAGACGGGCCTACCTGAATATCACGCCACAGATCGAGGTATTGGTCAAGAAGAGTGGAGTCCGTGATGGCCTGGTGTTGGTCAACGCGATGCATATTACCGCAAGTGTGTATATCAACGACGATGAGCCAGGTCTGTTGCAAGACTATGACGAGTTTCTGGAACGACTTGCTCCTCATGAAGCCCGTTACCGGCACAACAATACGGGTGAAGATAACGGAGATGCGCATCTGAAGCGACAAGTCATGGGACGAGAAGTCGTGGTCGCGATCACGGAGGGCACTCTCGATTTCGGCCCATGGGAACAGATTTTCTACGGAGAGTTCGATGGGGGTCGCCGCAAGCGAGTGCTGGTGAAGATCATCGGAGACTAGAGCCGGTATCGAACAGAGGTGTGCCTGAGTGACGCGTACGAGGAATCATAGGACGCTTGCATGGGTATGGAAAGTTTGGCAACATTGATTCTGAGGTTTCGAGCGATCTTTCTCAGTTCCTGTTGTAGGGAGTTGCGATGTTAGCCTGGTCCCGTCCTGATCCCCTCACACGCGATCTTATCCATCTCATCAATGCTCGTCGACACGATCATGGCGATACGGATGATGCAATTGATACCCTGCAAGCATTTCTTGAACAGGGACGTGAACACGATCTTCTGACGGTGCTTGCTGCGCTCGACGAAGAAATGGCGGAATGGTTGTTCGATCTCGTGGCGGAGGCGAGTTGCACGCTGCTTCTGGATGGGGCGAATGATGAAAAGCCTACCTACGCGACGATCGCGGCCTTGGAGTTACCTCTACAGGCGAACCTGACCTCTCCGCTCAAGCTCAAAATCGATCCCATTGCGACCGCTGATCTCCTGCATCGGAATCTGCAACTTCCTGCCGGAACGGTCGTTCGTGTCGAGTCACGACTTTTGACTGATGCCACATTGGAGATGTTGAACCTCCAGATGTTCCACGACCACCTGGTGACGGTCGCCGATTCACGGCGTGCGCAGTCGGTGGCGGCCCGGCTTCTTCCTCCTGTTGAGAACACCGCGTTTCTCTTGTTTGAACTGTTGGGGGCACCAGACCCGGGGTTGCCCGACTCATGGGAAGACCATCAGCGTCGAGAAATTCTCGACGGCCTGGTCAAGCAATGTCCGGAATTAGCGTGCGCGCCGGATACGATCGAGGCACCGGTGTATGCTGCCTACGCCATGTTTGACGCACAGAATGCGGTACGGCTGCATCACTTGGCCGATGAAACCGCTGCCGTGTGGAGAGAGCTGGACCCGCTGGTGAGGTCCCGCACCATCGTGCATCTCCATACGCAATGTGGTAACGGGGTGTATATGCCTGTGTGGACCGACCTGTTCGATCCAGAGCTCCCGGAAGAGCACGGCCCGGTCTGGACTTCTCCGGACGTCTGGGTCTTTACGGCTGATCTGCCGATTGAATGGCCTGGTGAAATGTTAACCAATCGGTTACTGGCAGAAGGCTGCACACGGTTCGAGAATCATATCGTCGAAACCCCGGACAACTAACTCCACCTCCTCTTGTCCTTGCCTTGAGGCCCGCTCCTTCACACACGTGCTTCGGTCAACAAGAACGCTTTGCTAAAAACCTCCGTTTCGGTGATTTTCTGGTAGCTTTATTTTATCCTCATCTGGATGAAAACGATCAATGCCAAGGAACGATCAGGAAAAACCGCCGCGAGTCTCGTGACGGTGGCCGGATTGATCTTAGTCTGGACAATCGTATGGGCCAACTTTCCCTCTAAAGAAGAGCTGCTGTCGGCTCAATCAGGGACATCCTCTGTGGAAGCCCTGCAGGTTCCTGCTCTCGATTTGACGATCCCCGGCGTATCCAGTCAGCCAGCCACCAACGCGGCTGGAGTCGGAGAAGCGGCGTCTGTGACGACTCTTGGTGGGTTATCCGTTCCACGCGACAGTCGTGCCAGACAAATTGCGGAGGTAAAGTGTGACGCAGAGGTTCAACAATACTGTCCGGACTCTCGTTCTGGAGAAGATCGCCGCCATTGTGTGATGCAGCGATTCAAGCGACTAGCTCCGTCTTGTCAACAGATCATGCAGCAGCGATTGGTGCGTTGGAAAGAAGCCGATGGGTACAAGTTGTCTTGTGTGGTAGACGTGAAGCGCCTCTGTCGGACGGTTCCGTCTGGTGATGGCCGCATTCTGCAGTGCTTGCAGGAGCATGAGCAGGATCTTTCAGAAGCCTGCTACCAAACCTTGCCCAAGGGGAGGCTCCAGACGCGGAACTAAAATGTTTCATGGAGAATAAGAAGAGCCGTCAGCCTTTCCTTACGCGGCCAATCCTTCGACGCAGGAACGGAGGTCTAGGGCGAACTCGCCGGCGCGACGATACCGGTGGACGGAGTCCTTATGGAGCGCGCGATCCAGGACATCCTTGAGGATGGGTGGCAAGTCTGGTCTGATCGCTTTCAGACTGGGATGGGGTCTGTGGGCGATGGCAAACAGCAAGGCTGAAACGTTATCGGCCATGAACGGTGGACGGCCGGTCAGCAGTTCGAACATCACGACAGCAAGAGAGAAAATATCGGAACGTCCATCCACCTTTTTCCCGGCGATCTGCTCCGGCGACATATACGTGGGCGTTCCCATGACGATATTCGTCTGAGTCTTTGACGAAGTCGCCATCTTGGCGATGCCGAAGTCCATGATTTTTACGACCTCGTCGTCGGTCAGCATGATATTGGCCGGTTTGATGTCTCGATGAACGACGCCTTGCTGGTGGGCATAATCCATCGCCTCGGCGACGGTCGCCAGGATCGGCAGCACTTGCTGGAACGGCATCAGATTTGGTTTTCTTGACCAGTCTTTCAGCGTCGTTCCTTGAAGCAGCTCCATCGCGATGTATCCGAGGTCATGTTCCTCTCCGGCATCGAAAATCGTCACGATGTTTGGATGAGCTAAGCGTCCCGTCGATTCGGCTTCTCGGAAGAACCTCGCCTTCACGTCTTGAAGTTTGTCGGCCTCGTCAATTTCATTAAGCTGCATCGTTTTGACCGCCACAAACCGTTGGATCGTCGGATCTTTTCCAAGGTACACCACTCCCATTGACCCGCGTCCCAACTCCTTCAGGACCTTATATCGACCGAGCATGGCAGGAGGTCCGTTCGGTGCAGCTTGGATGTCTAACCTGGTCTCTTGCTCGCCGCGTTCCTCTTCTAAGTGAATTTCGTCGGTTTCCTCGATCGGCGTTGCCGGTTCTTTGCGCCGGGTCGATGTGGACGGCTTCGAGAAAAATCGGTGGAGCGCGTCAATATTCAACAGCCAAGCAGCGGTGATCCAGAGGCCGATGAATGCCAGGAGAGCGGCGTATGTAAGTGTATAATGTGCGGAGCCGAGTTGGCTGACCAGTGACTGTCCGACAGATCGGAAGGTCTTGTCGGCCGCGATCACAATGAGCAGAGTCGTAATAGGTAAAACCAGCGTTCGCAGAAACGAAAATCCGCGTCCGTTATCCGGCATGTGTCGGAACGCACGGAGTGATAGCAAACCAAGCAGAGCCAGCCCAGCTGCTGCAACAATGAGGCGGATGGTATGCGCGCTGTTGAGTCCGAAAAGTGTCAGCGAGAACGACTGCGCGCCGGGCAATCTGCTCAGAATGGGACCGGCAAAAAGCGCAAGGAGCGCGGCCAGAAGATATTGGAAAGCCCAGCTAGGCGTGTTGGTCATGGGCGACAAGATCCGAAGACCTACAAAGTTTAGCGGATACTAAAGAGGAGTCAATGGAACGGAGAAAAAAGGCAGAGGATGAGGTCTTATTATCGGGCCGCTAGGTCTTTCATCTTCGGAAGTAACGAAGTCGGAATATGGAGGGATCCCTTGCCGATGCCGACTTCAATGTCGGGTTTGGTGAGACCATGAAAGTCGCTGCCACCGGTCACGAGCAGGCCGAGCTGTTGAGCGAGACTCAGATATTCTCGGGTCTGCCGTGCAGCATGGGTGCTGTAGTAGACTTCCACGCCATCGAGTCCGTCCGCTTTGAGCTGGCGAACCAACTCGATAAGCGATTGATCTGTACACCTCACCCAGGTCGGATGGGCCAGGACGGCGAGTCCTCGCGCTGCCTTGATCCAGTGAATGGCTTCGGCGGGGCTTGGAAGATCACGAGGCACGTAGGCCGGTTTCCCGTCGGCCAGAAATCGATCGAAGGCTTCCTTGGCTGATGTGACCACTCCTTTATCCATGAGGGCACGAGCAATATGTGGTCTGCCGACTGAGTCGCTCCCGGCCAGCGCCCGAACTTCATCGTAGGTGAGATCGATACCGAGACTTTGTAGCCGTTCGACGATTTTGGGATTGCGACGGTGGCGACTGTCTCGCAAGGTCTTGAGCCGCTCATTCAAGCGAGTGTCCTGCCAATCGAGAAAGTATCCAAGAATATGTAACTCGGAGTTCCCGAGGATCGAGCTGACCTCGACTCCAGGGATAACCTCGATGCCCAACGCCTCTCCGGCGGCGCTTGCTTCTACGAGACCGGTCGTGATGTCGTGATCGGTAATCGCCAGGGCCGTGACTCCAGCTTGGTGTGCCAGTCCAACCACCTCCGTCGGTGTACAGCTTCCATCAGAGTGCGTGGTGTGGAGGTGCAAGTCCAAGCGGCTCATGACGAAATCTCAGTCGCTAGAGGCTTCCGTGCAACAAGTTGTGCGGTGTAGACCGATTCCCCACCGCGATGGCCTTCGTGATCCCCTTCATCGTAATGCACGATACGAAGACCAGAGCTGAGGTCGATGAGTTCGTTGTGCCCAAGGCAAAACTCTTTGCGTTTGGGATGCTGACGCTGGAAGTGATTATCGATCAGGAACGTTTCATACAGCAACATACCGCCGGGTCTCAGTGCATCAATCAGGTAGGGAAAAAGTGCACGAGTCAGATAAAAGAATACGAGTATGACATCATAGGCCTCTTGCCCGATATTCGGCCTACTCGGCGGAGGCGGTTCCAGATCCACCATCTGTGTTGTGACTCCTGTGAGGTTTCGCGCACGAGCCGTTGACGACAGCTGCGTGAGCGCCTGGACATCGTGATCAATCGCGTCAACCTGGTAGCCCTGCGAGGCAAGAAACAGTGCGTGACGTCCGGTGCCGGATGCGACATCGAGGACCTTGCCTTTGGGAAGACGAGGAAACTGCTGGACAAGAAAATGGGAAGGCGATGGATCTGCGCGAAGCAGTTTATGCGCCTGCCTGGTACGCTCTAGGGTAATACCGACCGATTTAGTCACATGGGAGATAGGGGGGTGAAGCTTTCGGAGCCAGAGCTTCACGCGATCGATCGAAAATTCATCGAAGAGGGCGGTCAGAAACCGTTCAGCCATGGTCTCCAATAGATGAGAATCTTGACCGGTTCCAAGTGCTATCATGCGCTGCGCCACTGACGCATAGTCGACCGTTCGTCCAAGGTCGTCAGAGAGTCCAGCCGGCTCAAGTCGACAATCCAATTCCAGATCGACGGCCAATGGCTGTGGACGTGCTCGTTCTTCGGGCGTCACGCCACAGTGACCGCGAAATTCAAGTTGCTCGATGATGATCTGTCCGCCCATCGGGGCATTCTCGGCGATCGTCTTTCGGCCTGTCAAGCAAGGGGGGCGCCGACACGGATGCGAGACAGAACAGTGCCGAGCTGGCAGGCTATGCGAAGTATCGGCTCGTATCGAAGTTGTATTCGGTGGTGTCGACCAGCCGGATAATACTGCGCCGGTAGGCTCCGACATCGTCTTTTTCGGTGAGATCCAGCTCCTCGCCATTTTCAATCGGCGCACCCTGTCGGTCGGTAATGACTTTAACAAGCGGACGCTCCGCGTCGGATTTGTTCATGGCTGGTTTAAGAACCACGGCGAGTTCCTCAGTATCCAACATGACCAGGCTTCCAATCGGAACGATCCCGACGCAATTGACGAATAGCTTAAGGAGGGTGGCATCAAAACTCTTTCCCGACTTCGAGAACATCATATTCAAGACTCTAGACGGCGACATCGGCTCCCGCCGATACACACGGGACGACGTCATTGCGTCATAGCAATCCGCGATCGTGAGGATGCGGCCTGTCAGGGACAGCTTCCATGGCGTCTTCAGTTTCGGGTAACCGGAATAGTCCAGGTTCATATGGTGTTCAAAGGAAGCCGAAACCATGCGCGCTGGAAGGTTGGTGATGCCGCGGAGTTGTGTGAGACTTAAGACACCTTCTGTCGGATGATTGCGCATCATGGCCCACTCATCTTCCGTGAACTCGCCGGGTTTGTTTAGTACTTCGAGCGGAATGGTCGACTTTCCCATATCATGAAAGAGCGCCGCCAGCCCAAGATCCGCCAGTTCAACTTTCGGGTACCCGGCACGATTAGCGAGCGCGAGCGATAAAAGAGAGACGTTGACGGAATGGTTGTGCGTGTATTGATCGTGACAACGAAGGGTTGTCAGCCCGAGGAGCGTCGATTCATCCTGCATCATGAGGTCGATGATGTTCTGGATCGCTCGTTTGGCTTGCTTGAAGTTAAGGGTGCCTCCGTCGCGAACACACTGGGTCAAGGTTCCGACAGCGCCGGCAGCCTTTCCGTACGCCGTCTTACACTGTGCCTTATGATGGAGCTTTGCGCCGGCCTCGGTTCCTGGGCCTTGGCCACCATCTGATCCCGAAGTGTCTTCTCTTATGGTCAGTTCACGAGGATCTTCAAGCCGAATGTTGGTGACATCACGGCTTTTGAGGTCCTGCCGAAAATCTGTCAGTGCTTTGGTGGCGGGGTCGGGTGTAACGAAGAGATACGCGAATTCGCGAAGATCCGATGATGTGGTCGCGGCGGTAAACGTCAATCCGCCGATCTTCCATTTGTTCATCGTGTCGATAATGCTGGACGCGACCAGCATTTGCTGCGCGCTCACCTTCAAGTGGCGTTCTCCGAGAAAAAGGAAATCATTTTGAATTCGGAGTGTGATGGGCTGATCGTGCGCCAGGGTTTGGATCAGGGTCAGCATGGTCTCGACTGGTTTGTCGAGCGCCGCATTGGTCCGTCCATGAATCCGCGATGTTTTGATAAGTGTATTCAGCTGCGTGATGAGCTGAAAGCCCAGCATCGCGAGCTGTTGGTCGAGGATATCACCAGCTTCGGAGCCTTGCCCGATCTTTCCGGTCAGCGATTTCTCATGCGTCAGAAGCGGTTGAGCCTGGTTCTCGGTCTGCTTCGGCTGCACTGCCTGGGGGAGTTTCATGAGAGCTCTCCATCTTCTGCCTGCGAGACCATCTGTTTCCCTCGTTGATGCTTCTGCAATTGGGCAAGAGCCACGGTGCAAGCCTGACGCACGGCGGCGACTCCCTTTCGTGCGCCGAGTTCCAACGCGGCGACAGCGGGGGGCGTCGCAAGCTTGCCGAGGGTTTCTGCCGCGAGCACAGCCAACTCTTCCTTTTTTTTCCTGCTGGTCCAAGCCCAGGCAGTGAAGAGATTTTGCCAGTAGGGGACGGCTTCATCCCCACACGTGGCACGGATGGCCTGAAACATACCTCGCCGTTCACTGATGGGGCGGTCCATGAAGCTGTCATCGGACAAAAGAGGAGACCACTGAGCAAACGGAACGGTATATTGGCCTGACATCAGCAGCTTGAGCGTGGCAAAGCGGACACTCTCATCTCCATCCTCGGTCAACGGAACGAGTCGAGCACCGCTGCCGCTTGGACGAAAGAGGCCGACCGCCCTCACCACTTCCCGCCGCACCTGAGCATCCGGATACCGAGTGAGTTTTTCGATCGATTCTATGAACTTTGGATTATTCCACTTAATGAAGATGGAAAGCAGATTGCGGACATAGGTCGGTCGCCGATCCGACAGTCCACGCACTAAGGGATCAGGGTGGTCCTTTGCCAATGATGTGAGCGCTTCCACCACGATGGCCTGGTGTGCCGGAGATGTGAGGTGTGCCAGGAGGGAGCACAGGGCGGGCACTGCGTCCGACTTCATCAGCAGAAAGATGGTCAACAATCCTTCAACGTTGGTTTCCGGACTGCGATTAAGATAGCTTTCGATGGCCTTGATACGTTCAGCGCGGCCCAATCCATCCAGTACCGAGGCCAGCTGTTGCTTATGCTCCTCACTCAGGTCTGGTCGTACGGCATCGGTTTCATAGAGCAGACCCAGCACGTTCTCCAGGACCGTCCATTTTCCTTCCCGGAGAAGAGATTCTACGATATTGCCCCACAGGCCGAACAGTTTTGTTAGTAATGCCGGTGCTTTTTCTGAAGCAAGGATCGCGGTGAGAGTATCCAGGAGATACATGAGCCCATCTTGTTTACTTTCTGTTTCGATTTCTTTCGTAAGAGCAGCGAGTTCTTCATCGGTGACTTCGTAGCCAACCAGTCCGGATTGGAAACGGTTCGGCTGGCTCCCCCCCGCGCTCGTTGTCCCCTCGGTGCTGCCACCTCCAGACATCTGTTTGCTGCGAGTTCGTTCGCGATCCAAGAGCTCGCGAAGTGTTGACTCGGACAAGCTCAGGCTGCTATCGAGCCGAATGAATCCCTCATGACCAACCGACGAGCTTACTACCTCCTCTGCAGTCACGATGGAAATCGTCGAAAGATTCTTGCCCCAGATGCGCGTGACGATATCATCATCGTCCTTGGTAGGGTCGAGTCCTCCCCATAGGGATTCCAGAAAGAACCCGAGATCCTCTTGCGTAAGACCTTGACGGAGTGTTAACTCACGAATTCCATCCGCGTAGAGCTTGAAGGCGACGCTTTCGCTCCCGCCATCCTGCTCAGCTTGATACACGACGTACTCTTTGCACATGAGCGCCGTTCGTTGGATAAGGAAGGTAAGTTTCTCATAGGTCACAAGGTGGGCTGTGAGTTCATCGAACAGCTGTTGTGAGAATTTTTGAGCGACAGGATTCGTCGAACCGTACGTCCGATTCGACTTCGCTGTTTTGTCCAAGAGTTTGAGCACACGTTTGATCGAGACGATTTCCGGGTCTTCCGCTGCCCGTGCAGCCATTGCGGCCGCGATCATCTCCTGCGCGGTCTTCATCTCCGCTGACATACGTAAGACCTACCGGCAGTTCAAGAATTCGTCAAGAAAATCGCCATTCTCCGCTATCAAGCTTGATGGAGAGGGGTGTAGCGGTACCTTGTTTGGAGTCGGGGGTATCGGTAGAATCGAGCGGTATTCTGGCTGAGCCAATGGATCGTGAGCCTTCACGTGATGGGTGTGAACCGATCGACTCTGGTGATGTGTTTTGGTGATAGCCTGACAGCGGGGTTTCAGTCACCGACTCGGGACAACCC
>CAZJOQ010000102.1:0-13565 GCA_964547625.1 uncultured Nitrospira sp.
CCGTCATCGACACGATGAGTAACATCGCCAATCTTTCACATCATCATTTTCGCATCCCACCCAGCGAGATGCAGAATGGTATCCTTGGTCTCGTGAAAGCCATCCTTGAGGAAAATCTGATACCGCCGGACATCTCACAGCGATACCCTGCGTATGTTAATGCCGTCACGACCGCCCTGCGAGCGATCTCCTGGCAGGACCTTCATAGGGCCACCGGCATCGAGCCTGATTCGTTCATACAAGCCGTTAAGGTGCTGGCAGCCGGACGTCGAGTGATTGTTCTGACAGGCCAGGTGCTCCTACGCAGCGAGCGAGGGTACGCCGGCTCCTTGACTCTTCTCGATCTGCTTATTCTGTCAGGCAAATTGGACCAGCCTGGTTGCGGGTTCGCACCACTGGCAGAGGAAAACAATGACCAGGGGGCCGTCGAAATGGGCGCTATTGCCGAGTTCCTGCCGGGGGCCTGCTTCGCCGACCATGCTGCGGACCGAGAGAGATTCGCGCGCCTATGGAAGAGAGACCTGCCGCTCGCCGTCGGAGCCTCCCTCGTCGACATGTTGCATCGTGCCCAAGCCGGGTCCCTCAAAGCGATGTTCATAGTGGGGGAGAATCCCGTGGCCAGTCTTCCCGCACCGATACGCGCAGAGGATTCGTTACGAAAGTTGGATCTTCTCGTCTGCCAGGAACTGTTTTTGACTGAGACGGCCGCCCTGGCCCACGTTGTGTTGCCTGCAGCTTCTTCGATGGAAAAAGCCGGGACGTTTACAAATACTGAAGGACATGTGCAAGCCGTTCGTCCATCAATTGAGCCAATCGGAGAAAGCCGACCCGATTGGGAGGTCTTTGCCGCACTGTCCATCCTGTTAGGCATGCCGATGGAGTACGCAGAGAGCAAAGACATCCTGAAGGAAATCCGAGGCGCCATTTCCGGCTATATGTCCCTTGGACCGACACCGTTGCCTCCTACAGTCGATCCTACAGCCATGGACCGTTACCTCAGCAATGGGTACCAGCCGGATCTCACGACGCGCTACCGAGTCATCGCGCCGAAATCCAGGCCGGATGGCACCTTACAGATAGGATTTGGGCAGAGCCTATTCCACTCTGGGAAGCTCTCCACTCGTTCAAAAGGTCTGCTACAGCTGGAAGGCACTGGCCGGCTCCGGATCAATCCAGTTGACGCCGCCCGCTTTTTGTTGATGGATGGGGATCGTGTCCGTCTCTGCAGCATCTCCGGAGAAATGACGACCGAGATCAAAATCATGGAACGGGTGCCTCAAGGCACGGCGTGGTTTCCGGATCACTTCGGCCAAGCTGCCGTCGGCCTGTTCGAGTGCGCGATAGATCCAATCACACACGTGCCATCGTTCCGGACAGCGACGGTGTCTATGACGAAGGTTGCATGACGAGGCTATTACTTGTGGATGACTATGCAAATCTAGGAGTCTTATCGTGAGTGAATTCGGGTTGCGTCTTGCCATATCTCTTACCCAAATCGCCGCCGTTATGGGCATCGTAGTTGTGACGGTGCTCCTCCTCACGTTGGCCGAGCGAAAAGTTTTGGGATGGATGCAGGACCGCATGGGTCCAATGGAAGTGGGACCATACGGCATCCTCCAACCGTTCGCGGACGCCATCAAGCTGTTTTTCAAGGAGGACATCATCCCTGCGGGCGCCAACAAGTTCCTCTTTACGCTGGCACCCATACTTTGCTTGATTCCTGCGTTCATCGGGTTCGCCGTCATTCCCTGGGGCCCAAACTGGACCCTCGAGATCGGCGGCATCACCGTCAAACCGTTCGTGATCAGCGACATCAACATCGGCATCCTGTACATCTTAGCCTTCGCCTCGATCGGAGCCTACGGCATCATCCTCGGAGGGTGGGCATCCAACAGCAAATACTCGTTGCTCGGGGGCTTACGCTCGGCGGCACAGGTTATCAGCTACGAGCTCAACGTCGGGCTGTCCATTATCGGCGTAGTCATCTTGACCGGCTCACTCAGCTTGGTGACGATCACCGATGCCCAAACAGGATGGTTTTGGAACTGGTATCTGTTTGCCCTTCCGGCACCCCAGATTTTCGCCTTTGTCGTGTTTGTGATCTCATCAGTGGCCGAGACGAACCGCGTTCCTTTCGATTTGCCCGAGGCGGAAAGCGAACTCGTCGCCGGATTCTTTACCGAATACAGTGGCCTTCGATTCGCCTTCTTCTTTCTCGCCGAGTACGCGAACATGGTCCTGGTGTCCTGTGTGGCTGCCGCACTGTTTCTCGGGGGGTGGAACGCACCCTACCCAGGAACAATCCTCGAACTTTTAGGCATGCCGTCCTTGGCATGGATCGAGAACACCATGTGGTTTGCGGTTAAGGCGTACTCATTTTTGTTTCTCTTTTTCTGGCTTCGAGCCACATTGCCGAGGCTGCGATACGATCAGCTGATGAAGTTCGGCTGGAAAGTGCTGCTGCCGATCGCATTAGCGAACATTGTTGTGACGTCGGTTGCAGTGTTTATTGCTGAACAGATGAAATAACTCCCAAGATTGACATGACCTCAACCACACCCGCTAAACGTCTGAGCCTATCCGAATGGGTCAAGACCATTACCTTTTATGAAATCCTCGTCGGCATGAAGGCGACCCTGTCGCACTTGCTCAACTACAAGCCGGTCACGTTGCAATATCCCCATGAGAAACGCACACTGCCGGATAACTATCGCGGCATGCTCGCTTTGCTCCGATACGACGATGGAACTGAGAAGTGCGTGGGGTGCGACCTTTGCGAAGCCGCCTGTCCTTCACGGGTTATTCGTGTCGTGAGCGCCGAGGTGCCCGGCGAACCGACGAAGCGCTACTCGAAAGAATATTATATGGACATGACCCGATGCTTGTTCTGCGGGATGTGCGTCGATGCCTGTCCCGTGGACGCCTTGGGCATGACGAGGGAATTTGAATGGGCGGTGTATGATAAGCGGCAACTCCACTTGAATAAGCAACAACTACTCGCGATCGGCGACCGATCGTTCCCGATCCGCGAGAAACGCTTGGAACTGCAACATCCGAACGTCGCGTTCTTCAACGTGCCATTCAAGCACGTTCCGCCCAAACCGAACTGACCCGGATAGAACGCATTGGGGCGACGATGACGTCCATGCCGTGGCATGAGTTTGGTCCGATCGACTGCTAACCTAGGAACTGTATCGTGGCTCACGTGTTTTTTGGATACTTCGCCGGGGTGATTGCCATCACCTCCATTCTGGTGGTGGCACTACGGAATCCTGTTTACAGCGTACTGTCCCTCCTGATCATGTTTTTCCATGTCGCGGGGCTGTACGTTACCCTCCATGCTGAATTTCTGGCGGCCGTGCAGGTCATCGTCTATGCCGGAGCCATCCTTGTGTTGTATCTGTTTGTCGTCATGCTGCTCAACGTCAAGCGTGACGATCGGTACCACAGCCAATGGCGGATCGCTGCCTTTGTTTGCATTCTACTGTCGATCGAATTTCTCGTCCTGCTCTCAGGCAACATGGGCGCAGCCAATCGTCAACCGGCCTCGCTTCCTGTCGACCCTCACACCGCAGACAATACATTGGCCATTGGCCAGACGCTCTTCTCGACATACTTGTTCCCTTTTGAAGTGGCCTCCCTGATTCTCTTGGTCGCCATGATTGGCGCGATTGTCCTCGCGAAACGCGACATCGGCGAGAATGAGGCAAAGGACATGACTCAAACCCCAGGTGCCCGATGACGGTCCCTGTTTCCTACTACCTGATCTTAAGTGCGATCGTGTTCTTGACGGGTGTCGTCGGCGTATTGATCCGGCGCAACATCATCGCCATTCTGTTGTCCGTGGAACTGATGTTGAACGCCACCAACATAAATTTCGTCGCGTTCTCCCACCATTTGCAGGATCTTGGGGGGCAAGTGTTCGTCTTTTTTGCCTTGACGGTGGCAGCGGCGGAAGTCGCGGTGGGCCTGGCCATCATCATCGCCTTACACCGATCCAAGTCTACGATCAATGTTGAAGAGTTCAACCTACTCAAGTGGTAAAAAGCATCCGTGACGACTTATCAGCCATCGCACGCCAAACTCCTCAGTTTCCTTCGCGAGGCTTCCGTGAGACTGACGACCATCGAGTGATACCTTCACTATGCTTTACGCACTCATTCCATTCCTCCCACTAGCCGCCTTTCTTGTCTTAGGACTAGGGGGCTCCCAGATCAGGGACCGGGCTCACCTGATCGCAGTCCCGGCAGTCTTGTTATCGCTCGTGTTGGCGCTGTCGGCTTTTTTTGAGGTTGCCTCCGGTTCCGTTATTTCAGTACCACTCTATACATGGCTCGTTTCGGGTGATCTCAATATTCACATCGGCCTCCATATCGATCGTCTCACCGCCGTCATGCTTTTACTGGTAACCGGCGTCAGCTCACTCGTGCACATTTATACGATCGGTTACATGCACGGCGATTCAGGCTATGCCCGATTCTTCAGCTATATTGCCCTCTTCACCTTCTCCATGCTGATGCTTGTGCTCGCCGATAATTTGCTCCAGCTCTTCATATTCTGGGAAGCCGTTGGTCTGTGCTCGTATCTCTTGATTGGACATTGGTACGAGCGCCCGTCGGCCTGTGCCGCGGCAACCAAGGCCTTTCTTGTGAATCGTGTAGGCGATTTCGGCTTTATGCTGGGCCTGCTGTTGGTCTGGTACCATTTTGGATCACTGAACTATCTCGACATCTTTCCTGCCATCCATGAAGCAACCGACTTGACAATGAATCTTCTCGGTCCGTTCGGAGGAGTTTGGGATGTTTCCGTATTCACGCTCATCGCCCTCTTACTGTTCACCGGCGCGGTGGGTAAATCAGCACAAGTCCCTCTTCACGTCTGGTTGCCTGATGCAATGGAAGGCCCCACACCGATTTCGGCTCTCATTCACGCTGCCACAATGGTGACAGCCGGTGTGTTCATGGTCGCACGACTCGCTCCCATCTATAACTTGTCCCCCACCGCTATGAGCGTCGTCGCCGTGACCGGCGCTGCTACCATGCTTCTTGGCGCGACGATTGCGCTGACCCAAACAGACATCAAACGTGTGGTGGCCTATTCAACCGTGAGCCAGCTCGGCTACATGATCATGGCCTGTGGACTCGGCGCTTATGCCTCCGGCATGTACCATCTGTTAACCCACGGCGCCTTCAAAGCCCTGTTGTTTCTTGGCTGTGGCTCGGTGATCATCGCCCTTCACCATGAGCAGGACATGCGGCATATGGGTGGCCTCAGGGAGAAACTCCCGATTACCTATTGGACGTTCGTGGTCGGCTCACTCGCCCTTGCCGGCTTTCCGCTCACGGCTGGATTTTTCAGCAAGGATGATATTCTGGTATCCGCTTGGTTATCGGGAGATCTTGGTCGGGTTTTGACCATTTTGGGGTTATTGACGGCGCTACTAACTGCCTTCTATAGCTTTAGACTCGTGTTCGTGACCTTTTGGGGACCGTCGCATGCCGATCCGCAGCATGCGGCGCACATCCAGGAACCTTCGCGGACGATGACTACACCGCTCCTTATTCTGGCGGTCTTCAGCGTGCTGACCGGATACCTCGGCATCCCATCATTTTTGGAGCCCGTCTTTTCTACCGGACAGGAAGCCGCTGTTCAGCATGGTTCCGCCGGGTTCATGATCATGCTTGCCGCCACTACCATGGGGTTACTTGGTATCGCATCGGCCTACTATGTCTACGTACTAAACCCGCATCTTCCCGATCGTCTCGCTGGAGGGTTGAAGAGCCTCTATCACGCATCGTTGAACAAGTGGTATGTCGATGAACTGTATGACCATCTTTTCGTACAACCAACGTTGAAGGCAGCTTCCGAACTTTGGAAACGAGTCGATGTCGAGGTGATCGATGGAGCCGTTAATGGGATCGCTCGGGCTATCGCGTGGGGAGGATGGTTGTTGAGGCTTATCCAGAGCGGACAAACCCAACACTACGCCCTGGCAATGGCCGTGGGTATCGTCGTCTTAACGGCATATCTTCTTCTTTGACGGCTGTGAAGCGAACGGACCATGAAGAACTCAGCATGATCCATTGGAAATATCATATGCTGCGATGCGCATTTGCAGATTTGGAGTGCCGATGACTGGCTTTCCTTGGCTTACGGTCTTGATCTTCCTGCCTTTGATTGGAGCAGTGGTCGTCTTTGCCGTCAAGGATGCCTCTGTCCGACTTGTCGCTCTAGGTATTACCGTTGCCGACTTATTGATCTCGCTCCCTCTCTGGTGGATCTTTGATGCATCCTCCGGTCAGATGCAATTCGTTGAATCAGCAGGATGGATCCCCACTCTCTCAATCCATTACAAGCTTGGTCTCGACGGTATCAGCTTGCCTCTGATTATCATGACGACGGTCCTGATGCCGCTCTGCGTGTTGATCTCCTGGCACGCCATCGAAACGAGAGTTCGGAGCTTCATGGCCATGCTGTTGATTATGGAAAGCGCCATGATTGGAGTGTTCTGCGCGCTGGATTTCGTCCTGTTCTATATATTTTGGGAAGCGATGCTGATCCCGATGTACCTCCTGATCGGGGTCTGGGGCGGACCGAATCGTCTCTACGCCGCAATTAAATTCTTTCTCTATACCCTCGCCGGCAGCGCCTTGCTGCTGGCCGGAATTCTGGTCCTCTATTTCCAGGGCGGCCACACCTTCGACATTCTACTGCTGAGCCAGCGAAGCTACGGAGTGGCGCTTCAGATTTGGCTCTTTTTCGCATTTTTTGCAGCGTTCGCCGTCAAGGTTCCTATGTTTCCCTTTCATACCTGGCTGCCGGACGCGCATGTAGAAGCTCCCACAGCCGGCAGCGTGATTCTCGCCAGCGTCCTCCTCAAAATGGGGACCTATGGTTTTTTACGCTTTAGTCTTCCCATGTTGCCGGATGCATCACGGCTGTTCACTCCGTTGATGGTGGTGCTCTCGATTGTGGCTATTATCTACGGCGCTTACATGGCCTTAGCCCAAGCCGATCTCAAGAAACTCATCGCCTACTCCAGCGTCAGCCATATGGGATTCGTAACGCTTGGCCTCTTCATGTTCAATATTCAGGGGATTGAAGGTGCCGTCATACAGATGGTGAACCACGGCATCACCACGGGTGGACTCTTTCTCTGTGTCGGAATGATTTACGAACGAACTCACAGCCGACAGATCGCCGACAATATTGGTCTTACGAAGCCGATGCCTCGCTATGCCACACTCCTAGTCATTTTTGCGCTGTCTTCGCTTGGACTTCCCGGCACGAACAGTTTTGTGGGTGAATTCATGGTACTCGTAGGCACATTCCTCTGGAGCAAGATCGCCGCAGCGCTTGCGTCTTTGGGCATTATCCTGGCGGCTGCCTACCTACTGTGGATGATTCAACGGGTCGCCTTCGGCATCCCTGCTGCGCATGTACTTCCAAAGCTTCGCGATCTCAACCTTCGTGAGATGGTGACTCTCGTGCCGCTGGCAGTCCTGATTTTCTTGATCGGCCTGTTTCCTAATCCCGTGCTGACTCGCATGCACATGAGCGTGGAGAAAGTTATCGCACGTGTCATTCCGATTCCCCAGGAAGAGACTTCAGCTCTGAATCAGCAGGTTCCCTCCACCACCCAACAGGGTTTCACCACGAATGTCGACCTCACGATCTCCCGAGAAGGTATGATCTCTGCGCCCCGGGCCGATCTCTCGACGAAGGAACACCGGCCATGACTTTCTCAGTGGGCGACCTTTTCCTTATCCTACCGGAATTGCTCGTGACCACAGCGGCCTGCGTCGTGCTTGTACTTGACCCAGTACTGCGCGGGCCTCGCAAGGACGGCCTGGTATGGTTGAGTCTTGGAACCCTCGCCATATGCACGGGGTTGACGGCGTTCCAGGTGAGCGGTCCGACCGCGATCTTTAGTGGTCTTGTTGTCATCGATGCCTATGGAGCCTTTTGGAAATTGCTCCTGTACTTCGTCACCAGTCTCACCATCCTTCTTTCGTATTCGTACCTTAAGGAAGAGCGGCTGTATTTCGGCGAATATTATGGTTTTATTCTGCTCGCGCTCGTCGGAATGATGGTCATGGTGTCGGCGGCTGATCTGTTGACGATCTATCTCGGCACCGAGCTCATGTCCCTTTCACTGTACATATTGGCAGGACTCAAGCGGGCCGAGCCACGCTCTCTCGAGGCCTCTGCAAAGTATTTCGTTTTGGGCGCATTCTCATCGGGCATTCTCCTCTATGGCATATCACTGCTGTATGGAGCGACCGGTAGTACTAGGCTGCCGGAGATCGCCACGGCCATCGCAAGCCAAGGATTGAGCGATCCGTTACTGTTATTCTCCACGAT
This sequence comes from uncultured Nitrospira sp., assembly GCA_964547625.1. Lineage (GTDB taxonomy): Bacteria > Nitrospirota > Nitrospiria > Nitrospirales > Nitrospiraceae > Nitrospira_D. The sequence continues at coordinate 8,365 of CAZJOQ010000102.1, forward strand.
CTTGCTCGCGGTTGGATTCGGCTTTAAGCTCGCCGTTGTTCCGTTCCACATGTGGACCCCCGATGTCTATCAGGGTGCCCCGACCTCCGTGACCGCGTTTATGGCGGTGGCCTCTAAAGCCGCCAGCTTCGGCGCTTTCCTCAGGGTGTTTATTGAGGGCCTGGGAGGGCTTAAAGCGAATTGGTCGGCGATCTTTCTCTTGCTTTGCATCGCCACGCTCTTGATCGGCAACATCGTCGCGCTGGTCCAAACGAACGTCAAACGTATGTTGGCCTACTCAAGTATCGCCCATGCGGGCTATGCCTTGATCGGAGTCGTAGCCGCCGGTCGTATGGAGGGGTCTTCCGGGATCGCCAGCGTCTTACTTTATCTGGCGCTGTACACCTTCATGACCTTCGGAGCCTTTGCGATCGTGGCGATGCTTCGCAAAGGAGACATCGAAGGAGAAGAGATCGAAGACTTTACCGGCCTGTCGAAACGCCACCCTCTGGCTGCACTCTTGATGCTGATCTTTATGGTTTCACTGGCTGGAATTCCTCCGACTGCCGGCTTTGTTGGGAAATTGTATATCTTCAAGTCAGCGGTGGAAGCCGGCATGACGTGGTTGGCGGTGCTTGGCCTAATCTTTGCCGCCATTTCAGCCTACTTCTACCTGCGACTTGTCATGGTGATGTACATGCGGGAGCCGACCGATCATTCTGACACCGCTCCGCATTTGGTCATGTCTCCAACTCTCTCCATCGTACTCGCCTGTACGGTCGCTGGGGTCGTCATCTTCGGAGTCTACCCCAACCCACTCGTGAGCTTCGCCCTGCAGGCCGTGTTGATACTAAAATAAGCCGTCGTATCGTTGTAACGATCCTTGTGCGGAGCATCATGAGTATCCTCCGCTTTCTACTTGGCGTTTTGAGAGCTTTCCTGCGGCAGGGTTGTCCCAGCTTGGCAGCCGCTCTCGCCTTTTTCTCGCTGCTTTCACTCTTTCCGCTTGTCTTTCTTCTACTCTACGGCATCAGTTTTCTCGTAAGCCAAGATATTATCGGTGAACAATTCATGCTGAGCTTCCTCAAAGGCTTCCTCCCTTCACTGGGCGAGCGGCTGGCCGAAGAGCTCCATCGGATCAGTGTCTTGGAAAGCCTGCGCTGGCTCGCGTTTCTATCTTTCTTCTGGTTTAGTGGCCTCGTCTTCTACGAACTCGACTACACGCTCAATGTGGTTTTTGAAAGCACCCAGAAGCGGCATCCCTTGGTTTCCACCACGGTTTCCATCGCCCTATTAGGGTCCACCGGCCTCCTTCTTTTCGTTTCCTATGTCGCGACACAAGCCATCACTTTTTTAACTGCCTACGCTCCCCGACTCTGGGGACTCGATCTTGTCGCCCTAGCCGTACACGATTTTCATCTGACATACACCCTTCCCTTTGCACTCGCGTTCCTGGCGGTGAGCCTGTTGTATCGCCTGGTTCCTCGGCGTAGACCACGATGGAGAGATGCTATGGCCGGAGCGCTGACGTTTGGCCTGCTCTGGGTCTCCACAAAGGTTTTATTCGTTAGTTATGGCAGTTATGCCACCGTCTATGCACGACTCTATGGATCGTTGCTGGAAGTCGTGCTCTTGCTCCTGTGGGTCTATTATTCAGCGGGGCTCCTACTATTCGGTGGAGTGATCACTCACAAGCTTCAACAACTTGCTCGAATCCCACGACCAACGCCGGCTGATCACATAACCGCTGCAAGTGAGTAGGCGGCGGCTAGACATAAAAGAAGATCTGCGGGTCGGAAAAACGCATGGCGAAGTGAAACTCTTGCTGGTCTTTCGAACTATTCGCTGCTTTACCCTCTACGCAACTGCAAAAAATGCACAATGGCCGACTGTGTCACGAGACCCACAACCTCTCCGTCTTGCACAACCACCAATCGATCCCATCCGCCGCGAACCATTCGCTCCATGGCATGAATCACCGGAACCTCCGGTGTGATCACCAATGACTCTGAAACAGGACGCATCACGTGCTCAACCTGACGCCCCGTCCACAGTGCTGGAGGTACGGCCTGTACCTCAAAGACGGTCACGAGCCCTACCAACCGACGATCGTCCAATACCGGAAACCCTCCGTAGCCATAGGCCTGAAAGTACTGATTCACAGCTTCATGAAGCGTGCATTGCGCGGGAATCGAGACCACAGTCGTCACCATCATGTCTCGAATGGGGATCGTCGCTAAGGACTGCCGCAGCGCGGCTTGGCGTCGACTGGCCAGTGCGGCAGCGAAGAGAAAGATTCCGATAAAAACGACCCATCCTCCGTTCGACATCATGGAGGTAGGTAGCTCCCCGCTGGCGGCCCCATACACGACGATGAGGCCAACAAGGCCGAAGAAGGCCCCAAACGCCAGTCCAACCACTGCGGCTTGCCTCGTGGCCCGATAAAAATCCTTTCCCCATGCCCAGAGTCCGGCACGCAGCACGCGCCCACCATCGAGTGGAAAACCGGGGATCAAGTTAAAAAAACCGAGCTGCATATTGACCATGCCCAATAACGCTCCGAGCATGATCACTCCCTGGAGGCCCTGCTGCCGTTGACCGGCTTCAGCCAGTAGGACAAGCAGAAAACAGATCCCACCGATCACGAAACTCACGGCCGGTCCGGCAACGGCGATGAGAAACTCCGCCTTTGGTGACGGCGCTTCCCTGCGCATATGAGCCACTCCTCCGAAAATGAACAGCGTGATCTGCTCAATTGGGATGCGGTAGTAGAGCGCCACATAGGAGTGCCCCAGTTCGTGCAGCAATACAGAGAAAAACAACAGAATTGCTGCAACTGCGCCCATGGCCCAATAGCGCTCAGGCGAGAGACCGGGTAAACTATCCGGCAGGTAACCCGTGGAGAGGCTCCATGTTGCGAGGAAAAAGACCAGAAACCAGGATGCATGGACGCGGATCGGAATTCCCAACGCACGCCCAATTTTCCAGGACGGCATGTGCATGAAGGACACCGTAACAGCCGCATACGCAGAGGGTCAATTCAGCCCTCACCAGATCATGTATACTCATTCACATGCGATGATAGTGGGTCAGCCTAGCGACTTGGCATCTGTTTCGCGTATATGGAGAGTCTATGAAGGTCAAAAAGCTTTTACATACAAGAATGCGAGTCAGCGACTTAGATGAGACGATCCGGTTCTACACAACCGTGCTGGGGCTGGAAGTTATTGAGAGAAAAGCTTCGCCGCGCGGATCTCACCTGGCGTTCCTAAAAGTGTCCAATAGTGAGGAACTGATCGAGCTGACCAGTTTTCCACCGAGCGGCCCAGTCAAGGTCCAAGAGGATCTCGTCCATCTGGCTTTCCAAGTCGAACACCTCGACGAGACGATCGCGGCACTCACTACTCAAGGGATTACAATCACGGATGGCCCGACGAAGACTTCTTCCGGAAGCCGATTCATCTTCATCGATGCCCCGGACGGTTACGAGATCGAGTTGATCGAACGGCCAACCGGAGTGAGCATTGTCTAGCTCCCTATGCTGTCATATGTATCATTGCAGCGTCCATCTGCTCTGTACATTGACGATGTGACGCCCCCCGAAGTACCTTCTTCTCGATAACTATCGGATACGTTTCCCAAATCAGGAGGACAAGCGAGATGAAGAACGGTTTTTTCCGCGGACACGGGCTTGGCAACGACTACCTCGTGATAGATCCCGATGATCTAATCTTTAAGTTGACACCAAAGACTATCAAGTTGATTTGCGACCGCAATTGGGGACTGGGCAGTGATGGCATCTTGGTATTGGCTCCGTCAAGGAAAGCCGATTTCGGTCTTCGCATTTTCAACCCGGACGGCAGTGAAGCGGAAAAGTCAGGAAATGGGCTTCGAATCTTTGCCCGCTATCTCCACGCCACGGGCAGGACAAAGAAGAAGCGCTTTACGGTTGAGACAAAAGGCGGATTGGTCACCATTGAGTTGCATATAGACCGGCATGGGGACGCCAACACCGCAACGGTCGAGATGGGAAAAGCGACATTCGCTCCAAAGTCGCTCCCCTGTTCGCTTAACGTACCGGAGTTAATTCAGCAGCCCATCAACGCCGCGGGGCAGTCGCTGCTTTTCACCGGCGTCAGTGTCGGTAATCCCCATTGCGTGGTCTTTAGACCGGCCGGCAAGTCCTGGTCGCGGGAAGACCTGTTGACGCTTGGCTCGGCCTTAGAGAACCATGCCCTGTTCCCGAAACGGACCAACGTACAACTAGCTGTCCCAACTGGTCCGAAGGAAATTTTCATCATGATTTGGGAGCGAGGCGCCGGAGAGACGCAGGCCTCCGGCTCGTCATCTTGCGCAGCCGCCAGCGCCGCGGTGCGTTTAGGATTGGTGAAAAGTCCCGTCACTGTGAAGATGCCGGGTGGCGCCTTGAACATCAGTGTGGGTCAAGACTTCAGCCTGACCATGAAAGGGCCGGTAGCGGAAGTCGCGCGTGGAACATTAAGTCCATCGTTCGTTCGTGGACTGAGGTAGAGCCTCAGCTCCTCCCCACCGGTTCCCTGTGAACAGGACAAACTATTGCGCCGACTCCTGGTATCCTTATACGTAGCGAGCAACGGTTACCGTATGATTCCTGACACACTTCGTTCCAAACTCGACCATCTTCCCCATAATCCAGGTGTGTATTTGTTCACGAATCCGCAGGGGGAGATTCTCTATATCGGGAAAGCGGCTGTATTGGCCGATCGTATCCGATCCTACTTTCAAAAAGGCACTGACCATACCGCTAAGACCAGCCTGCTCGTCGGCCAGGTAACCGACCTGGAAACCATGGTGACCAGGTCCGAGCTCGAAGCGCTGATACTGGAGAGCAACCTGGTCAAGCGCCACAAACCACGCTTCAACATCGTGTTGAGGGATGACAAGCAGTACCCGTATGTGCGATTGCCGATCAAGGAAGATTTTCCACGGCTTTCCATCGTCCGTCGCGTCCAGAAAGATGGCGCTCTCTACTACGGCCCTTATACGCCGGCGAACGCTCTGCGCGAGACCTTGAAAGTGATCAAACACGTCTTCCCCCTGGCCACCTGCACCACCGATATCAACGGAACTGCCGAACGGGCCTGTCTTGAGTTTGAAATCAAGCGCTGCATGGCCCCCTGTACAGGGAACCAATCGAGGGATGAGTACCATCAGATCGTCAAACAGGTCCGCCAATTTCTGGA
>CAZJOQ010000103.1:0-13551 GCA_964547625.1 uncultured Nitrospira sp.
ACCCCACCGATTCTGGCCAGAGGATCGCGAAGGTCAAAGACCAATTGCCCGATTCCACATACCGGACCGGTTATAAGCCATCCCAAATGTATCTCTGGTCGGCACTCATTGAGCCCGGTGTCGGGACGGCGGGTTCGGTTGGGCGGTCAGGCTCCGCTCGGCTTGTTGCAGCAGGGAGAGCAACCGTTTGTGACGGTCGCGCGCGAGGTCATGGGCCCGTAGCCGTTGTGCGATGGGATTCCCCAATCGCCGATCCGAAGGAGCAATCGGTGCGGGAGTCGCCGACGCAATCGGCGAGCGTCCCTTCATCGGATTGTAGAGCGGATCGCCGAAAAGCACCATGCGCCAGCTGATATAGCGGCTGGTTAAGTAATAGACTTCGGCGAGAGCGTACTTCCCCGACAACAACAGGGCCGTAAAGCGCGCCGGTTCCGGGAACGCATCGAGGTACGGTTCGCCGACCGAGCCGAGCGTGGCGGTGATCCCGCGTTCCAGCGCGTTCTTGCACCAACCCCGTTCGCCGCGGTCATGCACCGTGACGGCTTCCGCCGACGCCATGTGATAGCCGATCGCTCCGGGATTGAACGAAAAGACGTCTTCATACGCGCGCAGTTTGTACCAACCGATGTAGAGCGCCACGTCGGGCGCCGCTCCCAACGTCGGTTCGGATTCGTCCAGTACCATGCGAGAGGAAGGATCCGCCTTCACGAGCGCGGCGGCCTCTCGCAGGCTGTGGTCGTAGAGGCCGTAGGTGTCGGTTGCTCCGTTCGGTTGCAGGCCGCGCGCATCGAAGTAAAAGGTGCCTTCCCATCCCGTGCGCTCCGCCTGCAGGGCCTTGTCGACGAGGCCTTTCGCCAGTTCAGGGGTCGGCGCGTCCAGCCGAGAGACCATGAGGAGAGGGAGTTGATCGTGGGATGCGACGCTCTCGTGGAAAAGCGGGTTCTCCCAGCGCCAAGCCACGGAATAGAGATCCCGATCCCACCACAAGAGACTTAGTTCGCTGTCCAGCGTGGCATCGGCATGGGTATAGGTGAGCCGATCGACTTCCGCGCTCGCGAGTTCCAGCACCCCTCGCACACCGAAGAGCCGTTCCGCCCAGCGATAGAGCAAGGGACGCTGCGAGGTGATCGAGTGAAGTCCGAGCCCTGCCCATAGAGGACCGGACCGATCCAGCAACGCGCGCCAAGCGGCTGCCTGAGGTGGGTCCGCAGGCGCGTCGGATGCTTCGGATCTCCCTCGTTTCTGCAGCATGATCCCCCATCCGCCGTATTGCTGAGTCAGGCGGAGCAACTCCTGCGCGGTTCGCTCGGACTCCGGGCCCCGCTGTTGCCGGAGCTGTTCAAGCGTGGCGCGCCGGGATCGATCGACCCGTGAGACGAGCGCGGCCGTCCGAGCCGCTTCGAGGATATCCTGCGCAGGGAACGACGATGAGCTCTGTGGGCTCGATGATCCGGGCGCCAGCCGCTCGAACTCCCGTTGCAACTCCTCCAATCTCGTCCGGCTGGTCTTGACCCACTGCTGCGCGTCGGTGAGCCGTCGGCGCTCTTCTTCCGAGAGGTGGGGCGCTGCAACCCGCAACGGGATTCCATAGGTGGTGACGATGGCGCGAATCGACGAATGGAGCGAACGATCTTCCAACGCGCGTCGAAGCGGCGTGACGAGGAGATCCTCGTATTCGTGACGAGACATGGTGTCGCGGAACGGCAGGGCCAGCGTGACGATGTGGTCCGGAGGAATATTGCGTTGAGCCGCATAGTGCCGAGCCACGGCGAGGCTGTCGGGGCTCGTGGCGTTGGCAAGAATGGCGACGTGCTGCGGCAGCAACTCGGCTTGGGCGAAGAGTGCCGACCAAAACCAGACCAAGAGGCATCCCATCGCCGGAGTTCGAGTCGCGAAGACCATCAAGCCGTCACTCTACAGCAGTTTCGGCTCAAGAGAAAGCTGGGAGACAGTCCGACGCTACACACTCACGCGCCGACAGGCCATGCTGACCCATCCCGCTAGTCCGGCTCCGAACAGCCAGCCTGCAGCGGGAAGCGGCACGATGCTGATCGGTCCGAGGCTGGTGAGGCGGAAGCCGAGGCTGCTGCCACCCACGAGCGGGTTGTAAAAGCTGCTGTAGGTTGAACGCAGCGTGTCCTCTTCAAGCCAAAGGGAACCCCCGCGCATCACGCGATTCGAACCGGCCGGTTCGTCGATCCACTCCTGGACATTTCCTCCTTGATCGAAGGTCCCGTACGGGCTGGCGCTCTCCGGTCCGGCACTACCCACGGTGGTGACATGGCCCAGTGTGCCGGTGCCGTCCCAGTTGGCGCTGAAGTTGTAATTGGCGACGTTTGGGCCGGGGTTGGCGACGTCACCCGTGGGGGTCGCGGTGGCGGGGGTCGGGGCGATGTCAGAGCCCGTCGCATACAGGAAATAGTTCGCGGTCGCGCCGTCATTCTTGTGAAAGGTCGCCTTATACCATTCGTCGTGACTGGGGAGCGCGACCCAATTCATGCCATTGTACTGATCCGGTCCGTGTACACCCTGGTTCACGAGGGTATTCGTGTCTGCGAATGTATAGAACCCGTACTCCGTGTCGCCAGTCATCACCCAGTTGGCGAATCGCGCGGCGTCGTAGAAGCTCACATAGTTCACCGGTTTATCGCCGTAATTGGGTTTGGCGGCATACTTGGCGCCATCGGGAGCCGTCGGCGAAAAATCGATACCGCCCTTGACGACGGAGAATCCCGTCGCATTCGACATATTGGGGTTATACACATCGTGCGGGTTGCTCCCGGTCGGATCGACGGCGTTCAGGAACGACGTGTACTGCGCATTCGTCACTTCTGTGCTGGTGATGTGGTACGTATAAGCGACCGAGCCACGTCCGGTCAGCGGATCCTGGAGATTCCCGGCATGGCCGACCGCCACTGTGTCGAGAAGCAGCACTGCCGCGTGGGTTGGTGGCGGAGTGAACGAGGCTGCGGCGATCGCCGCAGCCACAAGAATCCAACGGGGAAATCGCATCGTGCTACACACGATGCGCCATCCGACGCCGAGCCAGACCGATCAATCCGATCGCCCCGCTGCCGAACAGCCAGGCGGCGGCAGGCAAGGGAACCGGCGAGGCAAAGACAAAGGTTCCCACCGTCGTCCCAAGGTCGCTTGGAGCGAAAAAGGCCGAGGTGACCTCAGGGCTCCATTTCAGGTTGCCCGACAGGTTCAGTGAAAAGGGACTCGCGACGGCCGTGACATCGGTCAGGTCAAAGCCTGGAATAGGAAATCCATAGTTGTTCAAGAGGAACCAGCCGGACCCCCCTGCCGCATTGCCGACGCGCGACGCATCGTATTTCAGCGCATAATCGCCGGTGACAAAGATGCCGGCGAAATTCCCCATAAACCGCAGGACCCCGGCAAGGCCGATCTGACCGTTGGCTGTGCCGATCAAGTTGGTCTCATTGTACGTGAAGTTCGTGGCCTGGATGGCCCGACCAGCGGGGTTGGTCACGGTCGCGCCGGTGACGTCATAGACCAAGCCGGTCGCGGGGATCTCGCCGTTGCCGGGCACAAGATTCGTATTGACGATGTCATTGATTTGCGCGCCCGTCAGCGACGGCGAGGTGAAGAATTCCTCAAGAAAGAGTGTCGGGGGGGGTACCGGTCGGGTTTGCGACCATCTGCGCCAGCGCGTCACGATTCAGATCCATCGTGAAGGTGCCGCTGGTGACGGTGGCCGCCGGCGCCACAGCGGGTAAAACCGACAGCACGGCAGAAATCATGAGGGAGGTAAGAATCGAGGACTTCATGATGGTACTCCTTGGTTGTAATAAATTGAGCCACAGTATGTCCGGCACTCCATCCAGCCATAGACCCACAAGAATTTCAGAGTTGACTGATTACTCTCACGAGTACAGCATAAGAACTCCGGAGGGGCCTGTCTACAGACCGATGCCGATCAATGCAACGGTTACAACAGAAATACTCAAGAGACGAGCGGGATCAGCGGAACGAACCGGAGCGGGGTCATCGAAAGGAGTGTCTCTGTCTCATCGGTGCAGTGACGCCGTGTTGCTATCGAAGCATGACATTCGAAAAAGAAGTTGCTCGATTGTGTGGTCAAGTGCACGGACAACCTGAAACTATTCGTCGATATGCTTCACAATATGCGCTGTCCGGTGGAGTTCGTCACGAACCGTCATGAATTATCCGGAGTCAGGCACCGGGCTGAACGAAGGATTTGATGAAAATCTTCCGTTCAGCCCGGTGTGCTGCGGACGCGTGGAGTCTGTTATGTCGTGCGATTCCGACGCCGAGCCAGACCGATCAATCCGATCACCCCGCTGCCGAATAACCAGCCGGCGGGTGGGAGGGGGACGGGCGTAATCGTGATGGTATCGCCGTTCAGTAGGAAAAGATGGTCCGGACTGCTGAACGTCACGCGGTAGGCGGCGTGGGTGGTAATCGGGTTCACGAAACCGGTGGGAGGAGAAAAGTTGTCGTTGGTGTTGATGCCGGCCTCGGCTTCCTCAGTCGTGAGTCTGAAATCCGCAACAAGAAAGCGGTAGAGGCCTGCCGCCATGTTCACGACATAAGCGGGGTCGCGGCGAAAATGGATCGACCCGTCCGTCGCCCCCTCGGCTTGCGACAGGCTCGTCAGCGTGACGGGACTCGTCGTCGCCGTGAGGCCGTTCTGGTAGACGGGAGTATTGTTGTTGATGTCGTCGCCGCGGACCAACGCATCGACAGCCAGAATGGGGGCGCCGGTATGCCGATAAAAATAGGTGTCGGCGTCCAGCCAGGTGAGTTCCCCGTCGCCGTTCAGATCGGCGGTGAAATATCCGGCCGCCGTCGCGCTGCTTTGGGACGCTTCATAGGCGAGGACATCAACCGTAAAGGATCCGGTCGACGGCATGTTGATGTTCCACGTGTCGAACGTGGTGCCGCCGGCTTGTCGGTAAATCGTTCCGTCCACCACCAGCGTGGCCGCCCATGAAGCAGGGGCGCCGAACAACCAGCATCCGATCGCGGCAACGGCACACCATAACGTCCGTGTCGTCATAACGCACTCCTTGGTGAAAAGACACCATGTGAGATCATTCTTGGTGCTATGCACGTATCAGAAAAGGTCGGGGCGCGCTACCGATCGATGCCGATTGTTGCACCGGCTGCACTGGAAAAATGAGGTTGATCCGGCCGAAGGGTGGGGAAGACGCGTGAGTTGAATTCCGGACCGTTGCTGAACGATCAGCGACGGCCCGGATTGGGTATCCTCAGTGCATGACGCACATGGGCTCGGTTACGGCTCCAAGAATTTCTTCTGTGGTTGGCCGCCGAAGCGTCCGACCGCGGGGATTTCGAACAACGGGTCGCCCGGCATGATCATGCGCGGCGCGCCAGGTCCGTTCGGGATGAACAGTTGCGGGTGATCGAACGGAGCCTGCTGAAAACGCACCCGCTCGTCGGTGAGGGAGACGAGAAAGGCCAACAGCGCCGCCTTTTCTTCCGGTGTGAGTCCCAAGATCGACATGAGCTCGATGTGGGTGCCGTCGAGCGTCACCATGCCGGTATGGGAGTCGCCGGCTCGGTCGTAGAACTCGATGACCGCGGGCAAATCGCGCTGGCCCCCGTTGTGGAAATAGGGCGCCGTCAGCTCGACGTTGCGCAAGCCGGGGACCTTGAAGGCTCCATCGACGACGATCGGTTCCGGCGGGGGCGGGTTCAACCGCTTGACCGTGGAAAGCCAATTCCCGTGTTCATCCTTCGCGCCCAGACCGAGGTCTTGGATCGTGCCGAGCACGCCGATATTGTTGAATCCTCGGTCCATCGCCTGGTCGTCGCGGATCCGGGTCTGGCTGGCCCGCACTTGGCGCACCGAGGCGCCGGTGAGCTCTGCGCCTTCATGGCAGGTGATGCACTGGCCGCGAGCCTGACTGCGGAACAGATCGACGCCTAAGACGGCCTGCTCGCTGATGGCGCTCGGATTGCCGTCCATGAATTGATCGTAGGGAGAATGGTCGGCCACAAGCGTGGCCTCGTACATCTGGATCGCCAGGCCGAAGAAGAGCGAGAAGTTGTACTGCATCACGGTGTATTCATCGGCGGCGAGCGCCACGGAAGGCGGGTCGATCACGGTCGGCGTTCCGTCGGTCCCGACGCGAATCACTTTGGGCGAATCCCACCACTGGCGGTGAAACGCGGTCTGAATCAGTTCTGGATATCCAGATGCAAGGAGTCCTTTCTGCGGCCACCGGCTTAGTGACCCGAGCACACTGTCCTCAGGGTGCACCAGCTGAAGCGCCAAAGGACGCAGGTTGGAGGCCGGTTGGCCAGGAACCTGGTAGCGGGCCAACTTTTTGCCGACGTCCCGCATCGTCCGGCCACGGGCGGACATTTCATTTTCGTTCACCGGCGGACCGACCGCTTGCGACGCGAGGCTGGAGTCCTCCAGCCGCACCTGGACGGGAACCGGACTGGTGGGATTGTCCGCGCGAAAGACTCGGGCGTTGGGATCGCGATCGCCCATTTCGTTCACGCCGTTGAACACATTGTCGGCGCGCCCATCCCAGAATTGGCGATGGTTGAACACGGCGTTGATGACGGTCGGTGTATTGCGTGGCTCCACGCGCCGCGTGTTCGTCGACCCGACCCGAAATCCGTCGGGGTCCGGTTCCGAGCGAACCAGATCGGCTGGGCCGCTCCCGATGCCGAGGAAGACGGAGTTGCGGACTCCCTGGGAGGAGAGCACGTCGTTGCTTGCGGGGAAGAACGGGAAATCGGACCCGGTCACTTGTCCCACCGGCCCGAGATTTCTGTGGAAGGTCCGGTCGGGGTTGGGCGCCCCGGTCGCGGTGATGCGCTTTAACCCCGGCGAGAGCTGGTTTGTCGATCGGGTGTCGGCCATACCGGAACTGAAATGGCAGCTCGCACAGGCGGTGACACCGTCGCTGCCGACCTGCATCTCCCAGAACAACGCCTTGCCGAGGCGGATGGCGGCCTGGCGATCGCTGACAAAGTCGGAAAGGTTGGTCGGCTCCGGCACCGGCACGGTCTTGAGCGACGGCGGACGGGGTGGATCAGTTGGACTGTTGACCTGAGAGAATGCTTCTGGAGCGACGCTGAGGCCGAGCCCTATCGCGGCGACGGCGAGGAAATGAGCAGTACTCGTGCGCATAACAACTCCTTTCGATGTTCAGCCCGCATTGTTCATGACAGTTCGTCGCGAAATCGCCGCGCCGCGTCGTGAGATCGGCGCACGGAGCTCAGAGGACCTGAGTCGTACTCGTGCAGTACGTCGAGGGTTTGAGGGGCGAGTCCGCCGACCGCAGGCCTGTCGGAACAGCGGATCGGCGATTGCAGCAGAAGTGTTCATGAACAATACGGGTTAGGGAAGGACCGGCTCACGATCAGCCTGGACGTGAGCGCGTGCTTCCCGTCGAATAACCGTTACAGCTTCTGCGCAATCGCGTGTCCCTTCCGCAGTCTGGCTCTCGCCATGGATCCCAGCACGACGAGCCCGCTCCCGAACAGCCAGGCGGCGGCGGGGAGGGGGACGGGAGTGAGTTGAAAGTTTCCGCCTAAGAACGCGTCGCCGTCCGTTCCGGGATCTGTCTGGTCCGGGAATCCGAAGCCGCTGCCGAACGAGGAATAGCGGGCATCGATCACGGAGACACGCGGATCAACGATGCCGTTTCCGTCGAAGAAGGAGGTGGCGTCGCCGTCCAAGTGCGCCCCGACAATATATTCGATTCCCGGCGTGAGGGCGGTGCTCGTCACCGGTGTGAATCGAAAGTGTCCATCCAATGCGGCCTGGGTCCCGGCCGGGACCGTGACCTGAATCAGCGGCGACCCGCCGGAAGCGAGCCACAGTCCGACCTGAGCCGGACCGGCCAGGCCGTCCTGGCCGGAGTCGTAGACCCCCAACGCTTCAATCGAAGTTGGAGCGGTGACGGAGAATTTCCAGCCCAGCGTCCATGTCGAGCCGTCGTATTCGAAGATGATCTCGGTGAGATCGATCGCGGCGGCCTGGGCCGTAGAGGACCAGACTGTGCAGACAAATAAGAGAATCAGCGCGGGGAAACCGATAAATCGATGGGAGCGCATACACAACTCCTTTAGTTCTTGGGAGAGCAGCCGGCAATGTCATCGAGAATCGGGTCGAACCGGCTGACATCCGAACTCCTGCTCGACCGGATTCCTGTTCCCCATAAAAAGGGGTGGATGAAAACCTAGGCCGAGAATTTCCGCCTGGCGAGTCCCGCCAACCCGATCAGCCCGCTGCCGAACAGATAGACGGCGGCGGGGACCGGAATGGGTTGCGGAAACGTGAACAACGACGCGGAGAACTCATGTGAGCCGGTCTGGTTGAGAGCGAACGACGGATTCCCTCCATAGTTGAGCGTATAGAGACCGGGATTCAAAATCCATGACTTGGATAGGCTTTCCTCGCCGGTTCCGCTGTCGGTCCCGTTCGGTCCTCCGATATTGGCCAGATGATCGATATACGTCAGATTCGTGGCCCAGCTGATATTGCCGGTATTATTGAACGTATGGTTGCCTGCGTCGGAATTGGCGGTTTCCCAGCCGCGGTAGAGACTAAAAGCGGGAAACAATTGAGTCGTCGGCCCATGCCCGCGCTCCAACTCAAGAGTCAACTGTGTCGGCCCGGAGAGGCCGGTCAGGTCCAGCGCGGTCCAGTCCGATGTGTGGGTCCACCCTTTCGCGCCGACCGGATTGCCCGGTTCCGCCCAACTCTTGGCGCCGACGCTTCCATGGTAATGGGCAAGATCGATGTCGCCCATGACGACCTTCCATTCGTAGGTCAGACCGCCTTGGAGATCGCCGGGATTCTGCGTGACCGTCGCGGCATGGGAGAGAACGGGTCCGGCCAACCAGAGTCCCACCGCCGCGATCATAGACAGGGAGCGCGTTCGAATCGTGAAACGTATCATGTCAAACACTCCTTGGTTAAAAAAAGATAAGAGTCAGCAACAAATGAAATCACCAGTTACTACCGAGAGGTTCTACCAGACCGACAGTGCCGGATCTACCGATGGACTCTACCCATGCTACAGATGTGACAGAAAATTATCGGTGAGGCTTCTGGAAGCGCTCGGATCGTGCAAAAAACGATGTGGATGCAGCCGGGGCGACGATCAGACGACCGGCCAGCCGAATGCCGGAGAGGATGGCTGAGCCCTATGTAGGCACTCATTCGACGCATCAACGCACGTTCACAACGCACAGGGGGAGTGTTCAGGATGGGTCTGAACACTCCCCCTCGCCTGGCTGGTGTAGTCCGTCGTGTGTGGAGATACGACTACCCTTCTATACCAGGCTAGACGATGCCTCGGCCGAAAACTTGCGCCTGGCAATCCCCGCCAATCCGATGAGGCCGCTGCCGAAGAGCCACAGGGCGGCGGGAACCGGCACGGGGGCCGTGGTCAGCGTAGCGGTGAAGGCGTGGGATCCGGTCTGTCCCAGGGAAAATGCCGGATTCCCTCCATAGACGAGCGAATACAAACCGGGGCTTAGCAGCCAGGTTTTGGACACCGATGTCACCCCCGTTCCGTTCGCGTTGCCGTTCGGGCCACCGGCATTAGCCAGATAGTCCACACCTGTCAGACTTGGGGCCCAACTGATATTGCCGACGTTGTTAAACGTGTGATTGTCCGTATCGTCAGCGGCAAGTTCCCATCCGGAATAGACACTGAAGGCGGGAAACAAGGACCCAGTCGTGCCCCGCGCCAGCGTGAGGGTTAAGAGCGTCGGGCCACTAGCGCCGGTCAGGTCCAGCGCGGTCCAGTCCGTGGTGTGGGTCCAGCCTTTCGCGCCGGCCGGATTACCCGGTTCCGCCCAGCTCTTGGCGCCGACCGACCCGGTATAAGTTCCCGAGTCGGTTCCCCCCATCACCACTTGCCACTCGTATCCGATCCCGGTCTCCGGTCCAGGAGAAGTAATGACGGCGGCGTGCGATGGTGCCACTCCGGCCAGCCACAGGCCGACTGCTGCCGCGATCAAGCCGAAAGATCGCGTTTTTGTCGTAACAGGGTTCATAGCAAACACTCCTTGGTTAAGTAATGAGTAGTGAAAAGATGATGAGGACCGGCCCTCGTCCTACGAGATGTACCAGAGCCATATGAACCGATCTACCGATCGAAACCGATCCTTGCACCAGATGTGACGGAAAGATGGGCGCGGGACCGGCGCAAGGGGCAGTGGTCAATTGCGGAATCCGGGATAAGAGCGGCGGTGTGCCGCTGTCCCACACCGTGATGAAGGACCGATCGAGGCCATGTCGGCGCTCGGTCGGCGACGGGTGTCCGGCGACCTCGCTACGTCTTGTTCTGCCCATCGCGATGCTGTCGCACCTTGTGCGCCTTCCAGCGGAGCGCAGGATGCTCGCGGATCGTCGCCTGGATCACAGGATCGCTCGTGAGCAGCTCTGGGGCGATGTCCCCTCGGTCGTTCAGGCGTGTGATGAATTCCTGCTCCTCGGCAGTCAGGGGCAGCACCTTCTCTAACAGGCCCTGACATTCGGACACGAGCTTCTTGCCCCACGCCGCGACATTTGTCGGCGACTTCTCCGTCGGAGTGCGAAGCGTCGGCAAGAGCTGGCTCTGTAACTCAACGGGGTCTACTTTCACATCGTCGGGGGAGACGGTTCGCCAGTCCCTCCGGTTCGCCCCGCCGTACACGACGAACGCGAGGCGCAGCTTGATCCGGTCGAGATCGTCTCGCCGGAGGAGTTTACACGTATCGAACAGGTCGCGGCTCGCCGCTCGCGAGAACAAGGCGGCGAGCTTCCCACCCGCGAGTTCGTGGAGGTCCAGCATGGGCACTTCCTTCGCCTGATAGAATCCGACCGGACGTGAGTCGGAAGGCCGCGCTGGCCACAGTGGTGCGCGGAGCAGGAAGTTGATGTCTAGTTCGAGGTTCCCTGGCCGGGCCGGAGGCCGACGCATAGGTGAGACGCCATTTGCCGCCGGCATGCTCTCCGGGTACTCCCATGACCCGGAGCCCTTCGCGGCCGCAGACCGCTTGCACCGCCTGCTCGACCTTGGGCCGTTCGGCCACCATGACTTCGCGCTCGATGGCGCCGACGTAGTTGAGATCGATGTCGACAGAGAGGCGCGGCACGTCGAAGACAAAGAGGTTGAGCGCCGTCCCTCCTTTGAGCGCGATGCGGGCTCGGAGAAACGGGTGGCTCCGCAAGGCATCGAGTAGGGCCAGGAGACGAAGGGCTTTCTCGAGCGTTTCGCTGAGAAAGCCCGTGGCTGCGGCTTCCCGCTGCAACTCCTCCAGTGTAAGGTTCATGGGACCTCCGCCCAGGCCTGTGACAGCACACGCTCCGGCACAACGAGGTTCCACCGCGACACGAGCTTGCCCGGTTCTCGCCGCCGATCCAGATAGCGAGGCTGCGCCGGAGCGTGGGCGTGCAAGACCTCTAGATGTCGGTCCTCAACCATGAACTTGTCGCGATACTGCTCCAGGAAAAACCCAACACGGGCTACAGTGAGCGCCGAGCCAAGCTTGAGCGCATACTCCACAACCGCGTCGAGGTCAAAGAACTCGACGGTCTCTAGTGAGCGCCAGATCTCTTCCCATCCACCTCCATGCTCGGGTACGTCCAAGACATCGACCAGGGTTCGCTCAAATGTCGTCACTCGAACCACCCCGCCCGCATGCCGTTGTTCGATGATGCCTTCACCGGCACCGGGGAGCTGGCGCAAGGAGGCAGGGAGCTGAACGGGGACGAACTCCGCCTGGCGGAAGCGAAACGAGCGGCCCCGGCGGCGAGAGAGGTATGTGAACCGGTTTGAGACTGAGTAGGCCTTCCCGTGGAACTGCAGCGCCGTATGGTACGCGACGACCGCGTCATCAGCCAGCTTCGTGACCACGAGGTACGGGTCCACCACGGCTGCCTTTGGATCGACACCGCGTGGAACAGTCGCGTAGAGACTGCGCCGGACGCGCACGAGACGACCTGCCGCTTGGTGAAGGGCGAGGAGGTTGTTGCTTGTGTGGCGGCTGCGCCCCTTCGCCTGCGCGTGGGCGATGAGGAACTCCTTGTGCGTGAACACGGGATGGCATGAGAAAAAGTCTAGAGGAGAGCAATTGCCGTTTTTAGCATGCATAACTATGTATATAGTTATTTATTTGCTAATTGGCAAGTTAGAATTGCTGAAATGTGCATCTATAACCATTGGTGTTCGTTACCCGGTTACGTCCTGGCAAGTTTCTGGCTATCGTATGGACGGATTGGTTGTCGTCCTGCCGGCTTGTGGCATCGCGAGACCATCCCTACCACGGTTTGCCGTTTCGGGTTTCCGCTTAACCGCACGTTACAATGGAGCCGCGCACCAATGACTGCTTGGTAGGAGCTTCTTTTGAATGTCCGGGCTGAGTCTTAGATGACTCAGCCCGAGAGGAGGTTATGACGAGGAGTTATGCCGAGACAGTAAGGCGTCGGCGTGCAAGTCCTGCCAGCCCAATGAGCCCACTGCCGAACAGCCACAGGGCCGCAGGAACCGGGACGACCGACACCGTTGCCCGAAAGTCTCTCGCAGCGCCGGTGCTGCTCAGAGGCGCATTGCCGCCCATGACGAGGGTAAAGAAATTGTTCCCGCCCCCTGTCAGGATGGTATTCAGGGTGAGCGTCGCCAGGCCGGTTGGATTGTCGCGGTCATCGGCAGCCGCCCACACCTTGCCGTCAAGTCCGGCTTGGGCTAACGTGGGGAAGTAGGAGCAGGTTCCGGCAGGCGCGCAGTCGCCGCCGCCGTTCCAATGGTCCCAGTTGGTGGAATCGATGCCGTTCACATAGCGGTGTGACCAGTTTCCCGCGTCTTCTTTGGCCTGCCAGAGCGCTAACCCAGGAATGAGACCGGTTCCGTTCAAATCTTCGAGCGTGACGCTGAGTTGCACGTTCGTATGGCCCGCATCGTACAGCCCGTTGAGGTCGATCAGGCTCCAGCGAGAAGTATGGGTCCAACCGTAGGTGCCGGGGTAAATGGGGGAAGCAGAGGATCCACCGAGAATGCCCTGATCATGAAACGACTTCGACGCGATCGTATCGACGAGCCCGTTACCGCCGGTATCGACATGTTGTCCGGCGCTTTGAACGGTCAGCGCCTGACCGGTCTGGGCGGATACGGCGCCGGGACCGGTCATCTCGTAGGTGAGGTGATACCGCACGCCGCCGACCGTGGGATCGCCGATGTAGACCGTATTTGCGGCCCCGATGGACGGGACGGAGAGAACCAGCGCTGTGAGCGCCACGATACTTGAACGAGTTCGCATGAGCACACCTCCTGAGGATGGTTGAAGAAGAAATATGTATTACAACCGGACTTCACGACGAGGGGTTGTACCAGAGAGACGCTAGGCGATCTACTGATAGAAACCGATGTGTGCACCAGATGTGACGGAAAGATGGCCGCGGGACCGGCGCGAGGGGCGAGACGCCGAAGCGATAGAATTCGCTGTTCGTGAAACGTGAAGCGTCCGAATCCGGAACGACATACGCTTCATCCTAGAAACGGCAGTCCACGTGTCAGGTCGGCACCGTTT
>CAZJOQ010000104.1:0-13498 GCA_964547625.1 uncultured Nitrospira sp.
GCGCGAACTCCTGTACGGATCGATCTGTGCCCTTGGCGAAGACTGATTGGAGTTGGATGACGGATTGAATCACACGATCGGCGTCTCGGCTCCCTTCGGGCGGAAGAACCTGGGCCTGTTCGAGCGTCGCGAGCACCGCCATAGCTGATCCGACATATGGAGATGCGCGCGTGGCTTGCTGCGTCAGGATCGAAGCGCCGTTGCTCACCGAGAACAAAGCGGTACTGTCTATTGGGGAGAGCAGGAGCCAAAGCGCAACACTGACGATCAAGGGCGGGCAAGCCTTCCAAATCGGATCGGCATCGGTTCGAAACCCTCTCCTTCAGGCGGAGGCTGAAGGCACATAGACGGATTATACAGAGTGGGGATGAGGGGTGCTAGTGAGGAGGTCGCGGCCCGGGGTTTGATTGAAACTCTGATGGAGAATTCCTATAATGGACGCGGGTTGGCCGCGGTCCAGAACAGAAAGGCAGTGGTTCCATGCTTGCCAAGGTGAGGAGCGCGGCCCTTGTCGGGTTAGATGCGCATCTTGTCGACGTCGAAGTCGATATCTCAGGAGGGCTTCCGCAGTTTTCGGTCGTTGGGCTGCCGGATGCCACCGTCAAGGAAAGTCGTGACCGAGTCCGCTCCGCACTCAAAAATACCGGCTTTCACTTTCCCGCGAAACGAATCACCGTTAATTTGGCCCCTGCCGGCCTGAAAAAAGAAGGCTCGGGGCTCGATCTCGCGATTGCCATCGCGATTCTCGCCGCCGAAGAGGTCATTCCACAGTCCATGTTGGACACCTGTGTGCTGGTTGGTGAGCTCTCGCTGGACGGCCGCGTGAAGCCCATTACGGGAGCGCTCTCGTTTGCGCTTGCTTGCCGGGCTGGATATGACCTATTGCTGCCGGCGGACAATAGTGCTGAAGCGGCGTGGGTGCAAGGAGTGAATATCTACCCGCTCCACACTCTTCCGGAAGCAGCCGAATTTCTCAAAGGAACCCAAACCATTGCTCCGAGCCGCTCAAATCCTGACTTGATGGCCTGTGCCAGGATGTCGGAAGACGAGGACTATAGTGACGTCCGCGGGCAAAACCATGCTAAGCGGGCGCTCGAGGTTGCCGCCTCAGGTGGCCACAATGTATTGATGGTTGGTCCTCCTGGATCCGGCAAGACGATGCTGGCGCGACGACTGCCCTCGATTCTGCCACTGCTAGAGTTGGAGGAGGCGATTGAAACAACCCGAGTCCACAGCGTGGCCGGGCAACTCGCCCCCGAACGCCCCTTACTAACGGTGCGACCGTTTCGGGCTCCGCATCACTCCGTCTCAGACGCCGGGCTCGTTGGTGGCGGGACTGTCCCCAAACCCGGCGAAGTCTCGCTCGCCCATAATGGCGTGTTGTTTCTGGACGAGTCCCCCGAGTTTAAACGAGGAGTGTTAGAAGGATTGCGGCAGCCGCTCGAAGATGGATATGTCGTGCTGACCAGAGCGAGCGGAAGCTTAAAGTATCCAGCCCGCTTCATGTTGATTGCGGCCATGAATCCGTGTCCTTGCGGCTACTATGGAGATCGGACACGCCCGTGCATCTGTACCGGCACGCAGATTCGTCGGTATCGAGCCAAACTCTCCGGACCTCTCTTGGATCGGCTCGATATTCATCTGGATGTCCCGCCGGTTCCGGTGCGAGAGCTTCGCACTGAACTGCCTGCGCCTGAGGGGTCAGCTGCGATTCGAGCGCGTGTGGTTGCGGCTCGAACGCGCCAGCGTGAGCGGTATCGACAGGACGGCATCTATGCGAACGCACAGTTGAAGCCGCGGATGATAAAGCGGTACTGTGGGCTCGATCAGCCGGCTCAGGAGTTACTTGAGCAGGCCATGGCGCGACTGCGACTGTCGGCTCGGGCTCATGGCCGTATCCTGCGCGTCGCGCGCACCATTGCTGACTTGGCTGACTCGGATAAGATTGAGGCCGTCCACATCGCGGAGGCCATTCAATACCGTTCATTTGACCGTAACCCCGACGTGTGAGGATTTAGTGACTTCGGCGAAAGTGTTTCTCTGGTGGTTTGTCGTGGGAGCGACGATGGCCCTGGCCGTCATCCTGGTGCAAGGCGGCATCAGGGAAGTGATGCAGGCTCAAGGGTCTGTGTGGGAGTTGAAGCTCGTTGAGCTGCTGACGACGATCATGGGCGGCGGGCTATTAGGCGGCTGTATCGCGCTGATCCTGGATCGAATCAAAAAGTCCTGATTGAAATTCTGAGCCCTTCCTCGTTTTGATCATTCCAGACGAGTTCAAATCATAGTAACCAGCGGCTTGATGGATTCCGCCTCGCCCCCGCATCAAACACATCCTAGGAATAATTGCATTCCTCTCAAAAACAAGGTATTTCTTTTTGCCACTTATCCTCAGATTCTGGATGAGGCTTGAGAATGCCAACCCCGGAAGACAAAGCGCGGACGTACATCGACCAGGCGTTGGAACAGGCGGGCTGGAAAGTTCAAGACTACAAGAGCGCCAACCTGCATGGGGGGCGGGGAGTGGTCCTCCGAAATTTTCCCCTCGTGAGCGGGCACGGCTTCGCCGATTATCTCCTCTATCTAGATGGAAAAGCCGCCGGAGTCATTGAGGCGAAGAAAGAAGGGTTCCCCTTAGTAGGCGTGGAAGTTCAGGCCGAAAAGTACAGCAAGGGTCTTCCTGCCGACTTACCCGCCCATATCCGACCTTTGCCGTTTCTCTATCAGAGCACCGGCGTGGAAACGCGCTTCACGAACGGACTCGATCCCCAGCCGCGCAGCCGTCCCGTGTTTAGCTTCCATCGTCCCGAAACACTGGCCGCATTGATCCCGCAACGTAGCGAGGCTCCCAGAGACCTACATGGCGCATCCCTGGCAGCAGAAGCAGCGCCGACGCTCCGTGGCCGCTTGAGAACGCTGCCACCGCTGAGCACTACCGGCCTCTGGCCCGCGCAAATCACCGCCGTCAAGAATCTCGAAAAGTCGCTGGCTCAGGATCGTCCTCGTTCCCTCATCCAAATGGCCACCGGCAGCGGCAAGACCTTCACAGCCATCAACTTCATCTACCGGCTCATCAAGTTCGGCGGAGCCAAGCGCGTGCTTTTCCTCGTCGATCGCGGGAACCTCGGCGACCAGACGCTCAAGGAATTCCAGCAGTACGTCTCGCCCTACAACAACTTCAAGTTTACGGAAGAGTTCATCGTCCAGCGGCTGGCAGGCAACACACTCGATACCACCGCGCGCGTCTGCATCAGCACCATCCAGCGCATGTATTCCATGCTCAAGGGGCGGGAACTGTCGGACGAGGACGAAGAAGCCTCCGTCTCCGGCCTCGAACGGCTTTTCAAGAAACCCGAGCCGTTGGACTACAATCCGGCCATTCCGATTGAAACCTTCGACATCATCGTCACCGATGAATGCCACCGGTCCATCTACAACCTCTGGGCGCAGGTGCTGGAATACTTCGATACCCACCTCATCGGCCTCACCGCCACGCCCAATAAACAGACCTTCGGTTTCTTCCATCAAAACCTCGTCATGGAATATAACCATGAACAGGCCGTGGCCGACGGCGTCAACGTGAACTACGACGTCTACCGCATCCGCACCGCCATCACTCAGGCAGGCTCCACGGTGGAGGCTGGGTATAGCGTGCAGTTGATGAATCGGGAGACGCGGACAAAACGCTGGGAGAGGCTCGACGACGACTTCGCCTACGATCCTGACCAGCTCGACCGCGATGTGGTCGCCCCGGACCAGATCCGCACCATCGTCAAAGCCTTCAAAGAGAAGCTCTTCACCGACATCTTTCCCGGCCGTACGGAAGTGCCCAAGACCCTCATCTTCGCCAAGGACGATGCCCACGCGGAGAACATCGTCGAAATCCTCCGCGAGGAATTCGGCAAGGGCAACGAATTCGCACAGAAGATCACCTATCGCACTACCGGGGTCGATCCAAAAACGCTGATCAAGAGCTTTCGCAACAGCTACCATCCTCGCATCGCCGTCACCGTGGACATGATCGCCACCGGCACCGACATCAAGCCGGTCGAAATCGTCGTCTTCATGCGCGCGGTCAAATCCCGCACTTTCTTCGAGCAGATGAAGGGCCGGGGGGTTCGCGTCATTAAGCCGGATGATCTCAGGGCCGTCACGCCAGACGCCACGGCGAAAGATCACTTTGTCATCGTCGATACGGTCGGCGTCTGCGACCAAGACAAGACCGACGCGCGGCCGATGGAAAAAAAGCCCAGCGTCGCGTTCGACAAGCTGCTCCAAGCCGTGGCACTCGGGAACACGGAGGAGGATGTGCTCACCAGCATCGCCGGACGGCTGGCCCGCATGGAGCACCGGATTACCAAAGAAGATGAACAGGCTATCAGTAAAGCCAGCGGTGGCCTCTCGCTCAAAGATCTCAGTCGGGGTCTCGTGGAAGCGGTCAATCCCGATCAGCAGGAAGAGCGAGCCACCCAGCAATTCGGCACAAGCAAGCCAAGCGAGCAGCAGGTTCAGCAGGTCGCCACCGCGTTGATTCAACAAGCAGCCAAGCCGTTTCACGATCCGAAATTCCGCGCACTTTTGATCGAGATCAAGAAGAAGAACGAACTGACCATTGACCACGTCAGCCAGGACCAAGTGATTGAAGCAGGTTTCAGCGCCGACGCGTTAGCGCGTGCCCGCACCATCGTGCAGTCGTTCGAGCAGTTCATCGCACAGCACAAAGACGAGATCACCGCCCTGCAAGTGCTCTACAGCAAGCCGTACAAACAGCGGCTCAGGTTCGACGACATCAAAGATTTGGCCAACGCCATCGAAAAGCCGCCCTATCTCTGGAACGAATCTCAGCTCTGGCAGGCTTACGCCGCTTTGGAGAAGTCGAAAGTCAAAGGCGCGAGCGGCAAACGCATCCTCACGGACCTCGTCTCCCTCGTTCGCTTCGCCACGCATCAGGACAATGAGTTGGTACCGTTTCCTGAAAAGGTCAACACCAACTTCAACGGGTGGCTAGGGGAGCAAGCGAGCAGAGGTAGGAAGTTTACGGATGAGCAGCGTCACTGGCTCGAAATGATCCGCGACCACGTGGCAGCGAATCTTGCAGTTGACCGAGAGGACTTCGAGTATGCCCCCTTTGCGCAAGAGGGTGGGCTTGGGAAAGTGCATCAGATCTTTGGGAACGAGTTGAACAGACTTATTGAGGAACTGAATGGGGTATTAGCAGCGTAGCTATGTTGGACGACACTAAAACTAGGTGGCCACTGAAGCCATTGTCTGAAGTCCTGGACCTCAATCCACGCCTGGATAAGTCCGGCTATCGCGACGACCTCGAAGTATCGTTCGTACCGATGGCTGCCGTTGAGGCTGGTAGTGGACGGATAGAAGTGTCCCAGAAAAAACGCTTCGCTACGGTAAAAAAGGGATATACACCGTTTCGTGAGGGCGATGTCCTGTTCGCCAAGATCACGCCCTGCATGGAGAACGGGAAAATGGCGGTTGTGCCGAAGTTGACGAATGGTGTGGGGTTTGGCTCCACTGAGTTTCACGTTTTGCGCCCACGTCCTGGCATCGAGCCCAGGTACGTTTACCACTTCGTCTCCAACATGAGCTTTCGTCGAGAGGCAGCGCACCACATGACTGGTGCGGTCGGCCAAAAGCGCGTGCCAACATCTTTCCTTGAAGATGCTTCAATTCCAGTTCCACCATTTGATCAGCAACGGCTCCTCGTCGCCGAGATCGAAAAGCAATTCTCTCGCCTCGACGAAGCCGTTGCCAACCTCAAGCGCGTCAAGGTCAATCTCAAACGCTACAAAGCTTCCGTCCTCAAAGCCGCCGTCGAAGGCAAGTTGACCGAAGCCTGGCGCAAGCAACATCCCGATGTTGAGCCGGCCAGCAAACTACTCGAACGCATCCTTGCTGAACGGCGGGCGAAGTGGACCATGAGAGGGAAATATCAAGAGCCAGCTGAGCCAGATATAAGTACCCTCCCGCCGCTGCCAAAACATTGGACATACGCGCCTGTAGGTTCATTCCTCATTGAACCGATGTGTAATGGCATTTCCGTCAAAGGCTCAATGACCCCACCGGGTGTGCCATCTTTGCGACTAAACGCTATGACGGCGACGGGCTTCGACTACAGCAAGGTTAGATACATTCCAATCGATGCAGCTCTAGCAAAAGAACTAGAAGTGAAAATAGGTGACTTCTTTGTGTCTCGTGGCAACGGAAGCCTTCGACTCGTTGGAAGGGGCACAGTTGCTCAGACTCCACCACGCCAATGTGTGTTTCCAGATACGATGATCCGTTTGCGCTTAGCAGTCGCGATTGGGACTTCTCGATGGATCTCAACAATTTGGTCTGCGGAACTGATCCGACGACAGATAGAGAAGAGAGTAAAAACAACTGCTGGCATCTGGAAGATATCTCAGCCTGAGCTTGGCTCATTACTGCTCCCTGTCCCACCTAAGGCCGAGCAACATCACATTGTCGCCGAAGTCGAGCGCCACCTGTCAATCATCGAGGAACTCGAAGTCGCCGTCGAAGCCAACCTCACCCGCGCCGTCCGCCTGCGCCAGGCAATCCTACAGAACGCCTTTGGTGGGAAGCTTGTGCCTCAGGTTTCGCGGAGGCAGTCGGCATGAAGCTTCCGAATGCCGAGCGGGCGGTTGTGGATGTACGCAAGCTCCACGACTACTGTTTCAATACCGAGCATCCTCGTGGTCAACACAAAGCCCGTGTCTTTAAGAGCGCGTTGGGGTGGACGGCGGAGCAGGCAGAAGACGTGCGACGCAGGCTTTTGGAGGCAGTACTGAGAGAAGATGCCAGTTTTCTCGGCGCAGATGACTATGGACAGCGGTATGCGCTAGACTTTGGCGTACAGGGCGTGGGTGGGGTAGCAACTATCCGGAGTTTGTGGATCATTCGTCACGGCGATGACTTTCCCCGATTCGCTTCGTGTTATGTTCTCTAGCAAGGGACATCATTATGAATAAAGATATTTGCGTCCTCGATGTGGTGGCATTGACCGAGGATATTCCTGATCACGGCCTGCTGCGGGGGCAGGTCGGAACGGTAGTGGAATCGCTGGGGCCAGGTGTCTTTGAGGTGGAGTTCGTGGATAACGACGGCAGAACCTACGCCATGCTCCCACTGAAATCCACCCAACTGCTTGTGCTCCACTATCAACCTGCATAACGAAGACAATGGCGATACACTGGGCAAAGCCCGTCAATCCGTGAATGATGGAATGTATCCATTGCAAGGGCCTGATGGTCCGAGGGACAGCCCCCTTTAGTCTGGATCGAAAAGGCTATCACGTGTCCTGGGATGCCGTGCCAGCCTGGGTTTGCACCCAATGCGGCGAGCCCTACTTCGAATCGCGGGAAGCCGAGCTGATCCAGAAAGCGCTCACCGGCCTTGACCGGGAAAGTACCGCGTTGGCTGCGGCAAGTCCATCTACCTCTAACTAATACATCCGCCATTTTCCAATGAGTCCCTCAGCCATCGTTCAAAAACTCTGGAACTACTGCAACGTCCTCCGCGACGACGGGATGAGTTATGGCGACTATGTCGAACAGTTGACGTATTTGCTGTTTCTCAAGATGGCGGACGAACGTACGAAGCCGCCGTATAACCAGCCCAGTCAGATCCCCGATAAATACAGTTGGCCCAGCCTCCTCAAGAAAGACGGCGACGACCTGTTCGATCACTACCGCCATCTCCTGGAGGAGCTCGGCAAGGGGAAGGGCATGCTCGGTTTAATCTTCACGAAAGCCCAGAACAAATTCCAGGACCCTGTGAAGCTCCGGCGGCTGATTGTGGATCTTATCGACAAAGAAGACTGGTCCACGATGAGTGCCGATGTGAAAGGGGACGCCTACGAGGGTTTACTGGAGAAGAACGCGCAAGACACCAAGTCCGGCGCTGGCCAGTACTTCACCCCTCGGCCGCTGATCCAAGCGATGGTCGAGGCTATCGCTCCGAAGTCCAGCGAGACCATCTGCGACCCGGCCTGCGGGACCGGCGGATTCTTCCTGGCTGCACACGACTACATCGTGAAGCACTATCCCAACCTGACCAAGGACGAAAAGCGCCAGCTCAAGCAAGGCACGTTCAAGGGGTGGGAGTTGGTCCAAAGCACAGCACGGCTCTGCGCGATGAATCTGATGCTCCACGGGATCGGGAGCGACAAAGACTTGCCCATCGTCGTGTCCGACTCCTTGGCCGCTGATCCTGGGGATCGCTTCAACATCGTGATGACCAATCCACCGTTTGGGAAGAAGAGCAGCACGACCATCGTGGGCGAAGAGGGCCAGGTCTCTAAGGAACGGGATATCGTCGAACGTGACGACTTCTGGGCGACGACCTCCAACAAGCAACTCAACTTCGTCCAGCACGTCAAAACCTTACTGAAACAGAATGGCCGCGCCGCCGTTGTGGTGCCTGACAACGTCCTCTTCGAAGGCGGCGCTGGAGAAACCGTCCGGCGCAAGCTCTTGCACGAGTGCGATGTGCACACGCTGCTGCGTCTGCCGACAGGCCTCTTCTATGCGCAAGGTGTGAAAGCCAATGTGCTCTTCTTTGACAAGAAGCCGGCTTCCGAAACGCCCTGGACCAAGAAGCTCTGGATCTACGACCTCCGCACCAACCAACACTTCACACTCAAGACCGATCCGCTCAAGCGCGAAGACCTCGACGAGTTCGTGAAATGCTACAACGGCAATCTCGACCGGCCCGACAAGCAGGCCGGAGGCAATCGCCACACCCGCAAATCGACGTGGTCCGATAAGAAATCAGACGGCCGCTGGCGTGCCTACGACTACGACGAACTCATCGCCCGCGACAAAGCCAGCCTCGACATCTTCTGGCTCAAAGACGAATCTCTCGAAGACTCTGCCAATCTCCCTGCCCCCGACCTCATCGCCCAAGAAATCGTGGACGATTTAGAAGCTGCTTTGGAGCAGTTCCGGCTGATTGCGAATGACCTCGGCGAAAAGGATACATAGGCCTATCTAAGTTGAGTCTTGGGCGGTTTGTCGTGATAGATGGTCCGTGAGGTGGGAAGAGGAAGGCATACTCGATCTGTTTTCAGAGCAGGTCTTTGAGCCGGTCGGCTGAAATCTCGGCAGCCTCCAGAATCTGCTTCAAAGTTCAGGGCTTGATAGCGTGGTAGCGTGGGATGGTGACGAGATGTTTATCGTCGGTCATCGAGAGATGTTTTCCTTCGCGAAGAACATGGAAACCGGCTCATGTGAGGGCTCTCACGACACGCTCATGAGAGACCTGCGGCGAGGATTGAAAAATAGACGGTTTTAAGGATACAAGTACGAGGTAGGAAAGACTTGATTGAAACTACGGTGAACGGTTGTCTAATTCCCCGCTGGATTGAGGACTATGGATATCGAAATCGGCTCCAATCTTTACCGAAACACTAATGGAACGATCGAAGTCGAGGGCGTGCCGCAGATTCAACTGGCTCACCATTCCGTGACCGGCGCGCTCTTGGTGAATTTTGCGCTGTTTGATTCCACCGGCCGGATGCTGGCCAAAGTGGTGGACAGCACGCTGATGTTCAACGAACGACGAGCCTACGAGGTGGCGAAGACGGATACGAGTCTCGCCATGAAAGAAGCCACTTCTGGAAAGATTCTGCTCAAGATCGAGGTGAAGGCTCCCGATGTGATTTCCTTAACACGAGGAGAATTTCACACCATGAAAGGCCGCCTGCTGCAGGTGTCGGACACAGAATGGAAAATCGACAAGCAGCAGAAAAGCGGCTCCACGAAGGACGCACAAGGTGGTGTCGCCTCTATTGGCTAGACGCCCCTTCCCGCGTCACGGTCGGAACCAAGACTAGTTGGTCATATTTTAGATCGAGCGACGCAGTATCTCCATCCCGTAGCTCTCCCTTCACTAGCAACCGTGCGATCGGAGTTTCCAGTTCCTGCTGAATCAGGCGCTTGAGCGGCCGTGCCCCATAGACTGGATCATAGCCGCGCTCTCCCAAGTGCTGAAGAGCCGCTGGGGTGATCGCTAAGGGGATTCGCCGCTCGGCTAATCGACTCCGCAAACGTTCCAGTTGGATCTCCACGATCTTGATCAGATGTTCGGTGCCGAGCGGATGAAACACGACGACTTCGTCCACCCGGTTGAGAAATTCCGGACGAAAGTGTTGCCGGAGCTCGCCCAGCACGACCGTTCTCATTTGTTCATAGGCGGCGCCGCGCTGTTGGGCCTCCAGAATCTGAGGACTGCCGATATTGGAGGTCATGATCAACACCGTGTTCTTGAAGTCGACTGTGCGACCTTGTGAATCGGTCAACCGACCGTCATCGAGCACTTGCAGCAGGACGTTGAAGACGTCGTGATGCGCCTTTTCAATTTCGTCGAAGAGGATGACCGAAAACGGACGTCGCCGAACGGCTTCGGTCAGCTGGCCTCCTTCGTCATACCCGACATAGCCGGGAGGTGCGCCGATCAAGCGGGAGACTGTGTGTTTCTCCATGTACTCGGACATGTCGATTCTGACCAGATTGCCCTCGTCATCGAACAGAACAGCGGCTAGGGCCCGGGCGAGCTCGGTTTTGCCGACTCCGGTGGGGCCAAGGAAGAGAAAGGACCCGATCGGGCGATTCGGGTCTTTAATGCCCGACCGCGCGCGCAGCACCGCATCCGCAACGGCGCGGACGCCTTCCTCTTGTCCCACCACGCGCTGATGGAGCAATTCCTCGAGTTTCAAAAGTTTGTCGGTTTCGCCTTCGAGTAAGCGGGAAACGGGAATGCCGGTCCACCGGCCGACGACAGCGGCGATCTCGTCTTCATCGACCTCTTCTTTCAGCAACCGAATGTCACCCTGTTTCTTCCCCAAGTGCTGCTGCTCTAATTCCAGTTCCCGCTCCAGCCGAGGGAGTTCTCCGTACCGGAGTTCTGCCACGCGGTTGAGGTCGTAGGCGCGCTCCGCTTGATCGATCTTGAGTTTGATCTCCTCAATAGCTTCGCGCATCTTGCGGAGACGGGAGACGGAGATTTTTTCCGATTCCCATCTGGTCTTCAAGGCCTGTAAGTCACGTTGCTTTTCGTTCAACTCGGTTTCGAGGGTGGTCAATCTGGCAACGCTTCCAGGGTCTTTCTCCTTTTTTAAGGCCTCTCGCTCGATCTCTAGCTGAAGCACCTTGCGCGAGACCTCGTCCAGCTCAGCGGGAAGGCTGTCGATCTCGGTCCTGAGGCGTGCTGCCGCTTCGTCGACCAGGTCGATGGCTTTATCCGGAAGGAATCGATCTGCGATGTACCGATGCGACAATTTTGCTGCAGCGACCAAGGCACTGTCTTTGATCCGCACGCCGTGATGCACCTCGTAGCGCTCTTTGAGGCCGCGCAAGATCGAAATGGTGTTCTCCACGGACGGCTGGTCGACCAGCACGGTCTGAAAGCGGCGCTCCAACGCCGCATCTTTCTCGATATGTTTCCGGTATTCGTCGAGCGTCGTCGCCCCGATGAGATGCAACTCGCCTCGCGCCAGCATCGGCTTCAATAGATTGGCCGCATCCATCGCTCCTTCGGCCGCTCCGGCACCCACGACCGTATGCAATTCATCAATGAACAGGAGAATCTGACCGTGAGAAGATTGAATCTCCTTCAGGACGGCCTTGAGCCGCTCTTCGAACTCACCGCGAAATTTAGCTCCTGCGACAAGTGATCCCATGTCCAATGCGAAAAGCTTTTTCTGCTTCAGGCTCTCGGGGACATCACCTTTCACGATACGAATCGCCAGCCCTTCCACGATGGCGGTTTTTCCGACTCCTGGTTCACCGATGAGCACAGGATTATTCTTGGTCCGGCGGGATAGGATCTGAATAACGCGCCTGATTTCGTCGTCCCGCCCGATGACCGGATCCAATTTCCCCTGCCCAGCTAACTGGGTCAGTTCACGCCCGTATTTCACCAGCGACTGGTAGGTGCCTTCCGGGTCTTGACTGGTGACGCGCTGGTTCCCGCGCACTTGTTGGAGACTCGATAACAGACGATCTCTGGTGAGTCCCAGCTTCTTGAATACGCCCCCTTCATGGACCATGGCCAGCAACAGATGCTCGATGCTGAGAAAGTCATCTTTCAGCGACTTCTGCTCGTCTTCGGCACGGTTCAGGACGTGGGTGAGCCGGTTGGCAATATGAACTTGACCAGGGGCGGCGCCGGAGCCTTGGACTTGCGGCAGCTTCGTCAAGGCCTGCTCCACTGCTTGCCGAACTCCGGAGAGGGCAAGGCCAGCGCCCTCAAGGAGGGCTGGAGTTGTTCCTCCCTCTTGATCGAGGAGCGCCAACAGAACATGTTCCACATCGATACCTTGATGGCTTCTCCGCTGCGCATGGGCGGAGGCGGACTGTAATGCCTCTTGCAGCTTGACCGTCATTCGATTCATGTCCATGGCGATTCACCTATGAAAGAGATTTGCTAATGATGGGTTATGTGATAATCATCTGGCTGGGCAAGTCAACCACCAGCGCATTTTTCGCCGGCGACGCGACTAGTTCTTGACCTCCTCGGCGATCCCGACTAGGGTACAGCTCGCATGAGTAATCTTGTTTCAGCGACGATTCACCTATATCGACAGGTTTTCTACGCGACGGGGCGCTCGCTTGCCAAGAGTTGGATGGCGATGTTGGCGCTCATTGTCTTTGCGGTTCTGTTCCTCGGAGCCGCGAGAATTGTCGGCCCGTTGGGAATGGCAGGAGGGTTCTTGCTGGGCATCCTCAACGCCCTATTGGTCGGCGCCACTCTTCGGTTGATTGAGCAGTCTCTAAGCGGGGCGAGGCCCCTTCGATTCACGGATGTGACCGAAAGTTTCGGGCATTACTTCTGGGACGTGATCGGTGTTGGATTTGTCCTCTGGCTGCCGACGATGCTGCTCGAGATGGGGATGCAAGCCAATCCGTACAGCCAGTTTCTTTCTTCAGCCTTTCTGCTTCTCGTTTTTATTCTCCTGAATCCGGCCCCGGAGGTGATTTACCAAGTTCGACACAATTCACCGCTTGACGTCTTCAAGACCTCTTATGAATTTGTGGTGGAACATTGGATTGAGTGGTTCCTGCCGTTTGCCATTCTGATTTTGCCTGTGATACTTTCTCCAAGCGGCCTGCAGGAGTTTTTTTCGCTATCCGGCCTTGTTGGTCGGGGAGCCGGCCTCAACTTCTTCCAAATTCTCATGCTGCCGGTGACTGCGATCGGGGGATGGTTGTCCTATGTGGGTATCGATTCCGGAGGACAAGGGATCATCCTGCTCCTCCTGACTCCACCGGTGGCGATGGCAATCTTACTATTCCGTGGACACCTTTTTGCAGCGCTTCATGGGTCTTCCAGACGGCAACGGCTGTTCTCCCGCCAGCTTGATACTAGGCAGTAGGGACTCGATTCACGAGATACCTGTTGCGTGTCATTGGATTACTTTAGTACACGTGGAAGCATTCTGAACGCTTCGTGGGACTCACGGTTGGTAGTCGTTGTCAATAAGGGC
>CAZJOQ010000105.1:0-13448 GCA_964547625.1 uncultured Nitrospira sp.
ACTTCCGAAACCCACCATCAGCATCGATACAGACTACCTGCAGAAACGCGGGCTGATTTGAGCCAATATCAGCACTCCTCACGGTGTTCTACTTCCGTACCGACTGTGGGATAGCAGAGGGAGCTGGAGTCCTGTAACACAACTCAGAATGTTGCGACTCCCGCTGTTGCATTTGCATGTTACGCCACACTGAGATATCCTGCACGCATATCATGATAAGATATTCAGAGAGGACACTATGGGAGCGATCTCGCTGAAACTGCCAGAAGATGTTTTGGAAGCCAGTCGCCGCTGTGCGAATACCCTCCATCTCTCCAGAGCCGCCTATATCCGTCGAGCGATCGAGCGCATGAATCGGCAGACGCAAGCAATACTCCGGGCGCGGCGTTTAGCTGAAGCCTCGAAGAAAGTTCGAAAGGAAAGCCTGCGCGTCAATCGTGAGTTTGCCGCCGTCGAACAGACTCCCGATGCTTAATCGAGGAGAAGTGTGGCTGGCTGATCTCAATCCTAAACGGGGGACCGAGCCCGGTAAAACACGACGGGTTCTGATCGTTCAGGCCCAAGCCTTACTTGACGCGCAACATCCCTCCACGCTCATCGTTCCGTTGACGACTGTGCTGATTGATGGTGCTGAACCGTTGCGCATTCGTGTCCCTGCAGCCGGCCGTCTTCGCCGCACCTCCGATCTACTGATCGATCAATTACGGGCGATCGACAATCGCCGTTTAGTCGAAGGCCCTTTGACCAAACTCTCGGCCACACTTATGAAGCGGATTCATGAGGCTATGCTCGAAATCCTCGACCTCGATCTCGATCAGGATCGCAACTGAATTGGGAAGTGGCAGCCAAATATCACATGGACTACCATTGAGGTGCACTATGGCGCGAAAACGGTTGCTGGCGCCGATACATCCGGGTGAAATGTTGTTCGAAGAGTTCATGAAGCCGATGGACATCAGCGTCAATCGGCTTGCCTGTGAGATTCATGTCTCGCCGGGCCGGATCAGCGCAATCGTCAATGGAAAGCGCGCCATCACAGCCGATACCGCGCTACGGCTCAGCCGGTATTTGGGAACGTCGTCGGATCTCTGGATCGGACTCCAGGGGGAGTTTGATCTGCGAGTTGCCAAGCGTACGATTGGGCCGGAAATTGAGAGGCATATCCAGCAGCATGTTGCCTGAGAGCGCATGTCCAAAAGTGACGACGCGTGGCCTCAAACAGGTGGATGATTCCGTCATCCTTAAGTCCGATCTTATCAGCAAGTACGTCGAAGGCCTGCTCCAAGAGCGTGGTCAGCTGCCAAAACTCACTATCAGCATCGATAAAGACTAGAACCTATCTCAAAATTAAAAACTGATGTCCTGAATGAGTACCGGCTCATGATACTGAGAAACCACCACGCGTATTTTCGGACAAATTCGATAATCCCGAGGGGGAGGGCTACACGCTGCAAGACCAATCTTCTTGAAAATCGATTTTGAGATAGGTTCTATTTGCAGAAGCACGAGTTGTTATGGTTGTAATGGCTAGATTCCGCACGTATGAGGATCGGCCTAAAACATGGTTCTGCCGACCTAGTTTTAATCAACTCAATCGCGGTCGGCCGTGGCGAGACACGTTGCGGGAATGTCGGGCGAGGTATTCAAGAACAGAGGCATTCAGTCCGAGGCATGAGGGCATCCGAGCCAAAGATCATTCAGATCGGCATCCGGGGGCGAAGCCATGTAAGGCATTGAATTTAAAGGCATGGAAAAGCAGCAGAACAACCGCTTACAAGCGGACTGGTTCCAGGCTTCGGTTTCCGCCAACCGTTCAAGCAGGCGTTCGGCAAATTGCAAAGGAGTTCGCTATGCACCTTGAACTAAAAGACCGTCTCATCATTGCGAATCAGTTCAAGATTCTAGAGAAGCTATATCCAGAGGAAGCCAGCTACTATTCGCAGCACCGGAAGGCGGTTGAGGAAGGATATACGCTTCACTACTCGTGGATGGTTGAACATTTCTACGAGGAGATGACGGAAGAAGAATGTCGCGAGGTTCTGGGTATTCTCAATATGTACCGTGCCATAACAACCTCATACGGCAAACTGGAAGACAAAGAAGGAATCGAAGTATTTTGGCTCAAATTCCGTGGATTCGATGGGAATAATGAACCCAAGCAATTTGCATATGCACAATACTTTATTTCCGACCTTGGACGTTTTGAAGAATTAAAATATGGATCTGATTATGCGAACTTCAATAGTCATATGGAAACTTTAGACAAGTACCGAAAGATGCTGGCACATTGGGTTGGTCATGGAAAGAGTTTTGAACTTAGTAAGGCCCAACTAATTGAACTTCTTAAGGTGTAGACGTGGAGCTAATGGAAGTTCTCGCATGGTCCGGAACAATTGCGTCGCTGGGAGGCGCAGGTGTTTCACTTTGGCAAGCTGCGCGGTCGCGCAGGGCGGCCGCTGAGGCTACACGCATTCGTTCACAACTAATCGATCACAGAGAAGCTTCTGAGTTAGCTCAGGTACAGACCGTATGCAAAAGGGCACAAAAATCAATGGCGAAATATGGCCCCGGCTCTGTGATGTCGAACCTCGTAGGCATCTCGCCTGCAAGCGATGCTGCAGATGTACAGGAATTCATTGTCTGTCTAAAGGAATTGCGGGCCCATTTTGGTTTAGCGCGGCAAAATGAGGCTGATCAGTTCTGTGACGTCGTCACTCCACTGCTGGACAGGTTTGCGCAGGCAGAGTCGACTGAAGCACTGAGAGAGAACGGCAAACAGTTGGTCGTCCATCTAAGCACGATATCAGCCGCGATTAAGAAGCAACTGGATGGAAAACGTGAGACAGTGCGCTAGATGCCGAACCAAGCCCTCCAGCGGATTGCGACCACGCCTCGCGTCCCCGAACGGCCCTGCGGCTGGCGCTTAAAATAGGGGGTAGAAAACTATATCGTTGAGACTCGTTCCAATAAGCATGATGGG
This sequence comes from uncultured Nitrospira sp., assembly GCA_964547625.1. GTDB lineage: Bacteria > Nitrospirota > Nitrospiria > Nitrospirales > Nitrospiraceae > Nitrospira_D. The sequence continues at coordinate 2,981 of CAZJOQ010000105.1, forward strand.
CGGGACCAGGGCGACGACAGAGAGACCGTGATTGCCTCATTAAGACGTGGAGTAACAGCTCTCCTATCGGTTCCGGTGTTGTAACCGCTTGAGGGCTTCCTGATAGACTGCGAGATCTTCACGCCTTCCAATGGCGACGACTTCGACCAGGATCTCGTGGTCGATAATCCGGTACACGATCCGGATCGATTTCTTCGCTGCGTAGAGCTTGTAGTAGCCGGTGAGATCAAGACCTGCTCGATTGCCAAGATGTTCGCCGAACCGTGGTGAAGTCTCGAGTTTTTTGAGCTGCTTCGCAACCGGTTCTTTCAGCGATCCATCAAGACGTCGAAAGTCCTCGGCAGCTTCGACAGTCAGGACGACGCTATATCGCAAGGCGTTGCTCCTTCAGCAACGCCTCCAGTGGGACGGTTTTCTTTCCTTTCTTGCGTGTCCGCCGTGTGATAAGGCGGTGGATCTCCATGTGCTCCAAGAGATCGAGCGCCTCCGCCATTTTTTCATAGTCATCCACCGGCAGGATCACAGCCTCCACCCGATTGTTTTTGAGGACGACCACACGTCGCCGATGCTGAGCCTTCAGATCGGTCAGCACTTTTCCGAAGGAGCGTGCTACTCGAGATGCACTGAGGATTTCTTCTTTCCTGTAGGCCACGGCCATGTGTTACCCCATAGGTTAATCATATGTATAATATAGCGCACAATTCCACGCAATCACAAGGATAAGAATTCGATGAGGCAAAGAAGTAACGGAAACGTCGAGTTCTTTCTATGGCTGGTTCTTGGCAGACGAACGGTAGGCAAGGTGCAGGGCAATTCCCAGAATGATAGAAAGGAACAGCCCAACGCCAAGCTGAAAGTCGAAGCTCAGTGGTCCAACATAAATTTTATACAGTTGCAAAATGACCAGGGGGACAATTACTGCTACAGCGAGCGCGATCATGTGTCGCCGCAAATAGATCGGCTCGCCTGGTTTTCGCCTGCCCCTTTCCATCCCCCTCACTCCTCAATCGTCGAAATGTCTCCAGGGTCTTGTCCCAGTTCTTTCGCCTTGAGGACACGGCGCATGATTTTCCCGGATCGAGTCTTGGGCAGTGACGAGACGATATCAATTTCAGACGGCACACCAATTTTACCCAATTCTTTCAAGACTTGGTCTTTGATCGACTTGATCAGCTCCGGACTTTCCTGTTCTCCCTGTTTCAAGATGATGAACGCCTTGATAGATTCACCGACTGTCTTATGCGGTTTGCCGATCACGGCAGCCTCTGCGACCGTTGGGTGACTGACTAATGCGCTTTCCACTTCGGCAGTGCCCAGACGATTGCCCGCGACCTTGATCACGTCATCCGCGCGGCCCATGAACCACATGTAACCGTCCGCATCTTTATGGCAGACGTCGCCGGCTGTATAGCAATTAGGGATCATGTTCCAGTAGGTCTTGTATCGCTCAGGATCTTTGTAGATCGTCCGCATCATGGATGGCCAGGGTTTCTTGATGACGGCAAAGCCGCCGGCGTATGCGGGGAGACTGTTGCCCTCGCGATCGACGACATCGGCTTCAATACCAAGAAAGGGGCGCGTAGCTGAGCCTGGTTTCAGCGGCACGGTGGGAAGCGGGGTAATCAAAATCGATCCCGTTTCCGTCTGCCACCAGGTGTCCATGATCGGTTTGTCTCCACCCGTTACGCGGTGATACCATTCCCACGCTTCTGGGTTGATCGGTTCTCCGACGCTGCCAAGGATACGAAGCGTCGAGAGATCAAATTTCTTCGGCCAGTCTTCGCCGTAGCGCATGAGCAGCCGGATGGCGGTCGGGGTCGTATAGAAAATCGAGACCCCATACCGTTCGATGAGATCCCACCAGCGTCCAGGATTCGGATAGTCCGGTTTTCCTTCCGCAGTCAGAATCGTGGCACCATTGAGCAGTGGACCATAGACGATGTAGCTGTGACCTGTGACCCATCCCGGATCTGCCACGCAGAAATACACGTCATCATCCTTCAGGTCGAACACATATTTCGTCGTCGTATAGGTGCCGACCATGTACCCTCCATGGACATGGACGACCCCTTTGGGTTTCCCGGTTGTCCCGGATGTGTAGAGGATATACAGCGGGGCTTCGGCATCCAGCTGTTCTGCTTCACAAACTGGTCGCTCACGTTCGATCCACTCTTTCCAGTCAATTTCCTTTGGAGTAGAAAGGGGCGGACCTTGGACCTCACGGCGTACGACCACGACATGGTCGATCGTCGGGCAGGTCTTCAGCGCTTCGTCCACGACCGGTTTCAAGGGGATCGTCTTCCCACGGTCGAATCCGACATCAGCGGTGATCACCAGCTTGGCCTCTGCATCGTTGATACGATTGGCGATGGCGGGGGCGCTGAACCCTGAATAGACGACGCTGTGGATCACGCCGATTCTGGCGCACGCCAGCATGGCAATGACTTGTTCGGGGATCTTGGGCAAATAGATGGTGACACGATCGCCTTGCTGGAGACCAAGCTTCTTGAGGGCGTTGGCGCAGCGGTTCACTTGTCGGTACAGTTCGGCATAGGTGAAGATTCGTTCCTGATCGTTCTCGCCCACCCAGATCAGGGCGACTTTGTTCTTCCGCCAGGTTTTGATGTGGCGGTCCAGGCAGTTGTAGGCGATGTTGCATCGTGCGCCGACAAACCATTTGGCCCACGGATAGTCCCACTCCAGGACCTTACTCCAAGGAGCGAACCACTCCAGCTCCTTCGCTTCACGGTTCCAAAATGCTTCAGGGTCAGCGACGGATTGTTTGTACTCGGTCTCGTAGTCTTTGATATAGGCTGCGGCTATCGTCTTGGCGGTCGGCTGGTACGTCCGACTTTCTTTCAGCAGGGTCTCAATCTTTTCGCTCATGGCGGTCGCGTCTCCTTCCTCAGCACAGTCCATCGTGGACGCGTAATTATGGAGAAAGTCGGAGACGCCTGCAACCATCCATTTCCTCCAGAACACTATGGCGATGCTCCCTGCGCACATTCGGTTTCTTGACACCGGTTGAGGCGGCAGATAGGCTGACCGCATCAACGATGCTGAGCATGCTATGAAAACTCCTTGGACCATTGTGCTTGTTCCACTTCTCGTAGCTACCCAATGGGTTGGTATGTTTCCACCTCATTTTGTTCCCCCTGCACAGGCTCAATTGGGGAAACCCGAAGGGCTCTATTATAAATCTTGGGCAATCATAATTGGGATTGAGAACTATGTGTTGGCGCCGCCAATCCCGGGAGCGATCAATGACGCGAAGAAAGTCGCGGCCGCATTTCGGCGATTAGGGTTCGAAGAGGTTATAGAGGTCTATGATAAGGACGCAAGCGCTCGACGACTGCATCAGCTCTTGAACGACATGTTGCCGAGAAAAGTCGGGCGCATGGATCGACTCGTGATTTTCTATGTGGGTCATACCGGTTCGATGCAAGATTCTGATGGCCAGGATCGAGGGTATCTTGTGCCGATTGACGCGCCACTCAATAATGTTGCCAAGTCAGTCACCGTGGAGCAGCTCAAAGAGTTTACCAGGCGGTCCGCCTCGAAGCACACACTGTTGATTCTGGATGCTCCGATGTATGGATGGGAAACCACCATACCACAGGAGCTCACGCTGGAAGGGCGGCTCAGTCCGGAATCGGAGACCGAGCGCCGCGCGGTGCAAGTAATTAGTGCGGCCGGGAAGGGGGAAGTTTCGGCGCGCCCCTATAACAGTAGTCGCTTTGTTCAGACCTTGGTGAAAGGACTGTCAGGAGCGGCGGATCTCGACAAGAACGGCTGGCTCATGGCTTCTGAATTGGGCACCTATCTTGTACAGCAAGTTGGAGCGGTGTCTAACGGCATGCAACTTCCGACGAGCCTACGTATTGATGGTGATGGAGATACGGTGTTAGTCGAGGGACGTAAGTCTGCCGTTCTCCTGGGTGCCGAGCCCCAGACTCCGTCTGAACGACAGCAGGAAGCGAAGGCTCAATACGAACGTGCCTTTGCGCTGCTCCAGGAGGGCAAGGCGACCGAAGAGGCGGTCGAGCGATTGGATCGCGCGATTGCGTACGATCCCACCTATGGCGAAGCCTATGTCCTCAAGAGTTATGTTCGATTGGAAGTGCTCCCAGACCTTGATGAAGCCTTGAAGGCCGGTCTCCTCGCTGTGGAGTACGCGCCGGGGAATCCAGATTCTTATTTTACGCTTGGCTTGATCTACGAAAAGCGTGGCAAGTTTGCGGATGCTGAGGTGGCGTTCCAGCAAGCGTTGCGTGTGAACAACACCTATCAAGATGTGTATTTAGCCTTGGGGACGTTATATGCGGATCACCTCAACGATCAGCAGAAGTCGATCGAGGCATTTCGCCGGTATGTGGAATTGGGTGGCACTCATGCTCGGGCTCGCGCCAGTGTCGATCAAGCTGATCGAGCCTCCGTTCCCTAGTCTGATTCGCCACCTTTCAGATACCCAAGCCCGATCTTCACTGCGCGACGTGTGATTTCCGCCCAGCGTGCTTGTGGATAGGCCGACAGGATCGCGGCGGTGGTCGGGTCCTGGATATCAAGATTTCTAATCCGAAGAATGCCGTCGTCAATCTGAATGTCTGCCACAGCTCCTCCCTCTTATCAACCGTAATGAAGCTCGAAGCGAGCCTTGCGTTGACTGATTAAAAACCCCATGTTAGCATGATCCAACATTTTTTACCTGTATTCTATGCGTGCGGAAAAGTATTTAAACAGAAGGAGGATGGTCATGCTCAGGTCACAACTGATTCCCTCAAAGGTGTTCCGCCTCAGTCTTACGGCCCTGCTGATGGGGACACTTGTGGCTTGTGGCGGTCCCCCGAAATGGGTCCAGCATGGATCCGGCGCCTTTAATGAAAAAGACAGCAAAGCCTTTTATGGAGTGGGGGCGGTATCCGGCGTGCGCAATGCCCCGCTTGCATGGGATACGGCAGAGAATCGTGGTAGGGCAGAAATTGCCAAGACATTCGAAACCTATACCGGATACTTGATGAGAGATTATGCCGCCTCAACAACGGCAGGCGATTTTACGCGGAATACCGAAGAGCAAAATGTCGAGAGAGCCATTAAGACCATCACAACCACGACGTTGAGTGGAGTTCGGAAAATGGACCAGTATTTAGATCCAAAGACCAACACATATTATGTCTTGACCAAGTTGAGTTTGGAAGATATGAAGAACAATCTGGAACAGGCCAAAGAGCTCAACAGCCAAGTTCGGGACTTTGTGCGGAAAAACGCTGATCGCTTGTTTGAGAGGCTGGAGAAAGAAGAAGAAAAGCGAGGCATCCAGTGATTGTTATGAGACAGACCTTCACTTCTTGCGGAGGTGGATTGTGATTCAACGGCCCGATTCTTCTCTTCTCGTCATGATGACTGCTGTCCTTGTATTGTCTGGCTGTGGACACGAAACAAAGGTGACTCGGGTCGACACCGGGGTCGTCACTGATTTGAGCGGGAGATGGAACGATACGGATTCCCGGATGGTGGCGGAAGCCATGGTCAAAGATGCCCTTCAATACCCTTGGCTCGGGAATTTTGAAAAGTCGACGAAACGCCAACCTGTCGTGGTTGTAGGAACCGTCGTGAATAGTAGTCACGAACATATCAGCGTACAGACCTTTATCACGGATTTGGAACGAGAACTTACCAATTCTCAGAAAGTCACGTTTGTGGCCGGCAAAGGCGAGCGCGACGAGGTTCGAACCGAACGAAAAGAGCAAGCGATCTACGCGAGTGAAGAGACTCAGAAGGCCCCCGGGAAAGAGACCGGGGCCGATTTCATGATGAAGGGCATGATTGCCACCATTCTCGATGAAGCCAATGGCACCAAAGCGGTCTTCTATCAGGTTGATCTTCAGATGATTGATTTGGAGAGTAATGCTAAGGTCTGGTATGGGCAAAAGAAGATCAAGAAGGTGGTCGAAAAGAGGCGCACAGTCTTTTAGCATCCGCGGACACTGTTGAGACCGTTCCTCCCACGGTTTGCCCCCGAGGGTTCTGTGCAGTGGGGCGTTGCCATTCCAATCTCCTCGTTGTTGTCTATTGTTATCATCATATTTTTGACCGGGTGCGGTCCTTCGGTCAGTCACTACCTGTTAGTCGAACAAAGCTTGCATGCCGGTGATCCGCACCGGGCTGCAGCTATCGTTGAGCAAACTGAGAGAGAGTACGGAGCGAAGGGTCGACTTCTGTATGCGATGGATCGAGGTATGGTGCTGCAGTTGGCGGGACAGTACGAGCAAAGCAATGCGTCGCTCGACCGGGCCGAAGAGGAAGTGGAACGACTCTATACGAGGAGCATCCGCTCTGAAACGGCCGCCTTTCTAACCAATGATAACGCCTTACCGTATGAAGGGGATGCCTACGAGCATGTGATGGTCAATGTGGTTAAGGCCCTGAACTATGCGGCGCAGGGGCAACTGCAAGAAGCTCTGGTTGAGGTGCGTCGAGTCGACCATCGCCTGAATGTGTTAGGTGATAGGATCAAGGAGCCAGACAAGTATCGAAATGACGGATTTGCCCGATACCTGAGCGGCATCTTGTATGAAGCTGCTGGAGATATTAACAATGCGTTCATTGCCTATCGGAATGCCTATGCGGCTTATGGTGCCATGAGCAGGTGGTTGAAGATGTCCTCCCCTCCATCCTTGCGAGGAGACCTCCTGCGCACGGCTGAGGCGCTGGGCTTGAGGACGGAATTCGAGGCGTACCGACAGGCATTTCCAGATGTGGTATGGGACCCAGTTTCTTTTGTCCAGCAATCAGCTCAAGTCGTGATGATCAGCTATAATGGGCGGGCTCCCAGAAAAGAGGATCTGTTGCTCGATTTGCCTATCGGTATTGATGCCGTACAGTTAGTGTTGCTAAATAGAGGAGTTTTCCATCATCCTTATCAGAGGAATCGCGTCACAGATAGTGTGCTCTACGGACTCAATGGGCGGGTGGTTCGGGTAGCCATTCCACAATTAGTTCGACAAAAAACGCAGGTTCCGTTTGAACAGATGACATTGACCGATCCGCTTGGCCATTCCGTGACTGTACGATCGGAGTTGGCTCAAAACGTGACCGCTCTGGCGGACAAGAGCCTCTCAGAGCGTCTGCCGGCAATTACTGTGAAGGCGCTCGCTCGAGCCGCGACCAAATTCGCGATGGCAGAGGGAATCACCCGAGGCGCTCAACATGCAGCGGGCAGGGATGCTGCTCCCTGGGTTGGACTTCTTGTGGAGCTGCTCACCAAGGGGATCGCAGTGGCCTCGGAAGAAGCTGACAAGCGAAGCTGGCAGACCTTACCTGATGAAATTCACGTGGCCAGAGCGTGGGTCTCGCCCGGTCAGTATCGCGTGTTTATTCAACCGTCTGGACACAGATTGATGGGGAAGGATGGACACGTAATATCACTGGTTGCCGGTCAGACCATGTTCATTATTCAGCGTGTACTGCAATGATCGACCTGCGTGGATCGATTCGTCGCCATGGGATGGCGATCTGTCTCTGCCTGTGTGGTGTTGCGTTCGTCACGAGCGGATGTACCTGGGTGCTTGGAAAGGGGAAGCCCACGTGGGTCGATGGTCGAACCTTGGAATATCCTCCCGCGCAATATCTGACAGGGGTGGGGCGAGCAGAGAATCGGAGGAGCGCCGAGGATCAGGCCTATGCGTCGGTGGCGCGCATCTTCAAAGCGGAAGTGGCCGCACAGGCGAGAGACCAGGAGTCCTATGAGGTCGTTGAGAATGATGACATCGCGAACACCAAACGGCGGCTGACGATCGACAGCGTGACGCGCGTATCGACCGAAAAGGTGCTTGAAAATGTCAGCATCATAGACAACTGGTACGACTCAGACCATGAGTTGCATTTCGCGCTGGCTGCGATGAATCGGTCGCAGGCTGAAGCGTCGTTGATGGACAAGGTCTTGGCCTTGGATCAGGCGATCGCGGCGGAGATCACTGAGGCTCGGCAAGCAACCAACAAGCTTGTCAAGGTTCGTGCCCTCCGAAAGGCCGGTCGAAACATGATTCTGCGAGAGGCCTATAATACGGACTTACGTGTGATTCGCCTCAGTGGGCAAGGGACTCCCTCTGCCTATCGAGTGAACGAACTATTCCGCGAGTTGGAGCAATTTCTTGCCACGAATCTGGTGATTGATGTACAAGTGTCGGGCGATCAGGCAGAGCTGGCCCAGCGTGCGCTCATCGAAGGACTCCTTCGAGAGGGTCTGCACGTGGCGACGAAAGCAGGTGGGGCTGACGCCGACTTTCCGGAATTACTCGTCAGCGGTACCGTGCGACTCCTTCCCGTCGATGTGGGTGACCTACAGTTCACGTATGTTCGATGGTGCGGCGATTTCAAAGTTGTGGATTTTGCCACGCGGCAAGTGGTTGGGACGGTTGCCCGTGGTGGAAGGGAAGGACACTTGACGAAGCGTGAAGCGACTGCCAAGACGCTTCGTGTGATGCAGCAAGTCATGTCATCCGATGTGGCGAAAGCCATCGCCGCACACATTCTCGACGACGACGCGCTTCCGGTCGCGACCGAAGCGCCGGCTGGTTGTCCACGAGAAGAATCACCGATGAGTCCGTGAGTGAACGTTCATGTAGAAGGAGGCAATGATCGTGAAAAAATCAGATGAACTGTCAGTCAGTCGTGCTCCACGCAGTCGGGGGAGAGGGTTGACCAAGTCGGGGCAAAAGGTTTCAAGCCGACTGGCGAAACGGCGCTTGAATGACCGTCTGAAGGAAGACACCGTGTCGTTCAACCACGGCAACTTGGCCGACACCTTTCGTAAGGAGGGGTATGAAGAGGTTCCACTCGATGAATTACAAGACCGGCTCTCCAAGCTCCAAGGGCCGCTGGCCGAAATCATTCTGAAGGGGAGGGTATAAGGAGATGCCGTATTACTATTTTGATTCAACCGCGCTGGTGAAGCGTTACAGCATGGAGCGAGGCACGCGGATTGTGAATAAGTTGATGGTGAAACGTGGGAAGGTGGCGATCGTTCCGACGTGGTCCGTCACGGACTTCTATGCAGTCCTGTGCGCACGTGCGCAAGAGGGGAAGATTACGCGAGACGATTGTTACTCTGTCCTGCATAAATTCGAGATCGAGTCCAAACAGGGACTCTATCAGTTTATCACCCCAAGAGTGGAAACCTATCTGGCAACTAAGGAATTAGTCTTAGAGTATCCGTTCCTCCGATCGCCTCAAGTGATGCACCTAGCCTTAGCGTTGGAGCTGAAACCGTTGCGACTAACTGTCGTCAGCGCGGACACGCAACTCTTAACCGCGTCAAAAACCGCGGGGCTCCATATCATCAATCCGGCCGAGGACTAGCAGTATCGATGGCGCTGGACTGTCTCGTGCTAGCTGGTTCTGATATTGACTGGACGCCCAGAAGTCGCCTCTTCCGAGGCTTGGTGAAGAAGGTCGAGAACAGCCCGGTTCCATCCGGCAGGTCCGATGTCTGGCGCGCGAATGAGGTTTGGGAGATTGATGTCCGAATCATACGATCCGTCAGGCTTTTGCACCAATACTGGATGATCAACCGCGAGTAACAGAGGAAGGTCGTTCAGGCTATCACCGATGCCGATGGTCTTGAGATCCGGCAGGTCGCGTTCTTGTCCTTGACGCTTGTAGCAGCGGAGAAGAATCTCAGCGGCTCGCCCTTTGTCGTTATTTCCGGTCAAGTGAAAGAACCGTCCGCCTCTCGTCCAGTTCAACCCGCGAGTGACAATCTGACGACAGATTTCCTCGATCAGCTTTGGAGGGCCGTTGACCAAGAATGGCTCATCAAACTCCCGTAGCATGGCCCGTAGCGCATCTTCACGCGAAAGCCCAGTCGTCGCCATGGTCTCATCGACCGAAAGGTCGCCGAACCCTCGGAGTGGGGTTCCCACTGCATCTTCAATCTGCCTCAGTACGTCGCGGAGGAGGGCATAGGGTGTGCCTAACTCGATGACATGATACGAGGAACGGCGACGTGATCGTTCCGGCGTGAAGTCAAAGGTCTCGAACGGGACATACACCGCCGCTCCGTTCTCGACGATAAAGGGGGCCTGGTGATCCAATTGTTCTCGAAGCGGTTCGATCTCAGCACGAGTCTTTCCCGAGACCAAAATGACGGGAATGTTCTTCGAGCGAAGCACGTCGAGCGCCGGCTTTGCTTCTTTGAACGAGTACGTAGTGCTGTCTAGGAGCGAACCATCTAGATCTGTGAATAATAGGAACCGTGACATAGGCGTCAAAGATGTCGTAAATCTTCGCTGATCTGTGCTCGGGAATCTCTCCCTAGACGTCGCTCCAAGAATTCTCTTGCCAGCTCCTGTCCACCCAACCCTACGACAAGAGCAGCAGCCAGAACAAGACCTCCCCAGCTAATGCCGAATCCAACGACGACGATATGCCGGGCAATTCCGAGCTGTTCGAGTGCCATGGCGATTGCTAA
>CAZJOQ010000106.1:0-13399 GCA_964547625.1 uncultured Nitrospira sp.
CGAGCAAGAATAGACTGCAAGTCGTGCGGGTGATCGAAAGCCCCGGCCATAAACGCCAGGAGATCCACATTCCTCTGCGGTATGATGACCTCGTCAGAGGCCGTGGCGAGCCTGGTAACATCGTGTTGAACTCCGGTGATACGCTCGTCGTGCCGTGACGAAGAATGAAGCAGAGTGTCCGATAGGCTACTGAATCTGGTATTTCAGACATCCATGCATGAGTAGGCAGCTAGTGCGTAACTGCAAAAATTCTCGCTACTAAACCGGCATACCCGCGAAAGCGGGTATCCATGAAAACCATTGGATTCCCGCTTAAAGACGGCGGGAATGACGGTGCGCGTATTATTGCAATCAAGCACTAGGATCAGTTTTGGATCGATGACTGCCCTGAACTGCCCCTTCCGAAAAGAGAGTGTGATGATTCTATTGAGGACTTGTAGGCATTCTGATTTCCGAACAGTGGTTTGGGTCGCAGTCTTGGCCGGGCTTGTGTACGGGCTTATGGCACCGGCGCCGGTGAGCGCCGAAACGAAGATTGTTCCCTTGGCGACTCTGACAGGACGGTTCGATTCCAACATATGGAATAGGCCGGCCGAACTTCTAGATCCTGGTTTACAGCGCGAGGATTTTCTGACGATCGTAGGTGGAGGGGCGCAGGTCGTACACGATAGTCGCGATATCGAAGCGTCTCTCAGCGCGATAGGAACGTTCAATGCCTACGTAGAACATACAAATCGGAATTTTTTTTCGACGGCCATCAACGGCTCCATCGCTCTAGATCGATGGGTTGATCAGTACGTCAGAGGAGCAAGTTTGCGCGTCGTCGAGTCGTTGCGATATAGCCCCGATCCTCCTGCATTTTTGGGAGGAGTAAGGACTGTCATTCAGGAGGACGATACTTTCTTTCGAGGTATCAATGCATTTCGGTCGAACCAAATCATCAACACGACGGGGGTCGAAGGGAAATATCCCGTGTCGCGAGACCTCGTGCTTGAGGGAGGCTATGCGTTCGGAATTCGGCAGTTCGGTAGAATTCAAGGCGGGCAGGACACACTGGGAGCCAATTTGTTCAATACGATAACTCACACCTGGTTCGGAGGGCCTCGGTACCAACTGACGAGAAACGATAGTGTCGCAGCCCTATATCGACAGACTTTCTTTACACAGACCCGTTCTTCGAGCGGTGGCAGGACGATTAGTGCCAATCTGATAGCGCTCTCAGGGGAGTATGCCAGGCAATTCCAGGAGTGGAGTGTTGTAGTCCAGGGAGGGCTCACGTTTGCCGAACCAGTCGGACGGACATTTCCATCGGGTCTTCTTCAGATTCGCACGAGACCGGAACGGGATACGGTCGTCACCCTTACTCTTTCACGAGCAGGGAGACCCATTGGTTTTTTGCAAGGGGGAGCGATGATCAGTAACCTGGCACGGGTTGGAATCAGCCACAGGGTCTATGAGCGACTCGCCATCAATGGGAGTGTCGGGTATGCCATGAATGAACTGCTGCCTAGCACGGAGGACAATACGTTTAATTTTTTCAACGCGTCATCGGGGCTCAGTTATAAAGTGACGAGAACTATTTCCGCCCAGCTTTTGTACCTGTTCAGTAACATCGATGTTGATCGCCCGGAACTTCAATACCAAGTATCTCGTCACCAGGTAGGGCTGACACTCTCGATCGCATTGGACTCGTTGGAAATAGAATCATGGGACTAGGAGCCAGGGAATAAGCCGTGGGATCACAGGCTCAAACAGAAGTGACCGTACATCCACCCCGCCAGAAGCTCATTATCGAGAAGCGGAGCAGCCGGTTCCATATGAACTGGTCTGAACTCTGGGAATACCGCGAGTTGGGGTATGTTCTGATCTGGCGTGACATCACGGTTCGCTATAAGCAGACGGCGATCGGTATTGCTTGGGTGGTGTTGCAACCGTTGATCGCGATACTGATTTTTACCGCGGTGTTTGGGAAAATGGCGAAAGTGCCTTCTGACGGTATCTGGTATCCTGTGTTTTCGCTCACCGGCCTTCTCCCCTGGATGTATTTCTCCCAAGCCGTGACTCGGGCAGGGGAAAGCGTGGTCGCAAACGGCAGGATCGTCGGCAAGATTTACTTCCCAAGGTTATGGCTTCCCCTCGCCACGGTTATATCGCCATTGGTCGATTTTGCGTTGTCCCTAGTACTGTTGTTCGGCTTGCTGATCTACGCAGGCATTCCGCTTACCTGGAAAGTGATCACGCTGCCGGCCTTCATTCTGCTGGCGATGTTCACGGCCATGGGGTTATGCTTCTTTACCTCCGCGCTGCATGTGAAGTATCGAGACGTCGGCCACGCCATTCCATTCGTCATACAGATATGGATGTATCTGACGCCGATCGTGTACCCACTTAGTCTCGTGCCGGACCAGTGGAAGTGGCTGTATGGCCTCAATCCGATGGTCGGAGTCGTCGAAGGCTTTCGCTGGGCGCTGCTGGGACGGATTTCTCCGGATCCGGTGGTGATGATGGAAAGTACCGTCGTGCTGTTCGGGGTGATCGCCGCGGGCCTGGTGTATTTCAGAAAAATGGAACGGCAATTTGCGGATATAATTTGAATGGGTGCATGGCTCTCAGGGCCGCGTCGAACCGCTTTTCCGGCGAGGGTTGTTTCTGAGGTTCAATTCAGACTCTTCAACACGTTGTGAAGTAAAGAATTATGAGCGATATCGCGATTCGCGTCGAGGGGCTCTCGAAACAATACAGAATCGGTGCCCGGCGCAAGAATCACAATACGTTGCGCGATCATCTGATGGCCGGCTTAAAATCTTTGTGGAGCCGGAACGGGCATCACTCCCTGGTAAGAGACAGTGGATCCGGTGAATCCGCCAGGATGGAGGCGGAGTCGAACCTCTTCTGGGCCTTGCAGGAGGTGTCGTTCGATGTGAAACGAGGCGAAACGGTGGGAATCGTGGGCCGAAATGGCGCGGGGAAGAGCACGTTACTCAAACTGTTGTCTCGTATCACGGAACCGACCAGCGGTCGGATAGAGATCGAAGGGCGTGTGGCGGCCCTGTTGGAGGTGGGGACTGGTTTTCACAACGAACTGACCGGTCGCGAGAATATTTATCTGAATGGGACGATTCTGGGAATGAAACGGGCCGAGATTACCCGCCAGTTGGATGAGATCGTCGCGTTTGCCGAGGTGGAGCAGTTTCTCGATACCCCGGTCAAGCGTTACTCCAGCGGAATGACCTTGCGATTGGCGTTTGCGGTCGCCGCTCATTTGAACCCGGAAATCCTGATCGTCGATGAGGTGTTGGCGGTCGGAGACGCGGCTTTTCAGAAGAAGTGTTTGGGGAAAATGGAAGGGGTAGCCATGGAAGGGCGTACCATCTTTTTTGTGAGCCACAACATGCCGGCGGTCACACGGTTGTGTCGGCGGGCGATCCTGTTGGAGGAGGGGAAGCTGTGTCGAGATGGGAATTCCCACGAGGTGGTGAATGCCTATCTGCACTCGGAGCTCGGTACCATATCGTCTCGTGAATGGACGGACCCGCTGAGGGCACCCGGTGGCGAAGTGGTCAGGTTACGGGCTGTGCGAGTCCGTACCAGCAATGATCGGCCTGAAGAGGCCTTTGATATTCGAAAGCCTGTCGGCCTTGAGATGGAATATGAGGTGCTCAAGCCCGGCTATAAGCTCATGCCCTCTGTGGAGTTATGGAATGAGGAAGGGGTCTGTCTCATCGATTCGATTGAGTACGATCCTAAGTGGCGCGGGCGTGTCCGGCCGCCTGGTCTTTACAGAAGCACGGCTTGGATTCCTGGAAATTATCTGGCAGAGGGTATGCTGTTCGTGAGCGCATACCTTGAGACTGTCGATCCGAGGATCAAACAATTTTATGAAAAGCAAGTTGTGGCGTTCACCGTCGTAGACAGTTTTGAGGGAGACTCTGCCCGCGTTGACTACGCCGGAAAGCTCAGAGGCGTGGTTAGGCCCCGCTTGGACTGGAATACCGAGTTGAACTCTGAGAGCGCTCAGCTTGAAGGCGTAACTTCTGAATCCTAGAAGAAGTTTTTACTAGGTACACGATGTGCTTTGATACCGCCCGTTGCACCGTCCCGTGTAGTTAACCCCCATTGTCCGATTGTGATGATTCAATGATTGCCCAAGGATGACGATATGAGTCAAGAATCACAACCTCTGGTGAGCGTGCTCACGCCTGTGTATAATTGCGAGGAGTTTCTCGCTGAGTGTATAGAAAGCGTGTTGGCGCAAACCTATCAAAATTGGGAATATTGCATCGTCAATAACTGCAGTACCGATCGGAGCCTTGAAATCGCCGAGTCCTATGCTAAGAAAGATAAACGGATCCGGGTCCACAACAACCGGGAATTTGTCGGGTGCGACGCGAACGGAAACATCGCCATGCGTCAAATTTCCGTGAACAGCAAATACTGTAAAGTCGTCTATGCAGATGATTGGATCTTTCCTGAATGTGTGATGAAAATGGTCGAATTGGCCGAAGCCCATCCGACAGTGGCCATCGTCGGGGCATACTGGTTGTCTGGGACCACCGTGAAGGGCGTTGGTGTGCCGTATACCGACCGCGTGATACCAGGTCGAGACATCTGCAGACAAACGCTGTTAGGCAACCTATATGTGTTTGGCACGCCTACGGCGATCCTGTTTCGGTCCGATCTTGTTAGGGTCGAGGACTCATTTTACAATGAGTCCAATCCCCATTGCGATTCCGAGGTATGTTTGAAGATCTTGACCAAGTGGGATTTTGGTTTTGTTCACCAGGTATTGACCTATATCAGAAAGCGGGAGGGATCGGAGGTAGCCTTTTGTAAACGGTACAACACCTTCGCGCCGAATCGTATTGATAGACTGCTGAAGTTCGGGCCGGCTGTATTGAGGCCAGGTGAGCTGGAGGCTTGTCTCAAGCGCTATCTGGCGGAGTATTATCAATATCTGACCGTCTCGGTGCTTGCGCGCAGAGACAAAGCGTTCTGGGCATTTCACCGGGAAAAAATGAAGAAGATCGGGTACCCGCTGAGCGTATCGAGATTGTCTGCGGCGGTATGCGCAAAGGCCATGGATTACCTCTTCAATCCCAAGCAAACGATCGAACGTCTATTTAAAAAGGGTTCGGAGACCGTACCTAGTAAATGAAAATGGCAGACGCTGTTTCCATGGATATCGGGAATGAAGCAGAACGAATAGGCCGATCCTGGCCTCTCTTTCCGGACATCGGCGTGGTCGCATTTGTTCCGGAAGCATGGGGTGGGCCTTGGCTGTCACGGCACCAAGTGCTGACCCGCCTATCGGAGTATTTTCATATTGTCTGGGCGGAGCCTGCCGGGGGCTGGCGAGAGTTCGGGGTTGGTGGAAAACAATCGAGAGATCGCGTTTACCGTCCGAACGAGTTGCCGCAGGGGTTTGGTGTATATCAGCCGGAAAGGTGGCTTCCTCAATTGGGCCGACCTGCCTGGCTTGCCTCCTGGACTGCGGTGGAACGAGGTCGCCGTGCTGCGACATTGCTTCGTCGAGGAGGGTGCAAGACCATCGTCTTTTATCTCTGGCGCCCACATTTCGATAACGTTTTGAATAGCGATGCGTATGACTTAAGCTGTTATCACATCGTTGACGAGTATTCTTTCTCTCCGTCCGAGCTGCCGCTGACGGATCAAGAAATCCGGCTGATCAAACGGGTGGATCAAGTGTTCATTCATTCTCCGGCGTTGCTGGAACGGAAAGGACATTTCAATCCCAATACGCTCTTTGTTCCCAATGGTGTGAATTATCTGGCCTTTGCGACTCAACAGGAGGAGCCCGCTGACCTAAGGTCGATTCCCCATCCGAGAATCGGCTATATCGGCGTCATCAAGGCGCAACTGGACTTGAGGCTTTTGCTGGACTTGGCCACGCGCCATGTGGAATGGTCTTTTGTTTTTGTTGGACCAACGAATAGCCTGGGAAGGGACGCGCCGCTGGTAGATGAACTATCCAAATTACCGAACGTATATTTTCTTGGGCACAAACCGATAGAGATCGCCTGCGCATATCCACAGCATTTCGATGTCTGCTTGCTCCCATACAAGATGAATGATTACACGAAGTACATCTATCCGCTGAAGCTACATGAGTATCTGGCCGGAGGAAAACCCATTGTGGGGAGACCTATTCGATCTCTGCTGGATTTTGCGCATGTCATCAAGCTAGCCACAACGCTAGAAGAGTGGTCGCAAGCGTTGAACGAGTCACTCGCTGATGATGCAGTCTCGCTCGATCAGATCGAGAAGCGCCGTCACATCGCGAAACAAGTCGATTGGGCGACATTAGTTCATGAAATTGCCGGTTCCATCTGTGACCGACTCGGCTCTTCCTATGCAGAGCAATTAGCCACGCGGAAAGTGAAAACCGTCTAGCCCTGCCTTGGGGGGCTGGTGTTCTTAAGGAGAAGTCCGCCCCGTGTCGTCAGTTCACTGAGGAGCCATTAGGGATGAACCATTCTGCCAAACCAGTCGAGGCCACCGCTCTCCGAGACAAGTTACGAGGCATGTGGGTTCATCACATCTTCGACAAGGTGCGAAGCGTAAAGCGCCACGTGATGCGTCGATCGGACGGCGAGGCCTTTCTGTTAGAAAAATATGCTCGCTTACATGGGAGACCGTTAGACTTGGCGAATCCACAGAGATTTTCCGAAAAGCTCTTCGGAAGAATGATTGCGTTGAACCGAGGTGAACATCCTGAGTTGACGATGCTTGCCGATAAGTATTCAGTGAGAGCGTATGTAGAAAGCAAGTTGGGAGGGCAGCACTTGATCAAGCTCTTGTGGCACGGTGAAGACCCAACTGCGATCCCGTTTGATTCACTGCCGAGAGAGTATGTGATCAAGTCCAATCACGCATGCCACCAAGTCATTGTGGTCAAAGGAGAGGTCGATCAAGCTGACATACGGCGCCGAGTGTCAGGGTGGTTGAAAACAAATTTCTATTGGGCGAATCGAGAGTATCAATACTATGACATCAAACCGAGAGTGTTGATTGAGGAATTCCTATCGGATCAGGACGGTGAGTGTCCTCTGGACTATCGATTCTGGTGTTTTGGAGGGCATCCTGAGGTGATACAAATGGGCAACCATGCACGTGACAACATCAATTCATTCTTTGACACGGAATGGAATATGCTCGATCTGTATTACCGAGAGGAGGCCTTGCGACCGCACCTGCCAAAGCCAAGGAATTTTGACGACATGAAGTCTATCGCATCCCAGTTGTCGACGCCGTTCGATTTTGTGCGTGTGGATTTATACAACATTGACGGGAGAGTATATTTTGGGGAACTCACCTTCACGCCAGCAGGAGGGGGGATACAGTTACGGCCGGAAAGCTGGGATGTAAAGCTAGGGGAGAAGTGGCGGTGAACGACATCATAGAGAAAGATAACCGCATGACTTTGACCGACAAGCTCGCCATCAGTGATAGTGTGCCGAAGCGGCGCCCGAAGCTGCTGTTTCTCGCCTATCCGTTCCCACCGTCCAAGGCGCCCGGCTGTGTGAGAACCTGGAACATCGCGATGCACCTGACCAGGCTCGGCTGGGATGTGACGGTGGTAACTCCCGATCCCGCCAT
Source organism: uncultured Nitrospira sp. (assembly GCA_964547625.1). Classification (GTDB taxonomy): domain Bacteria; phylum Nitrospirota; class Nitrospiria; order Nitrospirales; family Nitrospiraceae; genus Nitrospira_D. The sequence goes on from CAZJOQ010000106.1 coordinate 7,618, forward strand.
ATTGCGAAACGTGGAAGACCGTGAAAAGGTCTCGGCTGAGTTAGAGCGAGCGGGCATCAAGCGGATCCTAACCGGCCACCTATGGCGGTGTCTCGCTCCGAACAATCTGAAGTGTTGGGATCAGAACCTTGGTAGGTTGGCAGGGGGAGTTTGCCGAATGGTCTCAAGGAAGCTAGGGATTGACAAGCATGTCGGTTGGATAACACCTACGGAACGAGCCTGTTCCGATTTGACTGCCGATGACGTGGACCTCATTTTTGCGACCGGCCAGCCGTTTTCGGCGTTTAGTTTGGCGAAGGGTATTTCTGAACAACTCGGTAGACCCTATGTACTGGACTATCGCGACCCTTGGACGGGAAATCCTCATGCTGGTCAGCAACAACCCGATGCTGCTGTCCGAAGGGAGGCGAGTCTGCTTGAGGGTAGTGCAGCGGTGACAATTGTGTCACCTTCTTGGGGAGAGGCGCTGGGCCGACGATTTAGCGTCGGCTCAAGACTGCATGTCGTGACGAATGGGTATGACTCCGACGAGATGGCCGAGGTTAAGCCGCACGATTTTGGACATTGCGCCTTTGTGTATAGCGGAATCTTCTACCCGCCTAAGCGCACCATCTCGCCGTTCATGGCCGCGCTCAAAATCCTCAAGGGGACTCAAAACGGAAGCGCGAACGAATGGTTCTTTCACTACTATGGAATAGACGAAAATCATGTTTGCGAACAAGCGGATCGGTTAGGGCTGGCTGATCGTGTTGTGTTCCACGGACAAGTGTCGAGGCAAGAGGCATTATCGGCTGTTAAGGGCGCCAATCTCGCTGTCGTGATCACGTCAGTAGCTGAGGAGGAAACGCTCGAGGACAAGGGGATCGTGACAGGGAAAATATTTGAGGCCGTCGGGTTGGCAACGCCCGTTCTTCTCATCGCTCCAAGGGGCAGCGACGCAAGCGCAATCACCGCCTCCACTGGATTGGTGAAGAGTTTTAGAGGCGGCGAGATTCAGGAGATGGCAGCGTTTCTTGCTGATGTGGTTTGCGGGAAAGTCCCCCAGCCCAGGAACAATGAGAGCTGTTCCTGGACGACCATCTCCAAAAACCTTGATAGCCTACTCCGAGAGTGCATGACCTTGGCTTCTCGTACGCGCTATCACGAGTGCTGAACAAATTAAGGTCACTAGGTTGTTTCGATTGTATGATTGATCGATCCATCGGATGGAGCCAGAGTCAGTCGATCAGTGAGACCCCTACTCATCTTCAGTACGGCCCGCCCAGATCTCGAATCAGCCGAGTCGAGCAAGTGCTGATTTTCAGCACGATTACTATAATACCATTGGAAAATAACTTGCCGACGGTGGCCGGGATTAGTACTGTCTTCCTTCTCTTTGGAGCGCTTGCCGCATACGTGATTCTGAATCGTCCTCGTATTTTAGCTGAGACGTGGTGTCATCCTTGCTTTGTCGCAGCCTACGTTTTTATCGGAATCAGTGCGCTTCTTGAGTTTGCGAGTCCATTATCTGAATATGGAGTGATTTTTCGATTCGCGCAAATGCTCGGTGGCGCGGTCTGTCTGGCGGTATTATGCAGAGATCGGTCCGCGCTGACTGCCGGTCTCTACGGATATATTGCGGCAGCCTTGTGGGTCTCCGTTTACCTCTACTTGACGTCGTACGGAACGATCAAGGAAATGGGATCAACAGAGGATTTCCAGCAGGCCACCAGCGTTCGCGAAGCAGCATTTTCGGACTTCGGCTTGCAAGCCAATATCAACGCATTAGCCTTCGCCTGTACTCAAGGAGCGGTCGTTGCCTTTGCAATGGCTGTAGTTGGCAGTTCAAAGCGGTTCCTATGGTTGGGTATAGCGATCTTTTGTCTTATTGCCGCGTTCTTACCGATGTCCAGAGGTGCTGCGGTGATTAGCCTCGTGTCATTTGCGGTCGTGCTGTATGCCTGCGGAATCAAGCACGGAACGACCATGATTTTTGTGGCCATTCTAGGATTAGGTACTTATATGATCGTTCCTGACGCGGTTTGGTCGCGGATGACGTATTCAACCGAGTCCCGCGATGGTAAGCTGGAGGGACGTGCATGGATCTATACCACGGCACTCAACCGGTTGCCGGAGTACTTCGTGGCCGGTGTTGGCGCGGGAAACTACTCCAAGAAATGGGGATTCGAGAAGGGGTTTGGTAGGCATCATAACGGCGCTTGGATTGTCTATGGTGCACACAACTCATTGTTGCAGATCACGATCTTCTGGGGAATTTTGGGACTCTTGGTGTTTCTGCTGATCATATGGTGTGTCTATCGTTCAATTCCAGTACATTGCGCGCGTGACGAACTTGCGCTTGCAATGGTTGGGGTTCTGGTTGCGCTGGGTCTATTCTTGCTGCAGACACATGGTTTTACGGAAAAATGGTTTGGCTGCGGTCTTGGCATGTTGGTCGGTGCTCGGCGATGGATCTGGCGTACGGGCATAGTGCCGGCAGGTGAAGGGAACAGGTATCCGTTGAGCGCCGATATTAGTATCGGCCCAGATTGCTCCTCTAAGTAGTGCAAATAGTTGATTCAAAGAGTAATGACCATGTTCACTCCCTTTGGACGGGGCTGAAAGAGAATCGTTGCGGTGTCGTGGGGGAAATTCGCAATTATCCTTCCGGCGGGATGAGGATTGGGAGGACAGGTAGAATGTGTGGAATTGGCGGGTGGATTGGCTCTCAGGATGACGGTGAAGAAGTTGCCGACCGTATGCGGCAGGCGCTGCATCACCGAGGGCCGGACGGCTACGGAGTCAGGTCTTTTCCTGCTGCTACTCTTGTCCATACGCGACTGTCCATCATCGATCTGTCGGAATCCGGTGCGCAACCGATGGCAAATGAAAGCGGAACAATCTGGAGTGCCTTCAACGGAGAGATTTATAACTATCGGGAGTTGAGGAACGGTTTGGAACGAAAAGGACATCACTTTCGCGGCCATTCAGATTCTGAGGTCATACCTCATCTCTATGAAGAACTAGGCCCAGGTTTTGTAGAGCGGTTGAGAGGGATGTTTGCAATCGCGATTTACGATGCTCGTGCTCACACACTTCTTCTTGCTCGTGATCGTTTCGGAATCAAACCGCTCTTTTATGCCCTCACGAAGACGAGGCTGGCCTTTGCAAGTGAACTCAGAGCCCTGCGGTATGTAAAGGGTATCGATACGAGACCGAACAGACAGGCAATCTATGACTCCGCAGCACTGTTTTATATTCCAGCTCCCGAGACCTTCTATCAAGGTATCCGTGCATTGCAAGCCGGAGAAATTCTTGAAGCAAGTTTACTGCAAGATGGTGCGATCTCCTGGAAAATGCGTCGATATTGGAAAGGAGTCATTGCACCGGACCAAAGCAAGTCCTTGTCGGAAGCTGTTGATCAAGCGGAGGGGTTGCTCGCCACAGCGGTTCAGCGCCAATTGGAGAGCGATGTGCCTCTCGCTGCTCTGCTGAGTGGCGGAATTGATTCTTCGCTCATCAGCGCGGCAGCTCAACGAGCGCTTCAGGGAACACTGCAAACCTATAATGTTCGTTTCTCTGACCGGAAATATGATGAGACGTCGGCTGCATTAGCCGTGGCCCAGCACATCGGAAGCCGTCATGTGACTCTTGATATGGATGAGGGGAAAGGAACATGGGAACACATTATAGACTTGCTCACACATGCGGGGCAGCCTTTTGCCGACACATCGCTGTTCGGCGTAAATGCGGTGTGTCGATTGATGCGTACCCATGTGACCGTGGCTCTTTCGGGCGATGGCGGGGATGAGGCATTTGGAGGGTATGATATCTATTGGCGGCTGGCACGAATTGCGCAAATGCAACATTTCCCAGCTGTTATGTGGAAAGCAAGTGCGTTGGCGCTTGATCGACTGGCGAGCCTAATAGTTGTGCCGGCCTATCTCCCGGCTCGTCTCAGGGAAATTGCGCAGGGCGATGATGCGCAAGTCGTTCAAGGCCTATTCACCTCCGTGCAAGAAGAGGAATTACGCCGTTTATGTTTGGACTATCAGAAAATGCTGCCTATTCGACGGTTCTTTGAACAACAATGGGAGCACTCTTTACCCCGCAATGCAGATCGAGTGGAGCGGCTCTCTGCCTTGGCGACGGAAGCCAATACGCGCATGATGTTGGCGAACGACTTTCTATTCAAAGTCGACCTTGCCAGTATGAAGGAAGGTCTAGAAGTCCGTGTACCCATGCTGGATGAAGAATTGTTTTCGTTTGGGCTCACCTTGCCGCATAGGCTCAAGGTGAAGGGGCGTGAGTGCAAGCAGGTACTGCGGAAGATTGCGGCACGGCAACTTCCTCGAACGATTGCAGAGAAACCAAAACATGGTTTTGGTGTTCCAGTGGATCGCTGGGTAAATGCTGAGTTTAGGTCTCGTGTCAGAGAGACCCTGCTTGGCTCATCAAGTCGACTGCCCGAGTTTTTTAGACCGGAAGGGTATGAGTCAATCGTAGAAGCGTTTTGCAACGGTCGCCCCGACGGACGTTTTTCACGGTCAGCTATATTTCAACGGACAATTTTCTTGCTGTCCATGCATTTGCATTTAGAGGGTACTGAATTAGTCTCCTAGGATGGAATGCGGAAGACCCATGGGGTTGTCATTTTGCAAACGGATCCTATCCTTACTTAAAAAGATTGATACCGTCCGTCAGATCTTCGAGTTGCGAGGCTCTAGCCTCTTTGAAGATCAATTCTGGAATAGATTCATCGACTCAAGCACTCTTGGAATGGGTGAGCGCTGTGATCGACAGACACGGCATCGTGGTTAAGAACCAAACAGCTAGGTGTCGCCTTCTGTACGTGGTCGGGCAACTCAGGCTCGGCGGATTAGAGCGGCAACTGTACTATCTTCTTGCAAATCTGGATCATGCCCGATACCATCCTGGCGTGGTTGTCTGGAATCTTAACCACAACGACAAGTACTACAAAGATATCGAAACACTGAAAATCCCACTGTACGGATTTCCTCCTGAATGGTCTTCTCTGTCTAAATTGAAAGCGCTAAGAGTCTTGACGCGGCAACTGAAGCCGGAAGTCATTCATGCGTACGATTTTCATACAAACTTTGCCGTAGCCTATGCGGCGTGGGCCACCGAAATGCTGGCGATAGGCTCTCGACGCAGCGAGTATAATCCACAGAAGCGAAGACGTGGAGGTGTCAAACGGCTGCTGAACGCAAAATGGCCCGCCTACCATATAATTAATAGCACACCATCGGCTGATGTGGTAAATCGCCCCTTGAGTCTCTTCACATCCAGGCACGTCTTCACCGTCCGCAACGCACTCGACCTTAACCTGTTCAAGAGTGCGAGTGAGGTGTCTAACAAGAGAGATTTTGTGGCAGCAATCGGGTCGTTGACGACGGTCAAGCGTTGGGACCGTCTACTGAGAGTGGTTCGAGACTTGAAAAGTGTCTTGGGTGAGGACATACGTTTTCAAATTGCTGGTGATGGCCCGTTACGTCCCGCTCTTGCCACACTTGCTGATGATCTCGGTGTTTCTAGGATCGTTGAGTTTCGAGGGGCAGTTCATGACATACCGGCCTTCTTGGGTGGAGCTAAACTTCTGGTTCATACTTCAGAAAGTGAAGGGTGCCCCAATGTTGTAATGGAAGCGATGGCCTGTGGCCTTCCTGTCGTCGCGATGCAAACAGGGGAGATCCCATATCTCGTGGAAGATGGCAAGACGGGATTTGTGGTACATCAACAGGATGAGAAGATGTTTGTAGAGCGTGTATCTCTCCTACTTGGT